>VBGS01000048.1 GCA_005889445.1 Chloroflexota bacterium
GTCCTGGAGCTCCTCCTCGAGGATCTTGTAGCGCTCCTGCCCGGTCACCTGCTGCTCCTGCCAGTGCGAGAACGGGTGCGTGCCCGCGGAGGCGAGCCGCAGCCCAGCGGGTCGCAGAAGCGCCGCGAGCGTGCCGCGGAGCGTGCCGATCTCCTCACGGGCCTCGCTGATGTCGGCGCAGATCTTCGTGCCCGCCTCGATCACCGACTGCATCATCTCGAGCTTGATCTGCTCGCCGAGCCGCGGCCGCGCCGCCGCGAGAAGCGTTTCGGAGTGACTCCGCAGCTGGCCCTCGGCGTCGACGATCTGGAATTCCTCCTCGATGCCGATCGTGAGCCGGGGAACGTCTGTCTGTCTCATCGCGCGGCTCCCGCTCGCGCCGCACTGATCTGCTGGAAGACCGCATCCGCATCGGCGAGCCCGCGGAAGGCCGGCGCGGGCGATCCACCGTAGAACCCACCCCATCCCTCATAGAGGTTGCGCTGTGCGAAGTAGATCGTCGGACCGCTGAGCCAGGAGCGCTCGAATTCGAGGTACGGCAGGGTTCTGAGGTCAAGCTCCACGCGTCGGCCGCGGCTCTGGAGCACCACGCGCCGGTCGGTAAGCGTGTACCGGGTCCCCGATGCCTCACGCCACATGCTCCAGAGGCGCGGCCCGAAGAAGAATCCGCCAAAGAAGATGAGCGGGAACAGCCCCGCGACGACGATCGAGCTTCCGCTTGTCCCGCCTCGCCCAGCGGCGAAGATCGTGGTCACGAAGAAGAAGGCCGCGAACAGCGAGAAGAAGAGTAGGAACATGTCCATCGGACGGAGGAACGCCCGCAGGCCGCTCGGTGTGCCCTGCCAGATCACCTTCTCCCCCGCGGCCAGCACCAGGCTCACTCGGCGCCCTCCACCACGTAGGTCGGCACGACGCTCCCGGCGCCGGCGGTGACGTTGAGGAGCGCGCTCGATGAGACCCGTGCGAGCGTTCCGGACACCTTGCCCCAGAACAGGTACGGATCGTGGTCGATCGAAAGGTCGAGGAAGTGCATGCGGTCGAGCAGCACGGGGAACGGGTAGCGCGGGACCGCGACCCGCTCCTGTACGACGTACGAGCTGGCGAGCGCCGCGAGGAGCGACTGCTCCCACTCGTGCTGTTCGATGGTCCACCCGAGCACCACACCCTTGCCGCCGTATTCATCGTTCGGCTTGAGCACCAGGCGGGCGCGATTGGCCATGACGAAGTCGGCCAGGTCGATCACGCTTCCGGCGTAGGTCGTGTGCCCCTCGCGGACCTTTCTCGTCCACGGAACGTGGCGAGCGATCGCCGAGCGCTGGTCCGCGGTGTACAGGCGTGCATAGCGATCGTCCGAGAGGAGCGCAAGGCTCATCTTCTTGTGCAGGAGCTTCGCGCGGAAGCTGTTGACGACCGTGACGGCGCCCTCCATGTACGCGCGCACGAGCGGCCGCGAGACGCCGTCCTTGGCGAGGAGCTCGCTCGTGAGCACGCGGCGATACACCAGATCCACGGTCTTGCCGCCTGCTCGCAGCCTGCGGCGTTCGTAGGACAGGTCCTCGGGCGCGCAGATGATCGTGTGGATACCGCGCGATTCGAAGAAGCGCTCGAACATCTCGAACTCGGTGAGCGTCGGGAGCCCGCGCCAGTCGACGATCGCGATGCGCGGTGACGTGCTGGAGCGGCCGCGGTGCGCGCGGAGCATCGCGGTCAGCTGCCGGCCGCGCACGGACACGCTTCGGACCTTGAACCGCTCGCGGAAGCGGCGCATCACCGGCAGCGAGGCGAACACGTGCGCGAGCTCGTCGTTGTACGCCATCCCGGCGGGCGACTCGGCGTTGTACTCGACGAAGCGGATGATCCCGTCGTCCCCGATGAAGCCGTCGAGCCGTGACGACGGCGACGCTGCGGTGAACCCGGGATCGGCGAGCGCGAGCTCCTCCTCCTCGGGATCCAGATCGAGCTCGCGCCGCAGCACCTCGTCGGAGAGAAGCGCGCGCTCGAGGCGGCCGAGCGCGGCGTAGACCGTTTCGGCCGCGGTGTTGACGGCTCGGTACTGCCAGTCGCTGATGAGATTGGGCCGGAGCGAGACGCACAGCGGGCGGTCGCCGAACACGAGGCGGCGCTCGCGCTGCCCTTCGGTGAGCATCGCCGCGCTCTCGGCGGCGAGCACCGGGTCCTCGAGGAGCTCGTGATACGCCACCAGCGGATCGCGCGTGCGCGATCCGCGCCGCTTCACCTCACGTGCCGCCACCAGCGATGCTCCCCCTGCCACGGCGGCGTCGCCTCTCCCGTGGCATACGCGATGACGAGCGCGCTCATCTTCTCGAGCACCCAGCCGAAGTTCGCCTCCTTGATCGAGAAGCTGTCGAAGTCCGGCGCCGGGTTCAGGAAGTCGATCGCGTAGAGCTCCCCGCCGCGGACCGCGAACTCGACGGTGTCCATGTCGTAACCGAGCGCGTCGGTGAGCCGGATCGCGTTGAGGATCGAACGCGTCCGCAGGTCCCCCTCGACCGGGCGATCGATCACGTACCGCTCGTGGAACGGCGCGGTCGGGTCATAGCGGATGGGCAGGACGTCCTTTCGCCCGACGCAGATGCAGCGGACATAGTCCTCCCACTTGATGAATTCCTGGAGGATCATCGTCTTCGGCCGGTAGCCGGGCTGGAGCCCGCCGCTCTGGTCGTAGGCCCAGAGGAGCTCCTCCTTGTTGTCGACGCGGTAGACATCCTTCCATCCGCCGCCTGTGTTGGGCTTCAAGATGGCCGGGAGCCCCGTGTACTCGAGGATGCCATCCCAATCGAGCGGGTACTGGAGGTTTCGCAGGGACTGGTCCGAGATGTCCGGGATATATGACTTGTTGGGCAGCACGACCGTCTTCGGCACGGCCACCCCGAGCTCGCGCGCGAGCGTGCATTCGAAGAACTTCTCGTCGGCCTCCCACCAGAACGGGTCGTTGATCACGACGGTGCCTTGGAGCGCGGCGCTCTTGAGGTGCGCGCGGTAGTAGGGCACCTCGTGGCTGATGCGGTCGACGAGCACCGCGTACCGCTGGCGCTCGAGCTCGCGCGCTCCTCCGAGCGACGCCATCTCGGCACGAACTCCGCGCGAAGCCCCCCTCTGGTTCACCGCTTCGATGAAGGGCCCAGGGAAGGTGTTCTCGCGGCCGACGAGGAGGCCGACGACCTTCTCTTCTCTCATATGTAGGTGTCCACCATCTCTTTCCAATACGGCCAGTCGTGCGCCCAGCCGTCCCAGACGTGCAGCGCCGCGGGCACGCCCTTTTGCTGCAGCACCGCCGCGAGCCGGCGCGATTCTTCGACGTTCGGATCGTCCCGACCTGTCGCGATCACGATCTCGGTCTCACGAAGCGGCGCGAGGTAACGCTCGTCGTTCAGATTCGGAAGGAACGCGAGCGGGTTCACGAAGTAGGCGTCTCCATTACGGTCGCCGTCGAGCCAACGCGAGGCGTCGTACGCGCCGGACATCCCCACCGCTTTCCGCGCGATGCCCGGGCGGCGCGCGGCGAGGGCCAGCGCATGAAACGCGCCGAACGAGGCGCCGGTGAGGATCAGGTAATCGACGGAATTGGCAGCCCGGATCGCTGGCAGGACCTCGTCGATGAGATAGCGCTCGTATGCGAGATGGCGGCGCGCGCGATCCTGCGCGCTCGCGGCCTTGTTGTAGAAGGATTCGCCGTCGACCGAGTCGACGCACCAGAGCTGCAGCCACCCGGCCTCGATCCGCGGCGCCATGTGCGCGACGAGTCCGAAGTCCTCCCACTGATAGAAGCGACCCATCGAGGTCGGGAACACCAGGACAGGCGTGCCCTTGTCGCCGAAGACGAGGAGCTCCATGTCGCGATCGAGCGCCGGGCTCCACCACTTGCGGTAGTCCCGGTTCATTCCGCTTCTTTTTCGGCTCGCTCGCGCGCCTTCGCGATCAGCCTCCGAGCCACGCTCGCGCCGTGCCAGCCGCTGATCTTCGGAGGTCTCTTGTCCTCGAGCTCCTTGTATGTCGCGAAGAAGTTCTCGATCTCGCGGAGCCAATGCGGCGACAGATCCTTCAGGTCGCGGACTTCGGCGAAGCGCGGGTCGCCCGCCGGTACGGCCAGGATCTTCTCGTCATCGCCCTTCTCATCGCGCATGCCGAGCGTGCCGATCGGCCTGGCCGGAAGGATGCAGCCGGGGAACGTTGGCTCCTCGACAACAACGAGCGCATCGAGAGGATCGCCGTCGCCACCAAGCGTGTCGACGATGAAACCGTAGTCGGCCGGGTAGTGGACCGACGAGAAGAGCACCCGGTCGAGACGCAGGCGTCCGGTCTTCTTGTCCAGCTCGTACTTCTGCCGAGAGCCGCGCGGGATCTCGACGAGAACATCAACGATCTCCTGCTGTCGCCGGGTCGCCACGGCGCCCCCCTGCATCGTTCGCTGGTGCGATCACGACGGTGATCTCGCCCTTTGGGCGATCGGAAGCATAGTGTTCCGCGAGTTCCGTCGCCGATCCGCGAGCGATCTCTTCGTGCATCTTGGTCAGCTCTCGCGCGACCGCGACGCGCGCGTTCGGAGCGACGGCGGCCAGATCCGCGAGAAGATCTCCGACGCGATACGGGCTCTCGTAGAGCACGATCGTGCGGCCCTCGCCGAGCAGCCGTTCGAGCTCGCGGCGTCGCGCGCCGCTCTTCTTCTCGGGAAAACCGATGAACGTGAACTCGCGCGTCGGCAGACCCGATGCGACAAGAGCCGCGATCGCCGCGGCCGGACCGGGTATGGGGACGACCTCGTGCCCGGCCGCGATCGCCGCGGCGACGAGCTGCTCGCCCGGATCCGAGAGGGCCGGCGTCCCCGCATCGGTCACGAGCGCCACGTCCCAGCCACGATCCATCTGGCCGATGAGCTCCGCGGATTTGCGACGGTGGTTGAACTCCGTGTAGCTCGTGAGGTGTTTCGCGACGATGGAGTGCCGGCGGAGCAGCAGCTGCGTGTGACGCGTGTCCTCGCACGCGACCATGTGGACCTCCTGCAGGATGCGCAGGGCGCGCTGCGACACGTCCTCCAGGTTCCCGATCGGCGTCGCCACGAGATAGAGCTTTCCCATCCGCTACCCGGTGACGAGCGCCGGCGAGTAACTGGTGGCGACGATGACCCGGTCCTCGATCTCGCCGACGAGATCGCCATGTTCCGCGTTCGTGACGCGTTTGATCTCCTTCCACTCGGAGTCCGCGAGGAAGTCGCGCCAGGCGCGCTCCTTGGTCGCCAGGTCGGGCCACTCGAGGAGATAGACGAACTCGGTCCGCTCCGGTCGCTTCGCCTCCCAGGTGGCAAGGAAGCGGAAGCCATGGCCACGCATCAGCCGCATCGCGTGATCGCGAAAGCGGTCGTGAAAGGCGGCCTTGTTGCGTTCGAAGATCTCGTATATCCGGAGCTGCTGGATCATGGGCGACCTCCCGGCCATCGTTGTCGGGTCGAATCTTGCAGGAGAGCCGGCGTGGCCATCGTCAAGGGCGCGGTCGCCGGCGCGATTGCGGGGCTGGCTGGGGCGCTCGCGATGGAGCAGTTCCAAGCGTGGTGGAGCGCGACCGAGAAGCGGCTCGCGCCGGCGCAGCGGGCCGGCGCCGCGAAAGATGAGCCCGCGACGGTCCAGGCCGCGGAGCGGATCAGCGAAACGGTCCTCCACCAGGAGCTGCCCGAGAAGGCGAAGCCGGTCGCCGGCGAGGTCGTCCATTACGGCATGGGCGCGCTCTCGGGCGCGATCTACGGAGTGGCGGCCGAGGTCGTTCCGCCGGTGCGCACGGGAAACGGTCTTGCGTTCGGAGCGGCCCTCTGGTGGATCGCCGACAACACCGCGGTTCCCGACCTCGGACTGGGAACGCCCCCGGACAAAACGCCGCCGTCGACGCATGCGTACGCGCTCGCGTCCCATCTTGTGTATGGGGCCGTCACCGAAACGGTCCGCAGGCTGGTGCGGATCGCGCTGTAGGCGATCCGGGTACGATCCCAGCCATCGCTGACGTCTTCTGCGAGATCGTCGCAGGCGCCCCCCATAACGAGGTCTATCGCGACGAGCTTGTCGTCGCGTTCCTCGATCGCGCGCCCCTCATGCCGGGACACACCCTGGTCATCACGCGCGAGCACTTCGCGACGCTGGAGGATGTGCCCTCCGAGCTCCTGGCGCCCTTCTTCGGCGTCGTGCAGCGCATCTCGAAGGTGTTCGGCCCGGCGCTGGGCGCGGAGGGCACGCTCGTCGCGATCAACACGCGCGTCAGCCAGAGCGTCCCGCACGTTCACGCGCACGTTGTCCCCCGACGAAAGGGCGATCGGCTCTTCTCGACCGGCGCGCCGCCGATGCTCTGGATCAGACGAGGCTACAAGGAGGGTGAGGCGGAGGCGATCGCCGCGAAGATTCGCGACGCTCTGGCTGTCTAGACGCTTCCGGCGGTCGGCCGGAGGCTCTGGGCGACGACGATCGCGCCGAGCACGACGAGACCGCCGATGATCTGCGGCGCCTCGAGGCGCTCGCCAAGGACGACCCACGCCGCGACCGCGGCGACCACCGGCTCGAACGTCGCGGTGAGGCCGACCCGCGCCGCCGGGATGAGCCGCACCGCGGCGATCGTGAGCGCGAACGGGATCAGCGTCGCGATCACCACCACCTGCGCGATCTGCGCGTAGACGTCCGGCGGCGTCGTCGCCCAGGGGAGCGTCCACGGCGGCCTGACGATGCTCCACCCGAGGAGCGCGAAGCCGAATCCCCATACCAGGAGCGCAGGCGTCGTGTAGCGCGTGCCGAGGCGCTCCGCGAGCGCGAAGTAGAACGCGAAGATGAACGCGTCGGCGGCCGCGAGCGCGAGACCGAGGCCGTTGAGCTCGCGAAGGCCCGCGTCGTACGCGCCCGCCGCGAAGAAGCAGCCGACGACCGCGAGCGCCGCCGCGATCCAGAGGCGCCCGCCGACCGTGCGTCCGCGGAGCCTCGCGTAGATAAGCAGGATGAGCGGCCCGGTGTATTCGACGACGAGCGCGACGCCCACCGGGATGCGCTTGATCGCCTCGTAATAGACGAGCGAGACCCCGGCGAGGCCGATGATGCCGAACACCGCGAAGAGCGGCAGGTCCGCTCGCCTGATCCGAAGCTCGCCCGGCCGAGTGATCCCAAACAAGAGAAGGAACACTGCGAAGGCGAAGAAGACGCGGAACTCGGAGAGCACCGACGGAGCAAGCGCGTCGAATGCCGCTTTCGCGATGACGCCGCCGATTCCAAACGACGCAGCCGCTAGAAGCGCAAACAAATAGCCGACCCCGAGCCGGAGAGGGGCGGGCTCAGTCTCGGATGCGGGCGCAGCCACGACCGAGGGCCCCCGCGCGGCGGAGGGGTCCCCGCCCGAGCGAGGGCGGGGATACCGCCGCGTTGAGAGGGTTTCGGTCGGGGCTGCGCCACTTACAGAGTCATCCGGCCCGACCCCAGGCGGCTCGGAGCTCAGTCGGCTTCCCAGTCGCGTGGATAGAGGAAGTCGTGTCCGACGGTACGGAGGCTCAGCTTGGCGATGAGCGGCATGACGCGCTTGTAGTGGTTGCGCCGCACGAGCTCGCGGATTCGCACGACGAGCTTTTCGTCGAAGCCGTGTTCGACGAGCTCGGCGGGGCGGAGCCGGCGGTCGACCATGTGATAAAGGACGAGGTCCGCGGCGGCGTAGGTGAATCCCAGCTCGCCTTCGTCGGTCTGGCCCTCCCAGAGCTCGGCGGTCGGCGGCTTGCGCACGATCTCCTCAGGGATCCCGAGGTGCGTGGCGACCTCGCGGAGCTGCGTCTTGTACAGATCGCCGACCGGGTTGATCCCGCACGCCATGTCGCCGAACTGCGTGCCGTAGCCAAGCAGCAGCTCGGTCTTGTTGCTCGTTCCGAGGACGATGCCGTCCGGCCACGAGCGGTCGTACTCGATGCTCTTCCGCTCGCGCGCCATCTTGTTCCCCAGCCGCACGCGGTGCACGTCCTGCCGCCGGGCGAAATAGGCATCGACCTGCGCGGTGATCGGCACTTCCTCGAGCGCGAACCCGAGCTTGCGCGCGAGCTCCAGCGCGTGCCGACGCGATTCCTCGGAGGACGTTCGGTAGGGCGTGAACAGGCCGAGCACGTTTTGGGGCCCGAGCGCCTCGCAGGCGAGCGCCACCGTCACGGCGCTGTCGACGCCGCCGGAGACGCCCACGACGGCGCGCTTCAGCCCCGCCTTGACGGTCTCGTCGCCGATGAACAGCACGAGCATCTTCCGCACGAGCACCTCGTCGATCCGCAGCGGCGAGGCATCGTGCGGGTCAGGCCGAATGACGCCGGTACGGACGAGCGCGCTAGTCACGATGTTCGAGCGGCAGTCCGAGACGCGCGGCGACGTTGCGCAGCACCAGGTCGTCCCGCTCGTCGCGAAGCAGCGGATTGCGCGCGCGCTCGCGCGCCACAAGCTCGAGGTCGATCTCGCCGATGAGCAGGTGCTCGTCGAATTCAGGCGCGCGCGCCACGACCGTTCCATCGGGCGCGACGATCTCCGAGCCACCCCAGAACGCGATCCCGTCCTCGTGCCCGACACGATTGGCATACACGACATACACCGTCAGGTACTGCGCGTAGAAACGGTCCATGAGCCGGCACGATTCCGCGGTCCCGAGGTCGCCCCCTTCGGCCACCCCCCGGCCCGGGCTCGCCGAGGGGCAGAACACGACGGCCGCGCCGGCGATCGCGTACAGGTACGGCGTCGAGACGTGCCAGAGGTCTTCGCAGATCGCGACCCCGGCGGTCCCGCCGGCGGACGGGAACGTGTCGAAGCGATCGCCGGGACCGAAATAGCGGCCGTCATCGAAGATGCCGTACGTCGGGAGGTAGACCTTGCGATGCACGTGGACGAGCTTGCCGCGCGACCAGTAGCCCTGCGCGATGCGCAGCTTCGCGTCGGGGGACCGCTCGATGAACCCGGCGCTGACGTCGAGATCGCGCGACGCCTCCGCGAGCGGGGCGAGGACCGGATCGTCCGGCGAGCACGCCAGATCCGCCGCGAGATCCTTCACGTAGTAGCCGGTCAGCGAGAGCTCCGGAAAGACCACGAGCGTCGCGCCCGCGTCGCGCGCGCGGGTGATCCAGGTGCGGTGCATCTCGACGTTGCGCTTGACCGCGCCGAGAGCCGGCGCGCACTGCGCGATCGCGACTCGAACCGCGCTCAACCGGCGCGCATGCGCTCGAGGCGCTCGGCGTACTCGTGCGCGAGGCTGAGCGCTCGGTCGTCGTCGTTCGCCTCGGCGTAGACGTTGAAGAGCGGGCGGTCCGCATCGGGCAGCACGAGCACCCATTCGCCGTCGTTCTGGTGCTTCACGCCGTCGACCTGCCGGGTGCGCTCGGTCTGCGGATCCTGCGCGAGCATGCGCATGACCTTGCCCTTCTCCTCCCAGGGGCAGTCGACCTGGAGGCGAGCGACATGCACCGGCGGTGTCGCGTCGATGACGTCGCTGAGGTGCAGGCTCGCGCCCGCGAGCAGCTCGATGAGTCGGACGGTCGCGTACATGCCGTCGAACGAGGGATGGAATCGCGGGAAGATGAACCCGCCGACGCCGTCCCCGACAAGGAGCGGGTGCTCGCGGGCCGCGAGGCTCATCTGCGCTTCGGCCGACGCCCGGACGCGCTGCACGCGCCCTCCGTGCGCGGCGACGATCTGCTCGATCGAGGACGGCGCGTAGACCGGAACCGCTACGACGCCCGGAGCGAGCCGCACGGTGAGGTCGACGAACGCCGCGAGGAAGTGCATGTCGTTGACGATCCGGCCGCGGTCGTCGACCACGAAGACCTTCTCGCCTCCCTGGTCGATGATCACCCCAAGCTGCGCGCCCAGCGCGGGCACGAGGACCGCGAGCTGACGCAGCTCCTCCTGGAACTCCTCGAACGAGCGGGAGCCGATGTTCTCGGACACGATCCCGTTCACGGCGACGACGTCGATGTCCAGCGCGTTCAGCAGCTGCGGCAGGAACTGCGAGGCGGTCCCGTGCGAGTAGTTGACGACGATCTTCGGCTTCGCTTCGGCGATCTCATGCCGCCGCGCGACCTCGCCGAGGAACGCGTCGCTATAGGCCGTCCCGACCCGCGGGGACTCGTAGATGCGGCCGACGTCCTCGTACGAGACGCGCCGCAGGTCCTCACGGAAGAAGATCGTTTCGACCTTCCGCTCCTGCGCCCTGTCCATGTCGAGGGCCTGGCGATCGAAGAACTTCACGTCGCAGACGCGCGCGTCGAATGGCGACACGCGGACGTGCACCCCTCCCGCCGCGCCGAGACGTCGCGTGTGGAAGCGGCCGATCGGAAGCGGGGCCTGCAGCAGGTCGGCGACGTGCACGCCCGCGCTGACGATGCCGCTCATCAGGCCTCGCTTGAGCATGCGGCTCGAGCGGTGCTGGTCGCGGTTCATGGTGATCGTCGCGCCCTCTGGGAGAGTCGACGCGTACGCGGCGCCGAGTCGCGCGACGAATTCGGGGGTCAGGTCGATGTTCACGATGCCCGTGACGCCGAATCGGCCAAAGAGAGCGCGACGGCCCTGCGCGCCCCAGATGAGGCTCGAGCCCACGACGGCGCCGGACTCGATCTGCTTGTCGGGCCAGATCTTCACCTGCGCGCGCACGCGTGCGTTCTCGCCGACGACCGAGTGGTCGCCGACGACGGTCCCCTCTTCCAGGACGACCCGCGACTTCAGGGCGCACTGGCGGCCGACGATCGTGCCATGCAGCTCGGACCGCTCGCCGACGTAGCTGTTGCGCCACACGATCGACGAGTCGACGAGGGCGCCGACATCGACCGACACGTAGTCGCGAAGGACCGTCGGGCCGATGATCTCGACGTGCGGGCCGATCTTCACGCCCTCGCCGAGGAAGATCGGGCCCGTCAGCTTCGCCGATTCGTTGATCTCGACCTCGCCCGCGGTCCAGACGCCGGGCATGAGCTCGCGGCCCGGCGGATCGACGCGTACGCGTCCGCGGAGGAGGTCGGCGTTCGCGCGCGCGTATTCCTGGATCGACCCGACATCGGTCCA
>VBGS01000001.1 GCA_005889445.1 Chloroflexota bacterium
GGGGCCAGCCCCTGCACAGGAAAAGGTAGTCAGCAAAAGGCCGAAGGCCTTTGCTGACGATTGGAACGCCACCAGCACACCTCGACCCCCGACGACCATCGCCAATCCAGACGCGAGCATCGTCACCGCCGATCTCCCGCTCACGCCACGCTCGATCGGCGCGAAGTTCCGCCGGCTGGACGTCGCGGAGCTCGCGGGGGTCCCCTATGTCGACTACATCTGGGGCGGCATCGACCTCTCGGCCGACGGAAGCGAGGTCGCCTTCGCCTGGAACCGTTCGGGGACCTTCGAGATCTACAGCGCGCCGCTCGAGGGCGACGAGCGGATCTTCCAGCTCACCGATGCGAAGGAACGCTCGGTGTGGCCGCGGTGGTCACCCGATGGACGATCGGTGGCGTTCCTTCGCGATGCCGGGGGCGACGAGCGGTTCGACATCTGGCTGGTCGATCGAAACGGCGAGCAGGAGCGCAACCTGACGAACGAGCCTGGCGTCATGCACCGCGATCTCGCGTGGTCGCCCGACGGCACGAAGCTCGCGTACACGGCGAACGCGAACGGCAAGGCGTTCTCCGTCAACGTCATCGACGTCATCACCGGGGCGAAGCGCACGTTGACGGACGGCGCGCGCGACGACCTGCAGCCTCGCTGGTCACCCGACGGCGCGCTGCTGCTGTTCACGTCGCGGCGCGATCCGGTCGAGCGCACGAACGCCGATCTCCACGTCGTTCCCGTCGCCGGCGGCGAGGCGAAGCTGCTCGACACTCGTCAAGGCGTCGCCGGCGAATCGTTCGACGGCCGCTGGTCCCCCGACGGGAGCCGGATCGCATTCACGACGGACAAGCGCGGGCGTCAGGAGATCGCGCTCGCGTCGTACGTCGACGGTCAGCTCGGGCGGATCGAATGGATGACCGAGAACGCGCACGATGAGTACGGTCCGGTATGGCGGCCGGATTCGCGCGCGCTCGACTACCTGCACGACGAGGCCGCCGCCTCGAGCCCGACGAGACCGTGGGACGTTCTCATGACCCGCGAGCGCGCGACCGAGCCGCGCGCGATCACGCGATCGCTGCCGAGCGCGATCGATCCGGCCACCCTCGTCGAGCCGGTCCACATCGAATACCCCGGGGCCGGCGGCGAGCCAGTGCCGGCGCTCCTGTTCGTCCCCTACGCCGAGGCGATGCGTGGCGAGCACCTTCCGCCCGCGATCGTCGCGATCCACGGCGGACCGACCGCGCAGCACCACCGCGAGTGGAATCCGGCGATACAGGTCTTCGTGAACGCTGGATACGTTGTTCTCGCTCCGAACCCGCGCGGGTCGACCGGCTACGGGAAGCGGTGGCGCGAGGGGAACCGGCGCGACTGGGGCGGGAAAGACCTCGAGGACGTCGCGGCGGGTACGACGTGGCTCGAAGAGAAGCACATCGCCGACGGCAAGCGGATCGGCGCGTACGGCGCGAGCTACGGCGGCTATCTCACCCTGATGTCGCTCGCGCTCCGGCCGGATCGCTTCGCCGCCGGTGTCTCGGTCGTCGGCGTCGTGTCGTGGAAGACGATGCACGACACGACCCGCGGGGACCTCCGCGAATACCTCGAGCGCGAGCTCGGCGAGCCGACCAAGGATGCCGAGCTCTTCCGGGAGCGCTCCCCGCTGACCCATGCGGCGAAGATCCGCGCGCCGCTCCTCATCCTGCAAGGCGCGAACGACCCGCGCGTACCGCGGGCCGAGGCCGAGCAGGTCGTGAAGGCGATGCGCGAGGGTGGCAAGCTGCACGAGTACCACGTGTACGAAGGCGAGGGTCACGGGTTCCGTGTCACGGAGAACCGCATCGACGCGCTGCGCCGCACCCTCGAATGGTTCGACCGGCACCTGCGTCGCGGGTAGCGGGACCGATTGCCGCCTGACGCCGTCGTCATCGGCGCGGGGCCGAACGGGCTCTCCGCCGCGATCGCGCTCGCCCGTACCGGTCGATCGGTCGCGGTGCTGGAAGCGAACGCAACGATCGGAGGGGGCTGCCGCTCCGCGGAGCTGACGCTCCCGGGGTTCGTTCACGATGTCTGCTCCGCGTTCCATCCGATGGGCGCCGCGTCGCCGTTCTTTCGCGAGCTCGACCTGCGCCCCGAGGGTCTCGAGTGGGTCGAGCCGCCGGCCGCGCTGGCCCACCCGCTCGATGACGGCACCGCGGTCATCCTCGAGCGCTCGATCGACGCGACCGCCGCGGGACTGGGAAGCGACGGGCGCATGTACCGGCGGCTCGTGGAGCCGCTCGCCCGCGCGTGGGACGCGCTCGCGTCCGATGCGCTCGGGCCGCTCCTACGGATGCCGCGACACCCGCTCGTCCTGGCGCGGCTCGGACTGCCGGGGCTGCTGCCGGCGCGAATGCTCGCGCGGACCGCGTTTCGGAGCGCTCGCACCCGGGCGCTGATCGGCGGGCTTGCCGCCCACTCGGTCCTGCCGCTCGACGCGCCGCTGACGGCTTCGTTCGCGCTCATGTTCGCGGTGACCACACACGTCGCGAGCTGGCCGATCGCACGCGGCGGCTCGCAGCGCATCGCCGACGCGCTGGCCGCGAGACTGCGCTCGCTCGGCGGGACGATCGAGGTGGACCGGCAGGTGCGGGGTGTCGCGGAGCTCTCGCCGGCGAGGGCGTATCTCTTCGACGTCACGCCAAGACAGCTCGAGCGCATCGCCGGTGAACGGTTCTCCGCGGGGTACCGATCGCAGCTGCGCTCGTTCCGCTACGGGCCGGGCGTCTTCAAGGTCGACTACGCGATCGATGGGCCGATCCCCTGGCGCGCGTCGGAATGCCTGCGTGCCGGCACGGTGCATCTGGGCGGCACCATCGACGAGATCGCCGAGAGTGAGGCCGCGGTCGCCCGCGGCAAGATCCCCGATCGGCCATTCGTGCTCATCGGTCAGCAGAGCCTGTTCGACCGCTCGCGCGCGCCCGAGGGGAAGAACACGGTCTGGGGCTACTGCCATGTCCCGAACGGGTCGACCGTCGACATGACCGGGCGCATCGAGGCACAGCTGGAGCGCTTCGCCCCGGGCTTTCGCGACCGTGTCCTCGCGCGAAGCGTGATGACGCCCGCCGAGGTCGAACGGAAGAACGAGAACTACATCGGCGGCGACATCGGCGGCGGCGAGAACTCGCTGTTCCAGTTCGTCACCCGGCCGTTCCCTCGTCTCGATCCATACGCGACGTCGGCGCGAGACATCTACCTCTGCTCGTCATCGACGCCGCCGGGTGGCGGCGTGCACGGCATGTGCGGGTACCACGCGGCGCGAAGCGCGCTCGGCGGCGCCCTCAGCTAGACGATCTGTTCTCGCTATCCGGCTTCGCGTCCGCCGTGAACGTCACCGTGAGGCGGCACACGCCGATGTCCACCACCTGACCGACCGCCAGTCGGCGCGGCGCGCTCAGGCGCTCTCGGTCGACCCACGTTCCGCCCATGCTCCCGGCGTCGCTGAGCCAGTAGGCGCCCTGGCGGTAGACGACGCGCGCATGGATGCGCGAGACCGAGAGATCCTCGAGCCGGATGGTGTTCTCGGGCGCGCGGCCGATCGTCGCACCGGATCGCCCGACCTCGAACGTGGCCGGCGTGCCCCGCTCGGATTCGAGACGGAGCACCACTTCGGTCGTCGGCGCGACTGACTCGGACTCCGTGAGCTGTTCTTCCGCCGGAGGCTCGGGCTGTGACTGGGGGATCTCGGGTGCGGTGGCCTCCTCCGGAACAGCCGCTGCTGGGCCCTGCGGCGTCGCCTCCGGTCGAGGACTTCCTGCGACGATGCGCCTCAGGCGCTCGAGGAAGGACTGCACGCTCAGATAGCGACCGCCTCGACCTGCTCGGCCGCGGTCCGCAGCGCGATCGCGCCGAGCCGTTCGGCGATGGCCTTCGCCTCTTCGCATTCGCCCCGGTGATCCCGCCCGAGGGCCGCGAGGACGCGAGCGTGATCCGCGAGCGCGACCGCGCGCTCGTAGTCGAGCCGCAGCGTGCCGAACGCCTGGACCGCGTCGAAGAGAAGCTTCTCCGCTTTGCTCAGGTCGCCCCGATGCATCGCGCGCACGCCGTGGGCCTGCGTGAGAAGGGCCCGTCCCCGGGCGTGACCGGTCTTCTCGACGATCCCCTCGATGCGCTGCTCGAACGGCTCGTCGTCGATGCGCCAGCGCGCGGCCGCGAGGACCGCGACCGGGCCCATCACGGCCTGGTCGACGAGATGCCTCGGGTAGCCGGCGCTCCGTATCGCGTGGTAGCTCGACTCGCTCTCGCGAAGCGCGTACACCGCGATGAGGAAGTCGCATGCCGCGATCTCCACCGGGGTCGCCTCGGCCTCGACGAGCTCCTCGCGCAGGACTTTCTCTTCGGGCGCTCCGAGCGCCGCGGCTGCCGCCGCCGCGATCCCGAGGATCGAGTGCACCTTGCCCGCCGGAAGGAACTGCTGGCGCCGCCCCGCCGCGGCCAGGGCGCCGCGGAAATCGCCGGTGAGCAGACGCGCGGTCACCTCGCCCGTGAGCGCGGCGCTCCCGAGGCGCGGCTTCTCGGTCTCGATGGCGAGGTCGCGCGCGAGCGTCGCATGCTCGATGACTTCGCTGAAGTCGCCGAGGACAAGCCCGGCGACGGCGATCATGTTGTGCGCGTCGATGAGCTCGTCGCTGTCCTGCAACGATTTGGCGATGGGAAGGCGGCGTTGATGCTGCGCATACGACTCGCGGAAATTGCCAAGCTCGCCGTACGCATACCCGACAGCGTCCAGGCAGAGTGACACCTCGCGGAGCAGGCCGAGCTCCTCGGCGATGGCGAGCGCCTCCTTCGCCGTGGCAAGCGACTCCTCCCAGTCCGCATCCGACGGTTTCTGCCGCTTGCGCGACATGAACGCCTTCGCGGCGAGCAGGAGCACCTTGTCGCGGTTCCTCTTTCCGTTGACGATCGCAAGGCCCCGCGCGATCAGGCCCTCCAGGTCCGGGTGCTTCGCCTCCCACCGGGTGCAGAGCTCGGCCATGTGCGCGATGACCGTCGCGACCTCGGGACTCGACGGATCGCTTCCCTCGAGCGTCGCGAGCGCGCGCTCGTACGCGGTCAGCGCCGCATCGTTCTCGCCGCGGAAGCGGCGGACCCGCGCGATCAGATAGAGCGCACGGATCGCTTCGGTCGGCTTGCCCAGCTTCTCGTAGAGCTCCAGCGCCTGCTCCGCGAGATGGAGCGCCTCGATGTGCGCGTGGATCGCGGTCGCGCGCTCGGCGGCCTTCCACGAGTACTCGGCCGCTTTCTCGGGCACCTCGCCGAGCAGGTAGTGATGCGCCAGGGCTGGAAGGAAGTCGCGCACCGCGTCGCCGAGGACGGTCTCGTACGCGATCGCGACCCGGCGATGGAGCTCGATCCGACGGCGCATGAGCAGCGTGTTGTAGGCGACCTCCTGGACGACCGCGTGCTTGAATCGGTAGCGGCCCTCGCGGCGCTCCCCCGGCGCAGCCTCCAACACGAGGTCGGCCGCGATGAGCTCATCGACCGCGTCGGCAAGGCGCGCCGAACCCGCCTCGCGGAGCACGCGATCGCCGAAGCGCTGCCCGATGACCGATGCGAGCTGGATGCACTCCCGTGCCGTCGGCGGGAGCCGGTCGATGCGAGCCGCGACGACGGCGTGCAGCGTGGCGGGGACCTCGAGCGCCGCGGGCCGCTCCCTGAGCTCCCATTCGCCTTTCTCATCCTTCGCGACCGCGCCCGAATCGACCAGTGAGCGGATCGACTCCTCGATGAAGAACGGATTGCCCCCGGCGCGGGCCACGATCTTGTCGCGAAGCTCGACGGGGATCCAGTCGAAGGTCGCCTCGATGATCCGGCCGGCTTCCTCATCGGAGAGCGGCTCGAGGACCAGCTGCGTGAAGTTCGTCCGGACCGCGTGCGGCTCGGGCGATCCCGGCCCGGCGCGCTGCGCGAGCAGCAGCAGGATCGGCACGCGCGACGCACGCGATGCGACGAACCAGAGCAGCTCGAGGGAAGCCGAGTCCGCGAAATGCAGGTCCTCGAGGACGTAGAGCAGCGGACGATCGCGGGCGAGCGCCGCGATCACGTCGTAGACGACGATGAAGAGCGATCGCTTCCACTCCTCCGAGTCGCTCGGCGGCTCCGGCGAACCGGGAAGATGCAGGAACTGCGCGAACGTCGGCGCGACCAGCTCCGGGTTCGCGAAGCCGAGCGCCTGGAGCTTTTCGGGCAGCTTTGCGGCCGCTTCCGGGTCGTTCGGTTCGATCCGCAGGTCGACCAGGAGCGGCTCGATGAAGCCGGCGTAGCTTCGCTGGTTCACCCGCGAGAACGTCCAGCGCAGGACGCGTGGTGTGTCGATCGTGCGGACTCCGTCCTCCGCCGAGGTCGCGAGCCCGATGAATTCGGTCAGCAGCCGGGTCTTGCCGATCCCCGGCTCGCCGGCGATGAGCACGACCTCGGTCCGGCCGATGCGGGAAGACTGGTATGAGAGATCAAGACGCGAGAGCTCCATCCAGCGGCCGACCAGGGGAGCGGCGATCTCGATCGTGGTGCGTGGTGTCGCACGCTCTCCGGTGAGGGCATATGCCAGGACGGGCCGCTCCTTCCCCTTCATCTCGATCGGGCCGACCTCGCGGAAGGTGAACTCGCGGCTGGTCAGCCGAAAAGTGGCCTGCGTGACGTAGATCTCGCCCGGCGCCGCGGCCTGCTGGAGCCGGGAGGCCGTGTTGACGGTGTCCCCCATGACCCCGTACTCGCCCGAGCCGGTCCGCACCGCGCCGGCGACCACGAGCCCCGTGTGGATGCCGACCCGTAGACCGAGCTCGATCCCGAGCTGGGCTTTCACGCGGGTCGCGTGGCCGCTGAAGATCCGCTGCATGCCGAGGGCGCAGCGGAGCGCCCGCTGAGGGTCGTCCTCGTGAGCGATGGGAGCACCGAAGACCACGAAGATGGCGTCCCCGATGAACTTCTCGATCGTCCCGTCGTAGCGGAGCGCCTCTTCGGCGAGGTCCTCGAAGATGCCCGAGACGAGGATCTGGAGCTCCTCGGGATCGAGGTCGTCGGCGAGCGCCGTGAACCCGACGAAGTCGGCGAACAGCACCGTGACGAGCCGGCGCTCCTGGTCCTGCATACCTCGAAGTATCGGGCGCGGGTCTTCGGACGCGTGCGTGGAGGTGCCAAAAGCGCCAAAAGAAGAAGGGAGCCCCGTCGGGGCTCCCTCTTCCGTCAGCCTGTGTGCAAGACCTCCCTCGTTACCTGAAGAGTCCCTTCGGGCGGCGGAGCAGCGCTCCACCGAGGGCCATGAGGGTGATGCCCACGACCGCGAGCGGTGCCGCGTCGCTCGATGTGTTCGTCGACGGCAGGTTCTGGATCCCCGCGCTCGTTCCAGACGAGGCGGTCCCAGACGTGGCGCCGCCGGATGTGCCCTGGGTCGCGGTCTGGGCGGTACCGCTCGTCTGCGGAGCCGTCTGCACGCCTGCGACCGTCGTCGGGGTGGTCGTGGTCGTTCCGGTGGTCGTGTTGCCAGTCGTGCCGGACGTGTTCGGAGTGGTCGTCTCGATGGTCTCTCGCTCGGCCCGCTCCCGACCGGAGCCGGTCGTCGTCGTCGTCGTTCCACCGGTCGTGGTGCCGCCGGTAGTACCGCTGACCGAGACCTCAGCGGCGAGCTCGTTGTTCGCGTTGGCCGCGGTATTCGCGGCCGCGTTCAGATTGGCGAGTGCCTGCTGCGCCGCGGCGACCTGCGCCGCGATCGCCGTCTCGCTCCCCGAGCTGATCGCGGTGTTGAGCGCTGACAGCGCGTTCAGCGCAGCGGTGATGTTGTTCGCAAGCTCGGTCTCTGCCGCCTTCGCGTTGTTGATCGCGTTGGTGAGGGCCTGACTCGCGACGAGCGCTCCCGCCGCGAGCTCCGTCTGGGCGTTGGCGATCGCGTTCATCAGCTGCTGGTTGAGGCTCTGAGCGCCGCTGATGGCGCTGCTGAGCTGGGCCTGCGTCCCCTGTGCAGCCGAGGAGTTCGCCGCGATCGTCGTCTCGAGCTGTTCGTTCGTGTTCGCTGCCGCGTTGGCGGCGGCGTTCAGGTTTGCCATCGCCTGCTCCGCGGCGGTGATCGCAGCCGCGATCTGTGCGGCGGTGCCCGTGGCGATGGCGTTGTTGAGCGCGGTGAGAGCGTTCTGCGCCGCGGTGAGGCTTGTCGCCAGCGCGGTCTGCGCCGCGGTCGCCGCGTTGAGAGCGATCGTGATGTTGGCCGCTTGCGTGGTGTTGAGCGTGCCCGACGCGAGGAGCTGCTGGGCGATGCCGATCGTCGTCGCGAGCTCAGCGCTCACGCTCTGAGCGCTATTGATCGCGGTAGTCAGATGCGCTACGGCCCGCGCGGCTTCGCCGTTATTCGAGGTCGAAGTCCCGCAGTCCACCCAGAAGACCTTGTGCTTGCCGTCGCCCATGCCGGTTTCGAGGTTCAGCTTGTAGTGACCGCTCGGCAAGCTCATGGAGGGGCTGGTGTGCCATTCGCCAGTACCCGCACTCGCGGGTCCCCACGCGCCCGTCGCCACGGTCGCGCCGTTCCCGGTCGGCGGCCAGCTGACGATCTTCCATGTCCCCGACTGGTTCGCGTCGAAGTGGAACCCGTAAAGGTGGAAGAGGCAGACATGGGAGTCCTCGTCCTGATCATTGGTCGAGTCACCGGAGTCATTGATGACCTTGACCGTTCCATTGTTTCCGTTCTGGCTGCTGCCGCCGCCGTTGCCGGTGCCACCGGTCCCTCCCGATTCACCGGTCTCGCCGGACTCGCCAGATCCACTTTGCTCGGTCTTCTCCGATCCCTTGCTCCCTGACTTTTCTGAGCTCTTGGTCTCTGACTTCTCCGAGCTCTTGGTCTCTGACTTCTCCGAGCTCTTGGTCTCGGACTTCTCCGAGCTCTTCGTCTCGGACTTCTCCGAAGACTTTTCCGAAGACTTCGTTTCCGACTTCTCGCTTGACTTCTCGGAGCCCTTGGCTCCGACTTCCGTCTTCTCGGAGCTCTTTGCTCCGGTATTGGCCTTCTCAGAAGTCTTCGTTTCGGCCTGCGCGTTGCTCTTTGTGTCCGACTTCGCGTTCGCGTCGGACTTCGTCTGCGCAGTGCCTTTCGTCGACTCGCTGGCCTTCGCGTCCGCCTTGACCTCGGTCTTCGCCCCGGCCGACGTTTTGGCCTCCGCCTTCACATCGGTCTTGGCCTGGACGTCCGCCTTGGCGGCTTCCTTGCCCTTGTCGCTCTTCGCCTTGTCCTTGCCACCGTCGTTCGCGGCATAGCTCGCGACGACGGAGCCGGAGTACGCGAACGCCATGTCCGCACGCGCGAAAACGACCGCGATCGTCAGCGCCGAAACGGCCATGAGCTTGAGCCCGTACGTGAATGTTCTGGGCATATTCGAACCCCGCTTTCTCTCTGCTTTCGCCCGGTCGGCCGGGCACCTCGGAGCGGAGCGGGAGCAGGGCCTGCTCCATGCCTTTGGCGATCGGTAACGGGAAGGTGTCCCAACACCGAGACTTGGGTAACGCGATGACGACGGTCCGGCGAAGTCGAGGAGCTCCCCGGGCGCGACTCACTGACTGTGTCGCGGTGATCAAGTTGGGCCCCGGTCGCAATCCAATCGTTGATCGCGACCCCTAACGCTTTGCGCGAAGCCGAGTTTGGTCTACCGACCGGTAGGTAATATGCGGGCATGCCGACCAAGCGGGACCGCCCGCCGACTCGCGAACGCGTCCTTCAGGCCGCCGATCGCCTCTGGAGCGAGCGCGGGGTCCGAGGCGCGTCGCTCGACGACATCGCCCGTGAAGCAGCCGTGACCAAGCCGACCGTCTACTACTACTTCGCGGACAAGAGCGCCCTCTATACCGCGGTGATCTGCAGCGTCCTCGAGGAGCACGGTGCGGGACTTAGAAGCGCCGCCCGGCGCGGCACCCGCGCTCGCGAGCGGCTCGCATCAGCTCTCTCCTACCTTGTCAGCGCCCGCTGCAGCGGCCCCCGCTTGCTCCGCGACGGCGCCGTCGTCCTCTCGGTCGATCAGACCAGCCAGGCGCGAAGCGCCTTCTTTCGCCACTTCTTCTCGCCGGTCCAGCAAATTCTCGATGAAGGCGTGCGTTCGCGGGAGCTGCGGCAGATGGACACCGCGTTCGCGACGCAGGCGCTCTTCAATCTCATGGATCCGTGGACCAGCCGGGACCCCCTTCCGGGCGGTCGTGACGCACAGCAGCTCGCCGCCGACGTCGTTGGCGTCGTCGTTGACGGGATCGGAGTCTGACCTTTCCTAACCGGTAGGTAAGGGTGCCAGACGCGAGGACCACTCCGCGATCCGGGAGACCGCCTTCTCGAGGTTGGGCAGCGAGTTGGCGTACGACAGGCGCAGATAACCTTCGCCCTCGCGCCCGAAGCAGGTCCCGTGCAGCGCCGCGACTCCCGCCTCGCTCAGAAGACGATCGGCGACCTCAGCGCTCGAGCGAAGTCCGAGCCGGGTGATGTTCGGGAAGACATAGAACGCGCCGTGCGGAAGACGGCAGGTGATCCCCGGGATCGCGTTCAGCCCTTTGGTCACCGCGTCCCGGCGGCGACGGAACTCCGCGAGCATCGCGTCGACCTCGGCCGGACGCGCGGAGAGCGCCGCGGCGCCGGCGCGCTGCACGAACGTCGCGGTGCACGACACCGAGTTCGTCACGAGCTTGGTGATCGGGTCGAGGAGCGCGCGAGGGAAGACCCCGTAGCCAAGGCGCCAACCGGTCATCGCGAAGGTCTTGCTGAATCCATCCAGGAGGATCGTTCGCTCCGCCATCCCGTCTTCACGGAGGATCGAGCGATGCGTCCCGTCGTACACGAGCTCGCCATAGATCTCGTCGGAGAGCACCCAGAGGTCGCGCTCGCGCGCGAGCCGCGCGATCTCGCGGATCGCCTCGTCCGAAAGCATTCCGCCCGTCGGGTTATGCGGACTGTTGAGCACGATGACCTTCGTCCGATCGGTGACCAGCGAGCGCAGCTCGTCGAGGTCCGGTTCGAAGTCGCTGCGCTCCCGCAGCGGAAGCGGAACGCCGCGCGCGCCGGAGAACTCGATCATCGAGGCGTAGATCGGGAATCCCGGATCGGGATAGATCGCCTCGTCGCCCGCGTCGAGCAGCGCCAGAAGCGCGTAGAACATGATCGGTTTGGCGCCGGGGGTGACGATGACCTGCGCCGGATCGACCGCGATCCCGCGCCGCTTGCCGAGATACGTCGCGATCGCCTCGCGAAGCTCGACGACCCCCGCTGAGGGCGTGTAGTGGGTCTCACCGCGCTCGAGCGCGGCTACGCCAGCGGAGACGATCGAAGGCGGCGTGTCGAAGTCGGGCTCGCCGATCTCGAGGTGAACGATGTCGCGGCCTTTCGCCTCGAGCGCGCGCGCCTTCGCGAGGACCTCGAACGCGGTCTCGGTGCCGAGTCGGGACATTCGTGGCGCGAGCGGTCGCATCGGAAGCGCGACGAGTCTACGGCGGGAGGAGCTTGCCTTCGATGCACGTGCAGCCTTCCGGACCGACCACCGCGGAGTGCCGCCTGCGCGGCGGGAGGATGAGCCGGTCTCCGGGCCGCATCGAAAGCGTTCGCCCATCCCCGAGCACGAAATCGATCGACCCACCGGTG
>VBGS01000002.1 GCA_005889445.1 Chloroflexota bacterium
TGCCTGGGACACCGGGCTCGTCTGCGGCGGAACGATGTGGATCGCGATCGAGCCCGGCGAAAAGGTCCTGCGCTTCGCCGGCCGCGACCTGCTGGGCGACGTCCTCGCCGCCTCGGCGGGCGGAAACCCGGTGGCCGTGGCGACGCTGATGCGGAAGCACGGGAAAGAGCTGGTCGCCGCCGGCAAGCTGTTCGTCGAGACCGACGCCAAGGGCGGCGGCACACTCGGCGACGCGGCGCTCGACCGTCGCGCGCGCGACGCCGCACTCGACGCGCTCGGCCGGGGCACGGCGCGGACGGTGGTCCTCGACGACGAGACAGAGCTGCTCGTCGAGCCGGTCCTCGCCAAGCCACGCCTCATCCTCGTCGGCGGCGGGCATGTCGGCCTTGCGATCGCGAAGCTCGCTGTGCAGCTCGACTACGAGGTCGCGGTCGTCGACGATCGGCCCGAGTTCGCGAACCGCGAGCGCTTTGGAGGCGTGAGCGAGATCGTCAACATGGACATGGCCAAAGCGCTCGAGACCATGCCGATCGGGTGGAACACGTTCATCGTGATCGCGACGAGGGGCCACAAGCTCGACGCGCACTGCCTGCGCGCGGCGGTCAAGACCGGCGCGCGATACGTCGGCCTCCTCGGCAGCAGGCGCAAGACGATCCTCATCGCGCAGATGCTCCGGTCGGAGGGGGTCAGCGAGGAGCGGATCCGCGCGGTGCACGCACCCGTGGGGCTCGATCTGGGCGGACGCACGCCGGCGGAGATCGCGCTCTCGGTGATGAGCGAGCTCTCGCTCGAGCGGCACGGCGGGACCGGACGGCCGCTCCGCCTTTCCGATGAGCTCTTCGAACGGACGGTGGCCAGGCGCCAGTAGCATCCGGCACCACGGTCCGTAGCGAGCGGCTTGATCTCGTGCTCATGCCTGCGTCGCTGCTCGACGCGCTGCTCGCCGGCGACCGTCGGCGCATCCGCGGTCTCGCGGAATATCGCATCCCCGACGAGTTCCCTGGCGATGCCGTCGGTCTCATTCGACTGCGGCGCGAGCAGATCGCTGTCGACCCGCTGGTGGCGCCATGGCTCCTGCGCGCGATCGTGCGGCGCGAGGACCTGGCGATGGTCGGGTACGTGAACTTTCACGGACCGCCCGGCGTGAACGACACGATGTCGGCGGGCGCGCTGGAGCTCGGCTGGACGGTCTTTCCGGCGGAGCGCCGCCGCGGCTACGCGACCGAGACCGCGAACGCGCTCATGGATTGGGCAAACCGAGAGCATCGGATCAAGCGATTCGTGTCCAGTACGACCGCGGACAATGCCGCGTCGCTACGCGTTCACGCAAAGCTCGGCTTCGTGCGGACAGGCGAGATCGTCGACGGCGAGATCATCTTCGCGCTCGACCGCTAGCTACCCTTCGTCGCCGATCTCGTTCACGTCCTGCGGGTGCGGCGGCTCGTTCTCGGGTCGATCGCTCGGCGCCGCGGGGCTGCCCCGCCGCTCCGGCGCGATGCCCTCCTTGCGCTCGGCGGCACGCTCGCGTTCGAGAAGCTCTTCTTTATCCATCCTTCAAAGCGGCGCACGTGGCGTGCCATCTCACATCCGCGCGCGCCTCACCGTTCTATCGTCGTGAGATCGGACCGGTGACCTTTGGCGACCTGCTCGAGCGCCACGAACGCGAGATCTTCGCGTACGCGCTGCGGCTCACCGGAAACCGCGCCGATGCCGACGACATCTTCCAGGAGACCTTCCTGGCGGCATTCCGTGCGTGGCCGCCGCCGCGGAGCGGCAACGAACGCGCGTGGCTGTACCGGATCGCGACGAATAAGTGCGTCGATCGCGCGCGCAAGACAAAGCGCCTGGTCCCGCTCGCGGATCTGCGCCTGGCGGCGCCCGAGCGGGACGGCGTGACCATCGCGGACCTCGCCGCCGCGGTGCGCACGCTCCCACCGGGGCAGCGTGCGGCGTTCGTGCTGCGCAAGGTCGAGGGCCGCGCGTATGGCGAGATCGCGGCGGTGCTCGAGTGCAGTGAGGACGCGGCGCGCTCGCGCGTCGCCGAGGCGATGAAAAAGCTGAAGGAGGCGATCCGATGACCCTGACACCGCTGGTGGACGACGCGCGCGAACGGCTGCTCGCTCGGGCGAGACGCGAAGGGCTCATCGCCGTCGGCTACGACGTCATGGATTCGCCGCTCGGTCCGCTCTGGGTCGCGGTCGGTCCGCGAGGCGTGATCGCGATCCACTACGGCGCGCGACCCGACGAGCGCGAGCTCGCGCGGATCACGCGGACGTACGGCCCCGGGGTGGTTCCCGACCGGGGCCGCTGCGACGGGCTCCTGATCGAGCTCGACCAGTACTTCTCCGGGCGCCGGCGGACCTTCGACGTCGCCGTCGACCTTGCGCCGCTCACGCCGTTCCAGCGACGGATCCTCGCGGCGACGGCCCGTGTTCCGTACGGGGAGGTGACCACGTACCGCCAGGTGGCGCGAGAGGCCGGGAACGAACAGGCCTCGCGCGCGGCGGGCGGCGCGCTCGGAGCGAATCCGATCCCGATCGTGGTGCCCTGTCATCGTGTCGTCGCGACCGACGGCAGCCTGGGTGGTTACGCCGGCGGGCTCGCCGCCAAGCGGCGCCTCCTCGCGCTCGAGCGCGGCACGGAGCAGGTGCCCGCGGGAGGCTGGCCGCCCTCGCGGCGGTAGCCTTTTCGCTGTCGATTCGGGCGTGGACCGTTCGTTGTAGGGGCACAACGACCAAGGAGGAGCGAGCAGTGGCGAAGTACGCATTCCTATTCATCGACGACGGTGTCGACTACCAGAACCCGACACCTGAGCAGCAGGCGGTCTACGGCCAGATCTTCAAGTGGTTCGAGACGAACGCCTCGAAGATCGTCGACGGCGGGGCGGAATTACAACCGACCCGCACCGCGACGACGATCCGCCATCCGAACGGCAAGGCGACGGTGATGGATGGCCCATTCATCGAGGCCAAGGAATCGGTCGGGGGCTACACGATCTTCGATCTGCCCGACCGGGACGCCGCGATCGCGCTCGCGAAGACCTGGCCGGGACACGGCGTCGAGGTCCGCGCGCTCGTCGAGCAGCGTGACGAGCATGACCTGCCGGCCGATCTGGCGCGGCGCTAGGAGGAAATCAGATGGCTCAGTACGTGTTGATGTTCGTGGGATCAGAGGAGTGGCTGCAGACGAGCTCCAAGGAGGAGGTCCAGCGGGGTTACGCCGCCGTCGGCAAATGGTGGGAAGAGCTTTCGAAGAAGGGCGTCCTCAAAGGCGGCGAGGAGCTGGCGAAGGGTGCGGGCGCGGCGACGACGGTGCGTCGCGTGAACGGACAGATGAAGGTCTTCGACGGTCCGTTCATCGAGTCGAAGGAGCAGGTCGGCGGCTTCGCGATGATCGAAGCGCCGGATCTCGACGAGGCGATCGCGATCGCCAAGAGCTGGCCGGGCGGCGACGTCGAGGTCCGACCGATCGTGGTGCACTGAGCGCGACCGTCACGAGCGACGCGGTGGCCGCGGTCTTCCGCGAGGAAGCGGGCCGGCTCACCGCGGCGCTCGTCCGCAGCCTTGGCAACTTCGATCTTGCCGAGGAGTGCGTGCAGGACGCGCTGGTGTCCGCGCTCGAGCACTGGCCGCGCGAGGGCATCCCGCCGAACCCGGGCGCCTGGCTGATGACGACCGCGCGCCGGAAGGGCATCGATCGGCTACGACGCGAATCCCGGTACCAGGAGAAGCTCGCGCAGCTTGAGGAGGCCCCGGTGAGCACGCGGTCGGCATTCCCGGACGATCGCCTCGATCTGATCTTCACCTGCTGCCACCCCGCGCTCGCGCGCGAGGCCCAGGTCGCGCTGACACTGCGCTCGGTCGCCGGCCTCACCACGCCCGAGATCGCGCGGGCGTTCCTCGTTCCCGAGGCGACCGTCGCGCAGCGCCTCGTCCGTGCCAAACGAAAGATCGTCGATGCGCGGATCCCGTTCCGCATGCCCGAGCGCGAGGAGCTCGCCGAGCGCCTCGGCGAAGTCCTCGCGGTGCTCTACCTCATGTTCAACGAGGGCTATCTCGCGACGGGGCCGCGCGGTGCGCACGACCGCGATCTCGCGCGCGAGGCGGAGTGGCTCGTCGGTCTGCTCGCCAGTCTCATGCCTGGCGAACCCGAGGTCCTCGGTCTGCAGGCGCTGATGCGCTTCAACCTCGCACGCGCCGATGCGCGGTTCGACGCGCAGGGCCGCATGATCCTGCTCCGCGATCAGGACCGAGCGAAATGGGACCGCCGCATGATCGACGAAACATTCGCCATCGTCGGGCGGTTCCTCACGATGGCGCGACCCGGTCCGTACCAGCTGCAGGCGCTCATCGCCGGCGCGCATGCCGCCGCCAAGACCTGGGAGGCGACGCGCTGGCCGGACATCCTCCGCTCGTACGACGCGCTGCTCGCGCTGTCCGACTCACCGATCATCCGGCTGAATCGCGCGATCGCGGTGTGGCACACGATCGGTGCCGAGCAGGCGTACGTCGAGCTCTTCCCGCTCGCCGAACAGCTCGACCGCTACCACCTCTTTCACGCCACGCGGGGCGAGCTGCTCCGCGCGCTCGGCCGGCCCGACGAGGCACGCGATGCGGATCGCCGGGCGCTCGAGCTCACCGAGAATCCCGCCGAGCGCGCGCTGCTCCAAGCCCGGCTCGGCTGATACTCGGCGCGTGTCCGCGCCGAACACCGAGCTGCGCCGCGCGCCGGTGCCGAACGCGATGGGCCACGTGGTGCTGGCCTTCGCCGAGCGCGTGCTTGCGCCACGCGAGCTCGCGGGTCTGCGCGACCAGCTGTGGCGATCCCGCACCTATCTCTATGTGACGCCCGGGCCACTGCTCATCCGCCGCGCGCTGCAAGGATTCCCGGAAGAAGTGCAGCGGCTCGGCGATCGCTGTCCTTTCTATCGCTACGACGAGCGCGGGGGCGGCGGGTACTGGCCCGACCGGAACGAGATCTGGCTCGCGGCCGGGGTCGAGACGTACGAAGGACTGCGGCAGGTGCGTCTCTCGGCGTGCCACGAGCTCTTCCACTTCATCTGCTGGAACCATCCCCGCTACCGCGCCGACGAGGACCGCGGATTCGCGCGGCTCCGCCGGGCCGTCGCGGAGAGCCGGCCGGTCGCGCGCGGGTATCCCCGTTACTACCGATGGGTCACCGGTTCGTTCCTCCGGCAGGGGGACCATGCCAACGTGGTGGAGTACTTCGCGGACATCCCGACGAACTTTCGCGACACCGCCGAGCTGCCGCCCTCGGTCGCTGCGCATTTCGCGCCGCTCATCGACGGCGCGGCCTTCCCGGCCGATTTCGATCGCGGACTCGCGGACGATCCGTACGAGCTCGCCGCGTTCCAGCGTTCGCTCGCGGCCTAGGGAGCGCGATCCTTCAGCGTGTCGAACCAGGCGGGCCACTCGCCGTTCGGGCTCCACGTCCCCGAGCGCTGCGCGCCGTCGCTCGCGTTCAACACCGACATGATCCAGCGGGTCGTCGCCGGCGCCGCGGCCGGTATCCCTGGACCAGGCGGCCCTCCTCTCGGCATCGGACCCAGATCGCCCGCGATCACGACGATCCAGACAAGGTCGTCGGGATCGGGGTCGGGGCCGAGCCACAGGCGCGGCCCGTCTGGCGGCGCCGTGGCGTTGGTCGCCTCGATGTACTCGCGGTAGCTGGCGAGCTTGGCGGACTCCCGATCGATCCGGTGACCGGTGAGCTCGGACTTCGCGATCGCTTCCGCTCGCGAGATGCCGGGTTGGACCGGCAGCGACAGCGGAGCGACGAACTGAAGCGACGCCACCGCGCGATCGCCCGCGCCACGAAGCGCACCGTCGGCGGGCCAGACATCGATGGCCGTGACGCGATCTCGGAAATTCGGCGAGCGGAGTGTCCAGCGAACGTGGAGCAGATCGAAGGGTGATCCCGCCGGCTCGTACGCGCGGTGGGTCGTACGCACCGCTGCGAGGCCGGCGACCGTGATGCGGGTCTGCTCGACGAGCAGGAACGCCGGCACGCCGTCCGTCCCCACCTGCTCGAGGGTTCGGCCACCCTGAACGGGCTCGAGAGTCACGCTCATGCGGAGCTGGTCCGTCGCGGGCGCATTGCCGCTCAGCTGCGCTGCGGAGACATCGAAGGTCGCGATCTCGGCACCGCGAACTCGCGCCGCCGTCGCATGCCATGCGGCGGGGATCTCCATGCTCCAACCGCCGAGCGGGCTGGTGATCCGCTTGTAGCCCGCGACACTCGCGGCCGCCTCGCGCAGCACGCGCGGATCCGCGGTCGGCAGGGGGCTCGCGGTCGGGCGCGAGGCGACCCGGCTCGGCGCCGGAGCGTCGATGGCGGCCACGGTGAACGCGACCGCGGCGACGAACGTGACAGCCGCGACACCGACCGCGACGCGAGCGAACATCCGCCGAGGCTACGCGATGGCATCGAGCTCCACGACCGGGATCTGACGCGTGGTGCGCTTCTGATACTTGGCGTATGCGCTGTCGCGCTCGACGATGCGCTCCCAGAGCAGCTGGCGCTTGGCGCCGAGGCATTCGCGGGCGCGGACGCGAATGCGTTTGCCGTCGACGAGGATGTCGGCCGCGGGAAACGCCTTCAGGTTCTTGAACCACTCCGGATCGCGGTCGGATCCCGCATACGACCCGATCACCACGTAGTTGTTGTCGTCGCGAATGTAGTTGAGCGCGACCTCTCGCGGCAGGCCGGTGCTGCGACCCTTCGTTCGCAGGAGCAGCACGGGAAGCGGGCCGACCCGTCCGAAACGTGCACCGGTCAGCCGCACGAAGGCGCGGTGGATCCGCCAGAACAGGCGGAGCGGCGTTCCGACGGGTGGCGCGGCCATCAGCTCGTCGCCTGGCGGACGAAGACCTCGAGCGCGCACAGCTCGCGGAACCCGAGCTTCGCGCAGATCGGCGCCGACGTCGCGCGATCCGCCTGGATGACCGCGGCCGTTCGCCCGTCACCGCGCGCATCAGCAAGTCGTCTTGCGACAAGGGCCGTGTACAGGCCGTGCCCGCGATGCTCGGGCAGCGTCGCCGCTCCACCCAGAAGGACGATCGGCGAGTCCGGCAGGTACACGAGGAAGCTCCACGCGACCGGCCCGCCGCTACCCCGGTAGCCGAAGTACCCGCGGGCCTTGATCTGGGCCGCGCTCGCCGCCAGCACCTCGTTGAAGAAGCGCGCGACCTCGAGCGGAAGGCCGTACGCGCGGGCCATCATGTCGCTCTCGGCGAGGGCATCGCGGAACGACACCTCCTCGACTCGCACCGCGGGATCGGCGGTGACTGCCAACCCGAGATCGGCGAGGGCCATCCCGGCGAGGCTCTCCTCCCGGGCGAGGCCGGCCGCCGCGAGCCGGTCCGGCAGATCGAATGGGCGTGTCGACGGACCGGTCACCCACCCGAACGCCATCGACCCGTATCGATCCTGGACACGGCGGATCATCGCGTCAGCCTCGCGCTCGGAGAAGCGCGCGTCGCCGGCGAGATTCGTGAGCGGGTGCGAGATCTTCGTGAGCCGCCCGCGGATCCCCGGGATGCCCAGGTCCTGGAACTGCCCGGCGATCGGTGGATAGAGGAAGAGCGTCGACTCGATCGCCGAGACGAGCTCCGCGTCGGAGACTGTCATTTTGTCGATTCTGCGGCCAGGCCTTCGTGGCTAGCGTGGAGACTCGATGACCGGGCTCCGGGAGGACGAAACGTGCGCTATCTGCTGACCTTCTACGCGCGCGAGGACGAGTGGCTGTCGCTGCCCGACGACGAGCGGCAGGCCGGGATCACGGAGATCGGCCGCTGGTTCGCCGAGCACGCCCAGGCCGGGAAGATCGTCGAGGGCCACCGGCTGGCTAGGGGCACGAAGACCGTTCGGCTTGGGCGCGTCCGCAAGAGGGACCGGCCCATGGTGAGCGACGGCCCGTTCGCGGAGACCAAAGAGACCGTCGGGAGCTACGCGGTGGTCGAGGTGCGCGACGAGGCAGAGGCGACGGCGATCGCCGAGCGCTGGCCCGCGGGAGGGATCGTTGAGATACGACCGATCGCGGACTGAGTGTCAGGCCGCGACGAGCGAGCGAAGCGCGCGCCGCACGAGCTCGCGCGCGAGGGTCACCTTGTAGCCGTTGTCGCGGAGCGGCGTCGCGCCCGCGAGCATGCGATCCGCCGCGTCGGTGCACGCCGCATCGTCGAGGGCGCTCCCCTCGAGGCCCTTCTCGGCCGCGACGACGCGCCACGGGACCGGCGCGACGCCGCCCAGGACGATGCGCACGTCGCGCGCTATCCCGCGCTCGATCTTCGCGGCGGCCGCGACCGAGACGAGCGCGAAGCTCCACGCCTTGCGATCCATGGCCTTGAGGTAGGTTCCCTTTCGCGCCAGCGAAGCCTCGCTCACGCGGACCTCGGTGATGAGCTCGGCCGGGCGGAGCGCGTGCTCGCGCCGGTCCTTCGCCTTCGGCGTGACGAACAGATCCGCGAGCTTCATCCGTCTCTGCCCGCGCGCGCTCACGAGCGAGATCTCGGCGTCGTACGCGATGAGCGCCGGGACCAGATCCGATGGGCTCACCATCACGCATTCGTCCGCGCCGAGGATCGCGTGGTGTCGGTTCTCGCCATCCACCGCGAAGCAGCGTTTCCCGCCCTTGAGCCAGCACACCGTGCCCTCGTCGCGGAAGTACCAGCAGCGGTTTCGCTGCAGAAGATTCCCGCCGACCGTACCCATCGTGCGAAGCTGCACCGTCGCGGCATCCTTCAGCGCTTCACGAAGGATCGGCATCGCGCGCGTCAGCGAGTCGCTCGTCTCGAGCTCGACGAGCGGGGTGAGCGCTCCGATCCGCAGCCCCTTGCCGCGCTGATGTGACCACCCCCGGAGCCCTTCGATCCCGGTGAGATCGACGAGTGCCGCGGGTGTGGCCAGTCCGTCCTTCATGAGACCGAGAAGATCGGTGCCGCCCGCGAGGGCGACCGCACCGCTGCGCAGGTAACGCAGCGCGTCGGCGATCGCGCGCGGTCGTGCGTACGAGAACGCGTTCATGAACGGGCTCCCGCGAGCGCGAGCGCATCGAGGACGCGGGCACGCGTCAGCGGTGCGTGGCGGATCCGCGCGCCGGTGGCATTCGCGACCGCGTTCGCGATCGCGGCGGCGGTCGGGATGATCGGCGGCTCACCAAGGCCTTTCACGCCCATGTTGTTCGCGCGGCGGTCCGGCCGGTCGACGAACCTCACGGTGATCTTCGTCGGCACGTCCCTCACCGTCGGCACCTTGTAATTCTCGAGATTCCCGTTCATGACGCGCCCGGTGGCCCGGTCGAGGAAGCGCTCCTCGATGAGCGCGAAGCCGAGGGCCTGCAGCACGCCCCCCGCGACCTGCGACCGGGCCGTGAGCGGGTTCACGATGCGCCCGATGTCGTGCACCGCGACGATGTGTTCGACACTGATCTCGCCGGTGCGCATGTCGACCTCGACCTCCGCAAAGTGCGCGCCGAACGTGCGCTGCGAGAGGTCCGGGTCGTTCGGATGCCGTCCGCCCTTGCCGATCACCGTGTTGTTGTCGACCTTGCCGAGGACGTCCGAGAGCGGCGTCCGCGCGCCCTTGCTGACGATCACGCCGGCCTCGAGTCGGAGCTCGCTCTGGGGCGTCTCGAGGACGCCGGCCGCCGCGCCGAGCAGCTGCTCGCGCGCGTCGCGCGCCGCGATCCGGACCGCTGGACCGACCGAGGCGAGCGTGACCGAGCCCGCTGAGATCGGACCATAGGGGTTGTCGGTGTCGCCCAGACGGACCTGCACGTCGTCGAGCTCGACGCCGAGCTCGTCCGCGCAGACCTGCGCGAGCACGGTCCTCGTGCCGGTGCCGATGTCCTGGGTCCCGGTCGTGAGCACGACCGTTCCGTCTGGATTCACGTGGACCGTCGCATATGCGGGTGGACCGCCGCCGCCGCCCCAGATCTGGGTCGCCATGCCGATGCCTCGACGCCGGTGCGCCGCGGAGCCGCGGATCCCACCGTTCCGTCGGCGACGCCAGCCGATCTCTTCCGCGCCGATCCGATAGCACTCGAGCAGGTGCTTGTCGGAATAGCGCTTGCCACCCATTGGGTCCTTCGGCGAGCCCGCGTGCTTGCGGCGAAGGGCGATCGGATCGATCCCGATCTTGTCGGCGAGCTCATCGATGGCGGACTCGAGCGCGAACGTGCCCTCGACGTAGCCGGGAGCGCGGAACGCCGATAGGGCGCCCGCATTGGTGACGACCTTGTACGACTTCGACGACACGTTCGCGACGTCATAGAGGGTGTTCGTCGGCCCGGTCGGGTTGGCGACCCATCTCCCCTGCCCGGCGTTCGCCCAGGACGTGTGCTCGATCGCGGAGATCCGCCCGTCCTTCGCGGCGATCCTGAGCTGCTGGAGCGTCGCCGAGCGGTTTCCGGCCGCGAGGTTCTCCTCGTCGCGTGTGAGGATGCAACGCGCCGGCCGGCCGAGCTGCATCGCGAAGAGCGCGGCGATGATCGAGTGCTTTCCGACGTTGCCCTTCGAGCCGAAGCCGCCGCCCATGTAATCGCAGAGAACGCGGATCTTCGAGAGCGGCAGCTTGACCGCGAGGTGCAGGCCCTGACGCACCGCGAAGGTGTGTTGGGTCGACTCCCAGACGGTGAGAACGTCGCCGTCCCACGCCGCGACCGCGCCGTGCGTCTCGAGCGAATTGTGGATCTGCGTCGACGTGCGGTATGTCGCGTCGACGACGGCGTCGGCCTCGCGGATCGCCCTCCGCACGTCGCCCCGCTTGTGCGTGCCCGACTCGGCGACGTTGCCGTCGCTCTCGAGCCGCGGTGCGACGTCGCCGATCGCCTCCTCGAGGTCGACGACATGCGGAAGCAGCTCGTAATCGACTTCGACGAGGGCAAGGGCCTCGGGCGTTGAACCGATGGAGCACGCCGCGGACGCCGGGGAGGGCTTCGGCCTTCTTCGTGTCGATCTTGCGGACCCGCGCTGGCGGATACGGACTGCGGAGCACGCGGACGAAGAGCATGCCCGGGAGGTAGACGTCCTGCGTATAGCGAGCGCGGCCCGTCACGCGCTGCACGCCGTCGATGCGGCGGCGTTCGTGACCGATCTGGGTCCGCTCTCCGCTCAGCAGCGGAAGGTCGCGCCCCTCGACGAGGACGAGCGATTCGTAGATCTCGCCCTCGAACTCCTCGCGGCTCTTGACGACCCTCGGCATTACCGCTGCTTCCGCCTTCCCGCGGAGACGCCGGCCGCCACGATGCCCTGATACGCGCCGCAGCGGCAGAGGTTTCCCGCCACCGCGCGACGAACCTCGTCCTCGGTCGGCGCGGCGGTGCCGCGAAGCAGCGCGACGACGGACATGATCTGCCCCGGGGTGCAGAAACCGCACTGGAACGCGTCCGCGTCGATGAAGGCGCGCTGCACCGGGTGCAGCTCGCCGTCCTTGGCGAGCCCTTCGATCGTCTCGATCGCCTTACCCTCGCACGCGACCGCGAGCGTCATGCACGAGTAGATCGGCCGTCCGTCCACGATGACCGTGCACGCTCCGCAGGTCCCCTCGTCACAGACACGCTTCGTTCCCGTGAGCGCGAGCGATTGACGCAGCGTGTCCAGAAGCGTGCGGCGCGGCGGGACGCGGACCGAGGTCGCCTCGCCGTTGACGGTGAACGCGATGTCGATGGGACCGGGACCGCGCAGCGACGTACCGTTCACGGAACGCGGTTGGGGCACCACGAAATGGTACGAGCGAGCGCGGTCATATGCTGTCGGCGCTTCGCGCAGGAGGTCTCCCGATGGCTATTCAGCGTGGCTCGTCCGCGAGGTGGATCAGTCGCTCATCGACAAGGGTCTGCAGCGCGTCGATGGTTCGCTCGCACGGCTGGTCAAGAGCCAACGCACCACCGAGGCCGACGCGAAGGCCGCGCGCGGACGGATCCGGGGAACGCTCTCGCTCGCGGACTTCCGGGACCGTGACCTGGTGATCGAAGCGATCGTCGAGGAGATCGGCCCCAAGAAGAAATTGTTCGCGGATCTCGATGCGATCTGCGGGCCGACGACGCTCTTCTGCTCGAACACCTCGAGCCTGACGATCGTCGAGATGGCCGCGGCGACCAAGCGCCCCGACCGCTTCGCTGGCCTTCACTTCTTCAACCCGCCGGTGATCATGAAACTGGTCGAGATCGTCCAGGCGATCACGACGAGCGACGAGACGATCGCGGCGCTCAAAGAGTTCATCGCTAAGCTCGGCAAGACGGGCGTCATGTGCAAGGACACGACGGGCTTCATCGTGAACCGGCTCATGGTCCCCTACCTCCTCGGCGCGGTCCGCATGCTCGAGCTCGGGATCGCCACGAAGGAAGACATCGATCAGGCGGTGAAGCTCGGCCTCGGTTATCCGATGGGGCCGTTCGAGCTCATCGACTACACCGGCGTGGACATCAACTACCACGTCGCGAACGTGTTCTTCGAGGAGTTTCGCGAAGCGGGCATGGCCCCGCCGCCGCTCCTGCGGCGGATGTTCCTCGCCGGAAGGCTCGGGACGAAGACCGGCAAGGGCTTCTACGAATACGACGAGCAGGGGAAGCGCAAGTCGTAGCCGCCGGCGAGCTCGTCGATACGAAAAAGGCGGCGGTCTGGGCCGTCATCGGCGGCCTCGCGCACATCGGCTCGACCGCGCTCGGGCCCGGTTTCTACCCGTCGTGGTACTTCGCGGTCAGCGCCGCGGCGTACGGGCTGATCCTTCCTGTCGTCGCGTCGCTGCACGTACGTCATCAGTCCCTGCGGCCGTCGGGTGCGGTCCTCGGCACGATCGCCGGCGCGAGCGTGGTCACGCTCGGCCTTGGCGCGGCGGCGAACCCCGACCTGATCCCGGCGGCGCTGTTCGTCCGCGGCATCTGGTGGTGGACGATCGGAAAGCTGTGGGCCGAGACCGGAGCCCTCCCGCGAGCCTTCGGTATCGCGACGGCGGCGCTTGCGATCGTATGTTTCGCGCTCGTCATCGGATACGCGATCGGCGGGCTCCCGATGACGCCGCCGGATCTTCCACTGCGCATCGTGTTGGGCGTGTGGCTCATCGCGCTCGGTGCGGTCGTGTGGCGCGATGCGCGCACTACCATGACCCATTGATGGCGGTCACCACGCGCAAGGGGAGCGCGACGCGTCACGAGCAGCTCGGGCTCTCGCTCGACGACGTGAAGGGCATGTATCGCTACATGCTCATGACCCGACTCGTCTCCGAGCGGATCCTGCAGCTGAACCGCATGGGTCGGACGCCGTTCGGGGCGGGGACCGACGGACACGAGGGCGCGCAGATCGGCGCCGCGTGGTGCATCCGGCGGGGGAAGGACTGGACCGTCCCGTATTACCGCGACATGGGAGTGTCGTTCGTCCTCGGATTCACCGCGCTCGACGAGTTCCGGAGCGTGCTCGCGAAGGCGACCGACACCAACTCGGGCGGCCGGGCGATGCTCAACATGTTCAGCTCGCCCTCCAGCCGCGTGCTGTCGCGGTCAGTCCTCGTCGGAACGGAGTTCCCGCATGCCGTGGGTCTCGCCCTGGCGCTCAAGCTGCGGAAAGAGACGGACAACATCGTGTTCGTCTTCGGCGGCGATGGCTCGACGAGTCCCGGCGACTTCCACGAGGCGGCGAACTTCGCCTCGATCCACAAGCTGCCGGTGGTCTTCGTCATCGAGAACAATTTGCTGGCGATCTCCACCCGGTTCGAGAAGCAGACCGCGGTGAAGGACATCGCCGAGAAGGCCGCGGCCTACGCGATGCCGGGCTACGTCGCCGATGGGATGGACATGCTCGACAGCTATGAGAAGACCAAGCTCGCCTCCGAGCACGCGCGCGCCGGAAAAGGTCCGAGCCTCGTCGAGCTCAAGTGCTATCGCTACCAGCCGCACACCTCGGACGACGACGACAGCCGCTACCGGACGAAGCAGGAGGTCGACGAGTGGCGCGCGAAGGACCCGGTGAAACGCGCGTTCGCGTATCTCCTCGCCGCCGGTACGACCGAGCAGGAGCTCGAGTCGATCCGCACGCAGCTCGCGGACGACATCGAGCGGGCCATCGCGCAGGCTGAGAGCGAGCCCGACCCGCGGCCAGAGGATGCCGCGACCCACGTCTACGCGGCAGACGCGCCCCTCCCCGACGGCACCCGCGCCTAGCGCGGCCATGCGCGCGCTCGCGCTCGCGGTCGGGCTGGCGCTTGTGGCCTGCTCGCAGGCGACGCCGGTAACGAGCCCGACGCCCGCGCCGACGCACGAGGCGGGCACGTTCAACGTCACCGCCCTCCTCGATCTTTCAGGCAACCGGGTGCCGAACGGCGGGCCGCAGCGCGAGGGGCTGCAGCTCTGGGCGGATCAGCATGCTTCCACATCGCCGCGCGTGAAGCTCCGGATCGTCGACGTGGGCGGAAGCCAGGCGCGGACGCTCGTCGAGCTGCGGCGCGCGGCGGTCGAAGAACGAGCCGATGCGATCATCGTCGGCGCGTTCGCCGAATACGACGCCGCATTCGCGAGCGCGGTGCAGCTCGCGCGTCTGCCCGTCCTGTTCACACTGCCGGTCGCCGAACCGGCCGTCGCCGGCGGCGGTTGGGCCTTCGCCCTCGCGCCGACCCCGGCTGACCTTGCGAAGGCGGCGCTCGACGATGCCGCCGCTCGGACCGTCCTCACATCGACGATCGTCGTGAGCGACGAATCGGCCGGCGCGATCCCCGAGCGCGCCGCGCTGATGGCCGATCTGGCGAGACGCTCGGTCACCCCGACGCTGCTGAAGGCCACCGTGCCGGAGACGAGCCGGATGCGCACCGCGCTCGCGACGTCGTCGGTCGTGCTCTTCGCCGGTCCCGCGAAAACGTACGTCGACGCGGCGCGCGCGGCTCCGGCTGGAGCGTTCCTCTATTTCTCGTATGTGTGCGAGACCGCCGATGTCGCGGACCTCCGCGACGTGGCCGCCGTCGTCACCTGGCCGGGCTCGCGGTGGATCGCGGCCGGCACCGCGAGCGCGGCTCGCGCGGCGTTCGTCCAATCGTTCACGGAACGGGCCGGCGGACCTCCGACCACGCCCGCGGCATCGGCGTACGACGCGCTTGTCATCCTCGCGAGCGCCGCCGGGGAGAGCCTCGATGCGATGCGAGTGCGCCAGCGCATCGAGGACACGCGCGTCGCCGGCATCGCGACGACCTACTCGTTCACCGCGACGCGGCATGCCGGCTTCGCGACCGCGGACCTCGCACTGCTCCGCTACACCGGGGCTCGCACTCCCCCGATCGTTCGGTAAGGGGCACCAGCGCCCCGGCGAGAGAGGCAGCAACATACGACCTCGCATGGAGACGGAGCTCGATCGCCTGATCTACGACTGGAATCGCGACGGCCGCGCCGCGCGCGCGGATTACCGCGCGGTCGAGCTCGACGACGAGACGCTGCGCGACGGCCTCCAAGGGCCGTCGGTGCGCAACCCGCCGCTCGACGTGAAGCGCCGCCTTCTGCACCTCATGGACGAGCTCGGCATCGACTCCGCAGACATCGGTCTGCCCGGCGCGTCGCCGCAGGCCCGCGAGACGATCGTCGCCCTCGCGAAGGAAACGACCAAGCTGAAGCGCCTGCGGCCCAACTGCGCGATCCGCACCCATCCCGACGACGTGCGCGGCGCGATCGAGGCGGCGACGCAGTCGGGCGTCGCGATCGAGGCGTGCGCGTTCATCGGCAGCTCCCCGATCCGCCGCTACGTGGAAAACTGGACGCTCGAGACGATGCTCGCGAGCGTCGAGTCGAGCGTCGCCACGCTCGTGAAGGCGGGGCTGCCGGTCATGTTCGTCACCGAGGACACGACCCGCGCCGACCCCGAGACGCTCGTGCGCCTGTACGACACCGCGATCGCGGCCGGCGCGAAGCGCATCTGCGCCTCCGACACGGTCGGACATGCGAGCCCCGAGGGCGTGCGCAACCTGCTCACCTTCTTGCGCGACGAGGTCGTACGCGGACGCGACGTGAAGCTCGACTACCACGGGCACAACGACCGCGGGCTCGGCACGATCAACGCGCTCGCCGCGACGGCGATCGCCGACCGCGTCCACGGTTGCGCGCTCGGGATCGGCGAGCGCGTGGGCAATACCTCGATGGACCAGCTCCTCATCAATCTGCAGCTCTGGGGTCTCATCGATCGAGACCTCACCCCGCTCGTCGAATACACCGCGCTCGTGTCCGAGCACTGCGGCATCCCTATTCCGCCGAACTACCCGGCGATGGGCGCCGATGCCTTCCGAACCGGCACGGGCGTGCACGCCGCGGCCGTGATCAAGGCGCTCCGCAAGAACGACCGCGCGCTCGCGGACCGCGTCTACAGCGGGGTGCCCGCGTCGGTCCTCGGCCGCGAGCAGCGCATCGAGGTCGGGAAGAGGAGCTCCGCCGCCTCGCCGGCTAGATCACTTCGCGGCGTCGGCGAGCGGCTCGCGGATCGCGTGGCGCGCGCCAGCGCGCTGCCGGGTCACGATGAAGGCGACGGCCGCGACGATCACCGCGGCTCCGGCGATCGTCGTCGGCGTGACCGGCTCGGACAGGACGACCGCACCGAGCACGACCGCGACGACCGGGTTGACATAGGCGTACGTCGACACGAGTGAGATCGGCGCGTGCTGCAGGAGCCAGGTGTACGCGGTGAATCCGACGAGCGAACCGAAGGCGATCAGATAGAGCAGCGCGACGATCGAGCGGAGCGAGAACGTGCTCGGATCCAGCCGGGACGCTTCGCCGACGATCGCGGCGCCGATCGTGAGCGCCGCCCCGCCCGCGAGCATCTGGTACGCCGTCGCGACCAGCACGTTGCGCGGCTGACCGAGCCTCGGCGAGAGGAACGTGCCAAGCGCCCACGACAGCGTGGCGATGAAGAGGATCAGCGCGCCGGTCGGAGCGATGGCGCCGCTGAGACCGCCGGGGACCACGAGGATCGCGACGCCGACGAGACCGAGGAGCACGCCGGCAAGCAGATCGCGACCGATCGATTCACCCCCGACGCGTCGGTAGACGACGATCCAGAGCGGGACCGACGCGACGATGAGCGCCGACAGGCCCGACGGCACCGTCCGTTCGCCGAGCATGACCATGCCATTGCCGCTGGCGAGCAGGAGGAACCCAACGACGGCGGCGCCGCGGAGCTCGCGCGCGCTGACCCGAAGGTTCGCGCCCCTGAGCACGAGCCACGCGCAGAGGATCACACCCGCCGCGAGGAACCGTATGCCTGCGCTGAGGAGCGGCGGCAGGGTCTGGACCGCGATCGCGATCGCGAGGTACGTCGAGCCCCACACGACGTAGACGGTGCCCAGAGCTGTCCAGATCGCCACGCGAGACGGAGTGCGGTGGGGCCGCATGTACGTAGAACGTAACCGCTCGCGCTCGTGTGAGATGCCCGAATCGCGCCATCTGTATCGAGCGCGACACTTTGGTCGAAGATGTCGGCCGTGATGACGCCCGAAGACGTCGTTCCGTTGCATCTCGCGGACGTCACCTATCCATCGCAGCATCCGCTTGCCGGACAGACCGGCGTCGTCCTCGGGTTCGCGATCCGACATGCGTCGGGCATCCTCCTTGTCGACACCGGGATCGGCGAAGGCAACGACTGGATCGACGAGAACTATCGGCCGGTCCGTCGCGCGGTCCGCGACGCGCTCACCGCGGCGGGCCTCGATCCCGACGAGGTCCGTGCGATCATCAACACACACCTCCACTTCGATCACTGCGGGCAGAACCGCGCGTTCCCCGGGGTCGCGATCGTGACGCAGCGCGCGGAGCTCGAGGCAGCCCGCTCGGAGGGCTCTCCCATCCGCGACTGGGTCGACTTCCCGGGGGTCGCGCACGTACCCGTCGACGGCGACGGCGAGATCGCCGAGGGCGTCAGCGTCCTCGCGACGCCGGGCCACACCATCGGACATCAGTCCGTGACCGTCCGAGCCGGCGACGGACTCGTGCTGATCGTGGGGCAGGCCGCGCAGGACGCGCGTTCATTCGCGACCGGCGCCGCCGACGACAGCATCCGGCGCCTGCGCGAGCTGAACGCGGACCGGATCCACTTCTCTCATGATCGGGCGGTCCTGCGCCGGCGCCGATAGTTGACTCCGTCAACTATCCTCTCAGGAGATGTCCAGTCGGCTGACCGAGCGCATCCAGGCGGTGCGGCGCTTCAACCGCTTCTACACGCGGCGGATCGGCGTGCTCGAAGAGCGGTACCTGCGCAGCTCGTTCTCGCTTGCCGAAGTCCGCGTCCTGTTCGAGCTGGCACACCGTCGCACCAGCGCCGCGACCGACCTCGCGGCTGATCTGGGCCTCGATCCGGGCTACCTGTCGCGGATGCTGCGTGCCTTCCGCGGCCGGGGTCTGGTGTCGCGCGCCGCGTCCCCCGGCGACGGCCGGAGGAGCGTTCTTCGGCTGACCGCCCGAGGGCGCACGGTCTTCGCGCCGCTCGAGGCCGCCGCGCGCAAGGACATCGCAGCGATGCTCGGCGGGCTGCCCAGCGGTCGTCAGGACCACGTCGTGGAGTCGATGCGGTCGATCGAGGCCGCCCTCGATCCGGCCGCGGTGCATCCCGGCCAGGTGAGGCTGCGGGCACACCGCCCCGGCGACATGGGCTGGGTCGTGAGTCGGCACGGCGCGCTCTACTGGGAGGAGTACGGGTGGGACGAGCGCTTCGAGGCGCTCGTCGCGGGGATCGTCGCCAAGTTCATCGAGCATCTCGACGTGAAGCGCGAACGATGCTGGATCGCGGAGCTCGATGGCGAACGCGTCGGCTCGGTCTTCTGCGTGCGACAGAGCGACACCGTCGCGAAGCTCAGGCTGCTGCTCGTCGAACCTGGCGCCCGTGGGCACGGGATCGGCTCGCGCCTGGTGAACGAGTGCGTCGCGTTCGCGCGGTCGGCGGGCTACCGCGAGCTCGTGCTCTGGACGAACGACGTGCTCGTCGCGGCGCGGCGCATCTACGAGCGAGCCGGCTTCGAGCTCGTCGGCAGCGAGCGGCACACGAGCTTTGGGAAGCGGCTGGTCGGGGAGACCTGGCGCCGTCGCCTCCGCTGACAAGGAGCAGGCCGCGCTCGAGCGGGAGTTCTAGGGCCGGGGCTCGGGCCCTTCGATCAAACAGGTCGTGGTGGCGTGGGCGAGCAGCTTCCCACTTCCCTCGGCGATGAGCCGGCCCTCCGCGGTGGCGACTCGGCGGCCGCGATGGATCACGGTCGCCTCGCACCGCACCGAGCCGGTCTCGAGCGTCACCGGGCGGACGAAATTCACCTTGGTCTCGAGCGTCGTGTAGCGCTCGCCCCGCGCGAGCAGTGTGTGGATCGCGCATCCCATCGCCGAATCAAGCAGGGTCATCGCGTAGCCGCCGTGCACGACGCCGATCGGGTTGTACAGGTACTCGCCCACCTCGCTCCTGAAGACGGCCCGGCCCTCCTCGGCCTCCGTGCCGGCGAACCCCAGCAGCATCGCGATGGGCGGAGACGGAAGCCGGCCTTCGAAGATCGCGCGGACGTATTCGAGCCCGGTCATACCGGCGGCCTGCGCCAGACCTGGAGCCGGATCCTCCCAGGTCACCGTTCGGGTGCGCGCGCTGACGCTCGTTCTCACGACGCCCAGCGCCGTCGCGCTCCGCCGCCGAGCACGCCGATGTCCGCGAGGACGCCGAGGATCACGACGATGAGGCCGAGGCCGTTCAGCCCGCCGAGGTCGTTCTGCGCGATCGCGAACGCGAGCGTCGTCCACGGCAGGAACAGGAACCCGAGGAACGGAAGCAGGAACGCGTCGTACGCGCGGCTCAGGTAATCGGTGAACAGCCACAGGAGGACGAGCGCGGCACGCGGTCCGACGAACGCCAAGAGGACGAGAACGCAGCACACGCACGGACTCTATGCGCTCGGGCCAGGCTCATCCAACGAGAGCCGGCGTGACACCATGGAAGGTCGATGACGAAGCTCGAGTCGGCACAGCTCATCCCCGGCGCGCGTCTCGCCGACGCGCCGCCTCCGGACCGCGCTGAGCAGGCAGGCGGCACGCGCGCGATCAGGGGAAGGGCGCTGATCTTCTGGGACCCCAAGGTCCCCGGAAAGAAGCTCGACGCGATCGACACCGACCAGATCACGCCCGCCGACGACTGCGTGTCCGAGAGTCTCGACACGCTCGACGCGCGCTGGAAGGCGGGGTCGTTCCGCCATCTCATGCCGAACTTCCGCGAGCGCGTGCGGCGCGGCGAGACGTTCATCGTCGCCGGCGACCGCTTCGCGATCGGCAGCTCGCGCGAGATGAGCCCGGCGGGGCTCAAGGGGATCGCCGACGAGGCCGGCGTCGAGATGGTCATCGTCTGCGGCGCGGCGATGGGCGACATCTTCCGGCGCAACGCGCTCAATCTCGGCCTGAACGTGGTGCAGAGCCGCGAGGCCGTCGAGGATGCCCAGGAAGGCGACACGCTCTCGTTCGACCCGGTATCGCGCATGTTGACGAACGAGACCCGCGCCAAGACCTACCAGCCCGCGGCCCTCTCACCGCAGGAAGAGGACATCCGGCGGTCCGGCGGGATCATCAAGATCGGACGGCGGGAGTTCGCCGACTCGGTTCGTCGCACGCCGGAGATACGTTGGCCCGACGCGAAGGCGGCGCGGCAGCTCACCTCGACCGAGCAGATCCTCTGGGCGCACCGCGTCGACAAGGACGCGGACATCCGCCCCGGCTCCACGGTCCGCGTCTATGCCGATCTGCTCCCCGCGTCCGACGGGACGGCGCCCTTCTCGATCCACACGTTCAACGAGATCACCGGCGGCGACACGATCCGTCCGCGGCAGATCGCGATCGCGAACGACCACTTCGTCTTCAATCGCCGCGAGGCGGACGACAAGCAGACCGCGATCGGCAAGGAATTCGCCGACCGGCACGGTGTGCGGCGGCCCTACTACGCGACGCCCGGCGACGGGATCTTCCATTTCTACTTCCCGGAGCAGGGTCTCGTCGTGCCTGGCGCGCTGATCCCGGGTGCGGACTCGCACAGCCGCGCCTATGGCGCGTACGGCGCCCTCGGCTACGGCGTCGGCTCCACGACGCTCGGCTTCGGTTGGGCGACGGGCTACGTGTACTTCACCGTCGCGAAGCAGCGCCGCGTCGTCTTCGCCGGCAAGCTGCAGCCCTGGGTGAGCGGAAAGGACGTCGTGCTCGCGCTCCTCGCGCGCTGGGGCGCGAAACAGTCGGGTGGCATGAGCG
>VBGS01000194.1 GCA_005889445.1 Chloroflexota bacterium
TCGGATGGCGACCCCGTGTATCAGCCGCTCAAGATCGAGCGCGCCGGGCTCGCCCGCGCGGCTCGCGGAAACGTCCTGGTGTATCCGCAGAAGGAAGCGCATCTCGACGAAGCGACCGGTCGGTTCCCGGCGCGGCATTACGCGCAGCTCGACGACAAAGCCTCGCTCCTGGCGTCGACGAAGGCGCGGCTGCACGGCCGAGTCACGACGGTCCACGTGCGCCAGGGGCACTACGCGGACGACCCACCGAACGGCGCCCAGCCGGACATCACCATCGACCGCATCGCCGAGCTGCGCGCCGTACCGCCTGCGCGCCTTGGCGCCTGAGCGCGCACGGGGCTTGCACTCCGGGCGCGGTGGAGGTGGAACCATGCCGCAGGAAGCCTGGACTGACAAGCGCGAGCGTCAGTACGACCACATCAAGAGCAACCTCAAGAAACGGGGGCGGTCCGAGGACACCGCCGAGCGCATCGCGGCCGCGACGGTGAATCAAACCCGCACCGCAAAGGGCGAGACCAAGGAGCAGAAGAGCCCGACCGAGCGAGCCGAGGCGCGCAGGGACATGGCCGCCGCGGGACGAAAAGGAGCGCGAGTCCGCAGCAGCCGCGGCTAGCGGAAGAACCGGCGCCGCCGGTGTGTTCTGCGAAATGTAACCATCAGCAGCGCTAGGGAGGCGACCGTGACGATCGACCGTTCCCGCTTCGCGCAGGGTCTCACCTACGAGGCGTTCAAGGAACAGATGACGCGCAACCGCGACCGCTTCGAGGAGAACGAGCGCCGCGTCGCCATCGGCCCGGCCGACCTCGCCGCGTTCCGCGAGCTGCCGCGACCGGTTCACGTCGTCGCGCTCGCGGAGGATTGGTGCGGTGACGTGATCGCGAATCTTCCGGTCCTCGGCCAGCTCGCAAAGGAGAGCGGGAAGCTCGACGTCCGCGTCTTCCTCCGAGACCAGAACGACGACCTCATGCAGGGCTACCTGAATCAGGGGAAGTTCAAGTCCATCCCGGTGTTCGTCTTCTTCGACGAGGCGTTCAAAGAGCTCGGGCACTGGATCGAGCGCCCCGCGTCGGTCACCGAGCTGCGGGCGCGGCGCCGCGCTGAGATCTACGCCGCGCATCCCGAATTCGGGGCGCCCGAGGCGCCGATCGATCAGCTGCCGGAGGACGTGCGCGGTCGTCTCCAGGCCGAGATGCAGAAGATGCGCGACGACACGACCGCCTTCGCCAACGCCGAGGTCGTCCGCGAGCTCCGGGAGCTCGTGACGCGGGTCGCCGCGTAACGCATGGCGGCGACGCCTCCAAAGGTCAAGATCACGTACTGCGCCGAGTGTGGATACGAGCCGCAGACGCTCGACCTGGTGAAGGCGCTGATGCTGGAGTTCGGATCCCGCGTTTCATCCGTCGAGCTCATCCCGTGGGACGGCGGCACGTTCGACGTCTCGGTCGACGGCACGCTCGTCCATTCGATGACGCGGGACGGCGGGTTTCCCACGGCGGACGCCATCAAGAAGGCCATACGGGAGCGACTCGGGCCCTAGACTTTCGTTGATGGATCCGCTCGACAGGCTCGGCCGGCCGCTCCACGACCTGCGGATCTCGGTGACCGACCGATGCAACTTCCGCTGCGTCTACTGCATGCCCAAGGAGGTCTTCGGAAAGGACTTCCAGTTCCTGCCGCGCGCGGAGATCCTCACGTTCGAGGAGATCGAGCGGCTGGTCCGTATTTTCGCCGCCCTTGGCGTGAAGAAGATCCGCCTCACCGGCGGCGAGCCGCTGGTTCGGCGCGATCTCGAGCGTCTCGTCGAGCGGCTTGCGCTGCTGGGTGACCTCGACCTCACGCTGACGACCAATGGATCGCTCCTTGCGCAGAAGGCCGAGGTCCTCGCGAGCGCGGGGCTGAGGCGCGTCACCGTCAGCCTCGATTCGCTGGATGACGCGACGTTCAAGCGGATGAACGACGCCGACTTCCCGGTCGCCAAGGTCCTCGCGGGCATCGAGGCCGCGCACGCCGCCGGCCTCGCGCCGATCAAGATCAACATGGTCACCAAGCGCGGCGTGAACGAGTCGAGCATCCTGCCGATGGCCCGCCACTTCAAAGGTACGGGCATGACCCTCCGTTTCATCGAGTTCATGGACGTCGGCTCGACCAACGGCTGGCGGCTCGACGACGTCGTTCCCGCGCGGGAGATCGTCGCGATGATCGACAGCGAGCTGCCGCTCGAGGCCGTCGGGCCGAGCTACCGGGGCGAGGTCGCCGCGCGTTATCGCTATCGGGATGGCAGCGGCGAGATCGGCGTGATCTCGTCCGTGACGCAGCCGTTCTGCGCTGACTGCACCCGCGCGCGCCTCTCGGCCGATGGCTCGCTCTACACGTGCCTGTTCGCCACCGCCGGGACGGACCTCCGAGCGATGCTGCGCGGCGGGGCGACGGATGATGAGATCACGACCGCCATCGCGAATGTCTGGCGCGTGCGGACCGATCGTTACTCCGAGATCCGCTCGGACCAGACGGCGGGGCTCCACAAGATCGAGATGAGCTTCATCGGCGGCTGAGCTAGGCCGCGATGCTGAGGGCGTCCTCCAGCTCATCGGCGAGGCGCTCCGCGGCCGCTCCGTTCACGCGCAGCCGCTCGATGCTCTGCGCGACGGTCTCCGCGATGTCCGGCGTTCGTTTGGCCTCGAGGAAGCGGATCGCGTCGTCGACGAGGCCGGGCTGTGCGAGCTGACTCACCGCGTTAGGGAACGCCTGCTTGAGGAGCGGCGCTAGCTCCGCGCCGGCCACTTCGGCGTCCCACTTCTCGCGGAGCACCTGCCATGCGATCTCGCGTGAACGCCGGAGCTGCATGAGCGGGATCAACATCAGGCCGCGCTCCATCGTTCGGATGGTCGGGCTGAAGATGAGCTCCGCTGTGCGTTCGATGAGGCGGGGCTCCTCGAAATACAGCAGGCCCTGCCTGAAGCGGGCCTCCTCCTGCGCGTCAGACGCCGCCGCCTCCTTCATTCGTGCGACGTAGCGATCCCAGAGCCGCTCGTCACCGATCGTCGCCGCGACGGCGATGACGATCCCCGCGACGTCGGGATGCAGTCGCGCGGTGCTGTCGAGGTGGGCACGCACT
>VBGS01000195.1 GCA_005889445.1 Chloroflexota bacterium
GACGAGGCGATCGAGAAGCTGGACCGCTCGAACGGACAGCTGAAGGTCACGGGCACGAAGGGTTTCAGCGCGACCGCGGACATGGTCGGCGTCGGGCTCGGTCTCACGATGAACACCGAGATCTTCCAGGGGACCGGCCTCGAGACGAACGTCGGGATCCGCACAAATGAGTTCCTCGAGACGAACATGCCTGAGGTCTGGGCCGCCGGCGACGTCGCTGAGTTCTACGACGTCGTGTCGCGCCGCCACCACCGGATGGGCACCTGGGACAACTCGCTGAACCACGGGCGGCACGTCGCCAAGAACATGCTCGGCGCGAAGGAGCCGTACGTCGAGGTCCCGACCTACGCGTCCGGCATGTTCAACTCGAATATCTCCGTCATGGGCGTCACGACCGAGGAGGAGGCCGACGCTGAGGGGCTCGTCGAGGTCGACCTCCCGGCCCGCAACTACAAGCGGCTCTTCTTCCTCCAGAACCGGCTCGTCGGCGCGATCCTCGTGGGCAAGATGAAAGGTCGAAAGAAGGTCCTGGAGCTCATCAGCACGCGCGCCGAGATCGAGGACCGGCAAAAGGTCTTCGAGCTTCTGGCGATGCCCGAGGTCGTCGCGAAGGCCGCCGCTCCGACCGAGGAGTGACCGCGAGCCCGTGACGCTCCAGCGGCTTGCGATCCGCGTGTCGGACGTCGATCTCGACGGCGTGCTGCACCTCCCGACGGGGGAGGCCCTCGGCGGCGCGGCGGTGCTCCACGGGTTCGGCGGCGCTCCCGACCAGCCGCACATCGTGGCAACCTGCGAAGCGCTCGCCGGCGCCGGGGTGGCGGCGCTGCGCTTCGCGTACCGCGACCACGATCCGCCGCACATGACCCTCGCCAGCGCGCTCGCCGACACCGCGGGCGCGATACGAGTGCTCAAGGCGCATCCGGAGCTACCCGAGCGGCTCGCGGTCGTCGGTTTCTCCTTCGGGGGGACCGTCGCGGCGATCGCGGCGGGACGCGACTCGCGGATGCGCGCCGCGGTCCTGGCGGCCGCCCCCGCGCTCGCGCAGCCCCAGTTCAGCGCTTGGACCAACGAGGGAACGTGGAAGCCGATCGCCGAGCTCTCGCGCACACGCGCTCGAGTGCTGCTCGTCTGGGGCTCCCGAGACACCCAGGTGCCGTTCGCGGACGCGGAACGTTACGCCGCGGTGCTCTCGCAGGCGCGCGTGACCCATCGGACCGTGACGATCGATGGTGCCGACCACGACTTCGAACCAGCGGCGGCGCGCGCGCGTATGACCGAGGCCGTGTCCGCCTGGGTGGCGGAGTCGTTCGGTCGCGCCTAGCGCGCGGCCGGAAAGTCTCCGTGCTCGCGCAGGTAAGCGACCACGCCGCCGGCGTCGAGGATCTCGCGCGCGAACGCGGCGAGCGGCCGAAGCGTCGCGTCGCCCTGCGGCGTGCGAAGGACGCCGCCGGTCAGATCGAGCGTCACCTCATCGCCGTCACGGACCAAGCCGATGGCGTCGGCGGATTCGATGACCGGGATGCCAAGGTTGATGCAGTTGCGGAAGAAGATCCGCGCGAAGCTCTTGGCGACGATCCCGCCCACTCCCAGCTTGGCGAGCGCGGCCACCGCGTACTCGCGGGAGCTCCCGCACCCGAAGTTCTCGCCGCCGACGAGGATATCGCCCGGGCGCACTTCTTTCGCGAAGCCCGGCCGGGCGTCGCAGAACGCGTACGTGTGGAATTTGTCCTGTCCGACCATGAACGGCGCGTACCGGCCGGGGACGATCTGGTCGGTGTCGAGGTCATCCCCGAAGGTCCATGCGCGCGGCATCAGTCGTCCACCTCGAGAGCCACGCCGCGCGGTGCCGCGAAGACGAGCTCGCGCGAGCGGTCACCTGACCGGAACGACGACGTCCCGCGCTCGGGCCGCTCGGCGCGGCGTCGCGCGACGAGCGCATCGAACTCCTCGTCGGTCGCCTCGAGGTATGGCCGCGGGTCGTCGATCATCCCGGTGAGGGCGGCCACGGCGGCGATGTAGGGCGAGCCCAGATAGATGGCAGCGTCCGCCGACCCCATCCGGCCACGGTAGTTACGGTTCGCCGTCGAGAGGCAGATCTCCTCCCCGGCGAGGACGCCGCCGGTCCGGCCGAGGCACGGGCCGCAGCCCGAGCTCCCGATCACCGCCCCGGCGGCCGAGAGCGCGAGGAGCGTGCCGTCGGCCATCGCGTCCTCCATCTGCCGTCGCGACGACGGCACCACCTCGAGGCGGACGTTGGGGGCGATCCGCCGTCCGCGCAGGATCGCGGCGGCCTGGTGCATGTCCACGAGACGCCCGTTGGTGCACGACCCCAGGAAGACCACGTCGACGGGCTGCCCAGCCGCCTGCGAGACGTCGACGACCTGATCGACCCGCGGCGGGACCGCGATCTGCGGCTCCAGCGTGGTGAGGTCGATGGCGATCTCGTTCGCGTAAGCCGCACCCGGGTCGGGATAGAGCCAGTCAGGCGCCTCGGGCGTGCCGACAACGATGCCGGCCTTGGCGCCCATCTCGGTCGTCATCCCCGCGAGCGTGATGCGGTCCCCCTGGGGAAGCGCGCCCGCGCCATGGAACTCGACGCACGCGTAGCGCGCGCCGTCGGTCCCGATCTCGCGGACCACGCGCATGATCGCGTCCTTCATCGTGACGCCCTTCCGCGGCCGGCCGGTGAACGTCACTTTGATCGACTCGGGGACCCGCAGCCACGTGCGTCCCAGCGCGAGCGCGACCGCGACGTCGGTCGCGCCCATGCCCGCGCCGAACGCGCCGACGGCGCCGTATGAGTTTGAGTGCGAGTCGCTGCCGACGATCACGGTGCCAGGCTCGCAGTACCCCTCCTCGACCATGATCTGGTGGCAGACGCCCTCGCCGGCGTCATAGAAAGTGGCGATCCCCTGCGCCCGGACCCACTCGCGGAGAACGCGGTGCGAATCCGCCACGACGGGAGTCGGCGCTGGCGCGGCATGGTCGACGAACACCGCGACACGCGAAGTGTCCCAGACCCGCTCCCTTCCAAGAGCGCGCAGGCCCGCGATCACCGCGTCGATCACCGAGTCGTGCACCATCACCCGCGAGATCGGAACGATCACGAGATCGCCGGCGCGCGCGTCGCGATCCGACACACGCGAGAGGATCTTCTCGGCGAGCGTCTTCCCGCTCATGCGACGACCCAGTCGCGAAGGAGCGAGTCGAGCTGGTCCATCGACAGCGGCCCCGAGTCAGCGAGCGTCTTGATGCGCCGCGTGATCTTTTTGAGCTCGTCTTCGCCGAACTCCAGACCGAGCTC
>VBGS01000003.1 GCA_005889445.1 Chloroflexota bacterium
GCCGACGTCGCGGTCGCGGTCCCGGGGACCTTCTCGGACGTCGTGACCGGCGAACCGACCTGGGTGCCGCTGGAGCCCGCGCAGATCCCGTTCGTGAGCTGTGACGGAGAGCAGAGGTAGAACGTCACCGTCCCCGTCGGGGTCGGTGCGGTCCCGCCGCCGCCGCTCGTGCTTCCGACGATGTCCGCTGTGTCGGTGATCGGGGTCGTCGAGCCGAGGGTGCGGTTCGCCGTCGAGGACGGCGTGGTCGTCAGCGACACGGTGCACTCGCCGAGCCTGCCGCGGGCGAAGTCGAAGAGCGTCGCGGTCAGGGACTGCGACGAGCGGGTGTCAGCGATGAACACGTTGAAGCACCTGCCGCCGAGGTTCTTCGCCGTGAGGTCGACGCCTCCCTCGAAGAACTCTGAGGTCCGAAGCGTGTTGCCCGGACCGTCCTGTTTGTTCGACGTGGGCCACGGCGTCGTGATCGAGGTGTTGATGGGCAACGGTCCGGAGTTCGTCGTCGCACAGACGGCGTCGAGCCCGGCCGTCGACTTGCAGTCGACGCCGTGTGCGGCGGGCGTCGTATTGAGCGCGCCGCCGGCGCCGCCGTCCCAGCGGTACACGTCGATCGTGCTCACGCCGCCGCCGTTCGTGAACGCGGAGACCACCAGCAGGTCGCCATCCACGTGGTTCCCGGTGAAGGCGACGCTGGGGCCGGCCGACACGCAGCCGGCGTTGTCCTGGAGGAACCAGAAAGCGACGTTCCCGTCGCCGGTGTTGGCGTTGCGCTCCAGGCCGAAGTAGAGGATCTGATGGTTGTTCGCGGGGTTGGTGTACGCCAGCGCGTAGGCGTTCATGATGTCGATCTTGCTGTTGACGTTGTTGTCGAAGTTGCACTGCCATCCAGGCGTGATGTTCAGGGTGTCCTTGCTGCCCGTCGAGAACGTCGTCTGGTCGGCGGTGTTGAACGAGCCGTCCCCGTTCGTCGCGAAGTCCCTATCGAAGCCAGAGTTTGTGAAGCCCCCGGTCAGTGACCCTGCGACCGGATTGCCCGACGAGTCGAAGAAGCTGTCCCAGTCGAGGGTCTGCGTCGTCCCGCCGACCGACGTCGTGGTGCTCGCCCTGACGTCGCCGTCGAGCTGGAACTGAAGGTCGTGAACGGCGTACGCGATGGCCGGGGCAAGCAGCGCGAACAGCATGGCCGCGACGATCGGCACCGCGAGTCGGAGTCGGCGCCGGCTTGGGGTCGGGCCGCCCTGATGTGTCATAGAAGCTCTCCCTTTTTCTCGATGCGTCGCCCTTCGTGGCTCTTGCCAGGGCGCAGGAGAGACGCGCGGCAGCGCCGGAGCCCACCTCCCCGGGGCGCTTTCTCGCTGCCATAGGGTGTCCCACCCGTTCCTACCGGCCCGCGAATGAAGCCACCGGCCGGAAAGCGCGTAAATGGCGAATACCAGGACACCGCGCCGGCGGCGCCGTACCGAAGTCCATGTACCGGGCGTCGACAAAACGCGAGGGAATCCTCGCAATCCTCGACGAGTTGCCGGTTGCGTGTTGGGTCGCTAGATTTCCAGCCGCACGGCGCGGGTGGGGGCGACAGGTGGTCTTGACGCGAGCGCGCTCGATCCTTGTCTATGACAGGACGGGCGATGTCTTCGATCGGCTCCGGCGCACGGGGATCGGCTCCCCGCTGTGGCGGGTCAGCGCCCTGCCGGCGGATCGCGATCTCGACCGGGTGGACCTCGCCGTCGTCGCTCTCTACGAGCGCTCCGACTGGACGGCCGTCGGCGCGCTCGTTCGTCGTATTCCCACGGTGGTCGTCGCGGGTGCTCCCGATCCCGGTGGCGCGGCTCGCGCGCTTGCCTCGGGGGCGTTCGGGTATCTCGAGGTCGGGTTCTCATCGCGGGCGCTCAGGCGCGCCATCGTGGGAGCGATCCGGGGTGAGCCGGCATATTCCCGTGCGATTCTCGGCGACCGGATCCGCACGGAGATCGGCACGACGGGAGCCCGGGCGGCGCGCGCCTTCGCCCTGACGCCGCGGCAGCGGGAGGTGGTCGCTCTGATCGCGACGGGTGCGTCGGACAAGGAGATCGGCACGGCGCTCGGGATCGCGACGGGCACCGCGCAGAAGCACGTGACGCGTGTCCTGAAGCGGCTGGACGTGCCGAATCGGGCGGCGGCGGTGGCGGCGACCCTGGTGTAGCTAGACTGCCGGCCGCAGCCGGACCGGGGGCTGCCGTCCGAGGACGACGTCGCATGCTCGCAGGAGCTCCTCCCAGACCGCGGGCGAGACCTCCTTGCGGGCGATGACGTGCTGGCCGCCTTTCACGACCTCATCGCCGTCGGCGACGTAGTCCGCGCGCGCGGGATCGTGAAGGTCGAGATACCAAGCCTGGCGCGCCAGCCGTTGGCCCTCGGGGACGAGCGGCATGCTTTCGAGCTCCGTCTCGCCGAAGCCGGCGAGGACGCGGTGCTCCGCGCGCACCTCGAGCGCGGTACGGCGAGCTTGCCCGGGGTGCGAAAGCGGCTCGTCATCGGACATCAGGACCTCCCAGCGGCGGGAGGTGCCGCGCGGGACCGGCGCTTCGTCGTATTTGGCCATCTGTGCGAGGTACCCCGCACCGGGCGTGCCAGTGTCGGCGTGCGTCCTCGCGGCGGTACAATTACCTCGGATCGGGCGCGAGCCCGGTACGACGCACGCCTCTTCTCCATTGCGCCGACGGACCCTCGCCGCGCTGCGGCGCCCAGCGGAGCGACGAAGAGGCGGAGGAAATAAGGGAGAAACGCGTGGCAGTCGTGACAATGAAACAGCTCTTGGAGTCCGGGGTGAGGCGTACGTCTTCATGCGCGACCTCGCCGCGGACGGCGGCCAGGTCCTGTTCGTCGGGACGAAGAAGCAGGCGCAGGAGTCGATCGCGGAGGAGGCCAAGCGCTGCGGCATGCACTACATCAACCAGCGCTGGCTCGGTGGATTCCTTACGAACTTCGTGACGATCCAGAAGCGGATCCAGCGTCTCAACGACCTGAACGAGCGGAAGGAGCGAGGCGACTTCGCGACGATGCCGAAGAAGGACGCGCAGCGCCTCGAGGATGAGCTCACCCACCTGGATCGTTACTTCGCCGGCGTCCGAGAGCTCAAGCGCCCGCCGACGGCCCTCTTCATCGTCGATCCGCACCGAGAGCACATCGCGGTCGACGAGGCGCGTCGACTTGAGATACCGGTCGCGGCCATGGTCGACACGAACTGCGATCCCGATCTCATTGACGTGATCATTCCGGCGAACGACGACGCGATCCGCGCCGTGAAGCTGATCTGCCAGAAGATGGCCGACGCGATCATCGAAGGGCGTCAGCAGTTCGACGCATCGCGCAAGGAGGCGTCACCCGAGGACATGGGCTACGCCCCGTCGACCACACCCGAGCAGTACGAGGGCGGCCTTGGGATCCCGCGCGCGAAGCGGACGCCACGCGTGTACGAGCCTGAGGAGGACGAGGAGTTCCCGATCGGCAAGCAGCGATACGAGGACGCGACCGAGGAGGTCGAGGTCGCGACGGAGAAGAAAGAGGGCGAGTGATGGCGAACTCGAGGGACGAGGTCAAGCGCCTGCGCGAGGAGACCGGCGCGGGCGTGATGGACTGCAAGCGTGCGCTCGAAGAGGCGAAGGGCGACTTCGACCGGGCGAAATCCTTGATCAAGGAGCGCGGGCTCGCGCGTGCCCAGAAGAAGGCGGGCCGCGAGGCCAAGGAAGGCATCGTCGAGGCGTACGTCCACGGCGGCGGCCGGATCGGCGCGCTCGTGGAGCTCTCGAGCGAGACCGACTTCGTCGCGCGCAACGACGAATTCCGCGAGCTCGCTCGCGAGATCGCGATGCAGGTCGCGGCGATGGACCCGCAGGACATCGACGAGCTCCTCGCGCAGGCGTACATCCGCGACGCGTCGAAGACGATCGGCGAGCTGGTGACGACGCTCGCCTCGACGACGGGGGAGAACGTGCGCGTACGCCGCTTCGCTCGGTTCCAGCTGGGCGGGTCGAACGGCGAGGCAGCCTAAACTGCCGCGGATGCCGGGACCGACGACCGCCAAGTACCACCGCGTCCTGCTGAAGCTCTCCGGCGAAGCGCTTCTCGGCGATCGCAAGTTCGGCATCTCACCCGATTACACCCTCTACCTCGCCGAGGAGATCAAGAAGATCCACGACCTCGGTGTCGAGATCGGCGTGGTCATCGGAGGCGGGAACATCATGCGCGGCGCCGCGGTCGCCGAGCACGGGATCGAGCGCGCGACCGCCGATTACATGGGCATGCTCGCCATGGTGATCAATGCCCTGGCCCTGCAGTCGCAGCTCGAGTCGCTTGGCGTTCCAGTGCGCGTGCAGTCGGCGATCACGATCGCCGAGGTCGCGGAGCCGTACATCCGCCGCCGCGCGATCCACCATCTCGAGAAGGGTTACGTCGTGATCTTCGCGGCGGGCACGGGCAACCCCTTCTTCACCTCGGACACCGCGGCGACACTGCGTGCCGCCGAGATCAACGCCGACGTGATCCTCATGGGCAAGAACGCGGTCGACGGCGTCTACGACGCGGACCCGCGTCAGGTCGCCGGGGCGAAGAAGTTCGATTCGCTCCAACACCACGATCTCCTCGACAAGCGCCTCGGGGTCATGGATGCGACGGCCGCGGCGCTCGCCGAGGAGCGGAAGATGCCGATCATCGTGTTCGATATCTCGCAAGCCGACGCCATGGTCCGTGCCGCCAAGGGCGAGCCCATCGGCACGCTCGTCTCGAGCCGCTAGCCGTGGCTCTGGAAGAGATCCTCACGCAGACCGAAGCACGGATGAAGAAGGCGCTCGACGCGCTGAGGCATGACCTCACGACGGTGCGGACCGGCCGCGCGGCCCCCAGCCTCGTCGAGCAGCTCGAGGTCGATGCCTACGGTGCCGCGACGCCGCTCGTGTCGCTCGCGGCGATCAGCGCGCCCGAGCCGCGGCAGATCGTGATCCAACCATGGGACCGCAACCTCATCAAGGCGATCGAGAAGGCGATCATCGGCTCGGATCTGGGGCTCACCCCGGGGAACGACGGCGCGGTGATCCGCCTCAACATCCCGGCGCTCAACGAGGAGCGACGCCGCGATCTGGTAAAGCTGCTGCACAAGAAGGTCGAGGACGGTCGCGTCGAGATCCGCACGCTCCGTCGCCACGCGCACGACGAGCTGAAATCGAAAGAGAAGAGCGCCGGCGTGACCACCGACGAGGTGAAGCGCCTCGAGGCGCAGCTCCAAAAGCTCACCGACCGCTACATCCTCATCGCTGACGAGCTCGGACAGGCGAAGGAGAAGGAGATCCTCTCCGTTTGACCGGCGCCGTCCCACAGCACATCGCGATCGTGATGGACGGCAACCGGCGCTGGGCGAGGAACCGTCATCTGCCCGCGATCGCCGGTCACCGCGCGGGCGTCGAGACGATCCGCCGCACGGTACGCGCCGCTCGAGAGCGCGGCGTCGAGTACGTGACCCTCTTCAGCTTCTCGACCGAGAACTGGACGCGTGGCGAGGAAGAGGTCGGCGCGCTCATGGCGCTGCTCGAGGAGACCATCCGCCGCGAGACGAAGACGCTCGTCGAGGACGGCGTTCGGCTCAAGGTGATCGGTCGGCTGGGCGAGCTCTCGGAACGGCTTCAGAAGGCGATCGCCGGGTCCGTCGAGGCGACGTCCGGCGGGACGCGGGGCACGATGACGCTGGCGTTCAATTACGGCGGGCGCGCGGAGATCGTGGACGCGGTGCGGCGTCTCGTCGACGATCAGGTCCCGGCGGCCGAAGTCGATGAGGCCGCGCTGGCGAAACGCCTGTACGCGCCGGACCACCCGGATCCGGATCTCCTCATCCGCACCGGCGGAGAGCTCCGTGTCTCGAACTTCCTGCTGTGGGAGGTCGCCTACGCGGAGATGTGGGCGACCGAGGTGCTGTGGCCCGATTTTTCGGTCGCGGATCTCGACCAGGCGCTTGCGTCGTACGCCGAGCGCGAGCGGCGATTCGGCCGTTAGTGCGAGACCTTTCGCGGCGCACGATCACCGCGATCGTCTACGCGGTCGTGGTTCTGGTCGCCGTATTCACCCCGCCGCCCTTTTTTGCCGCGGTCCTCGTCTTCGCCGCGGCACTCGGCTCCCTGGAGCTCGTGGCTCTCCGTCGAGCAGGCATTTCGGCGATCCTCGAGGGAGTGCTTCTGGTCACCGGCTGCGTGTCGCTCTACTTCCTACGGAGTCTTGGCGATCCGTCTGGGTCGCTCCTCGTCACGATCCTGGCTGTCTGGGCAGCCGACGTGACCGCGTATCTCGTCGGCTCTTCGTTCGGTAAGCGAAAGATCGCTCCGACAGTCAGCCCGGGGAAAACCTGGGAAGGAACGCTCGCCGGATTTCTTGCCGCTGGGGGCGTCGTCCTCCTGGCGATGGCTCCGATGGGGATCTACCCGTGGGCCGTGCTCGCTGCGTTGACCATCGGGCCGGTCGCTTTTGCCGGTGACCTGCTCGAGAGCTGGCTGAAGCGGCGAGCGGGCGTCAAGGACTCAGGAACGCTCCTTCCCGGCCACGGCGGGGTGCTGGACCGTATCGATTCGCTGATCGCGGCGGCACCTCTCGTCGCTCTCTTGATCGTGTTCACAGGTCGAATGGGATGATGGGTTGGTGACCACACCGATCCGTTTGGCCATCCTCGGCGCTACCGGTTCTATCGGGCGCCAGGCACTCGATGTGGTGCGTGCGCATCCCGATCGCCTTCGCGTCGTCGCGCTCGGCGCGAACCGCAACATCGACCAGCTGCGTGACCTTGCGCTGGAGTTCCCGACCGCGCGCACCGCGCTCGGCCCGAGCGCTCTCGTCGCGCTCGCGACCGATCCCGACGCCGAACTCGTCCTGGTCGCGACCCCGGGAGTCGCGGCGCTCCGCGCGACGGTCGCGGCGCTCGAGGACGGGAAGCGCGTCGCCCTCGCTAACAAGGAAGTCCTCGTCGCCGCCGGCCATCTCGTCCGCCGCCTGTCGGGTGGCGCGGGTGATCGGCTTCGCCCGGTGGACAGCGAGCACAGCGGTCTCTGGCAGTGCATGGCGGGGGAGAAGATCGCGCAGGTCCGGCGCGTCGCCCTGACCGCGTCGGGCGGCGCCTTCCGCGACGTGCCCATCGAGGCGCTCGCGGGCGTGACGCCCGAGCACGCGCTCCGTCATCCGACGTGGCGGATGGGCCCAAAGGTCACGATCGACTCGGCGACTCTGGTGAACAAGGCGTACGAGGTCGTCGAGACACACTGGCTGTACGGGCTCCCGTATGACCGGATCGATGTCGTCTATCACCCCGAGAGCCTCGTGCACGCGCTCGTCGAGTACGTCGATGGGAGCGTGAAGGCGCAGCTCGCGGAGCCCGACATGCGCCTACCGATCCAGTACGCGCTGCTCTGGGACCGGGTGCCTTCACCCGCGCCGCGGTTCGACTGGACGGCCGACCGTTCGCTCCACTTCGGCGCGATCGACCTCGCGCGCTATCCGTGCTTCTCGGTCGTCCTCGAGACGGCCCACTCCGGTGATCTCGGCGCAATGATCGGCATATCGGCGGCGGACGAGATCGCGGTCGAGCGTTTTCTGCGCGGCGACATCCCCTTCACCGATATCGCGCCGACGCTGCGGCGTGGCGCCGAGCTCGGCAAGAACAAGCACGCGGGTCCTGAGCCGGACCTCGAGGAGATCCTCGCGATCGACGCGGCCGTGCGCGCCGCACTCGACAAGACGGCGGTGTTCGCCTGATGGGCGCGCTCATCCAGTTCTTCATCGACCACCCTCTCGCGATCCCGCTGTTCCTCATCATGTTCACGGCGATCATCGCGGTACACGAGTTCGGGCACTACCTCACCGCGCGACTTCTCGGGATGCGCGTGCTCGAGTTCGCGTTCGGCTTCCCGCCGCGCATCGCCGCGATCAGGCACGCGGGGATCGACTACAGCATCAACGCGATCCCCTTTGGTGGCTTCGTGCGGATCCTCGGGCAGGACGACTTCTCGATCGACCAGCGTGGAGCGGGAGATCCGGGCTCGTTCACATCGAAGCCGTGGTGGGCGCAGGCGATCGTGCTTGCCGCGGGCGTCTTCATGAATTTCGTCCTCGCGGTCATCGTGCTCACCGCGGCGTTCGCGATGGGGACCGTCGCGCCGACCGGCCAGGTCCGCGTCGAAGAGGTCGCGCCGAGCTCGCCGGCGGCCACCGCGGGCATCCAGCCCGGCGACATCGTCGTCTCCGTCGATGGCAAACCGATCACGCGCATGCAGGACCTGGTGAGCTACGTGACGGCGCACGCCGACAAGGAGGTCACGATCCAGCTGCAGCGAAACGGACGCGACCTGCCGCCGATCACCGCGGTCCCGCGGGCGGATCCGCCGCCGGGCGAGGGCCCGCTTGGGATCAAGCTTGGCGAGGTCACCTCGCAGGTGGCCATGCCGTTACCGGACGCGTTCGGACAGGCGGTGTCCCTGACGGGCGACGTCGTGGGTCAGATCGCCGCGCTTCCCGGCGAGCTGCTCTCGCGTGGCCCGGGGACGCAGGGTCCGCCGCCGGTCGGTGGTCCGATCCAGATCTTCGTGGTCACCGCGGCGGTGTCACAGCTCGGCTTCGCCACGTTCCTGAAGCTCGTCGGCGTGATCTCCGTCAACCTCGGTGTACTGAACATCATCCCGTTCCCCGGCCTCGACGGAGGGCGTCTCTTCTTCGTCCTCCTCGGCGCGGCGCTGCGGCGGCGGCTCTCGCCGCAGCTCGAGGCGGCGATCCACGCGGTCGGGTTCGTCCTGCTGCTCGGACTTCTCGTGGTCGTCAGCGTCGCCGACATCCGCCGCGCGACCGGGGGTTAGATCGTGAGCTTCTGGGCGAACATCCAGCGATGTCCCTCGAGATCCTCGACGCGGTATTGACGCTGCCGCTCATTTGACTCGGGTTCGCTGAGGATCTTCGCGCCCGCGCGCTTGGCGTGGCCAAAGTGCGTGTCGACGTCGCCGATATAGACGACGAGCCCGTCGACGATGAACTGCGTCTCGAGCCACTGCCTCGCGAGCGCGCACGCCTGCGCGTGACGGCGCGGCCCCTGATACGCGTCGCTTGGATGTCCGATCAACACGGTCGCGCCGTCGAGATCGAGCACCACGTCCGTGACGGTACCGGCGCCATTGTGGAAGCGCTCGGTCTCGCGGAACCCGAAGACCTTCGTGATCCACTCAGCGGCGCGGCCCGCGTCCTCGTAGGCCAGCATCGGAATGACGCGCTGCTCACTCAATTTCCCGTCCTCCGGTCGTGGATTCGCACCGAATGATGCACTCGCCTTGACGTGCGGACGCGGGCATCATGCCGTCGTGGCCCAATCGATCGTGGAGGTCCGCGAGCTCCGCAAGACCTTCAAGGTGCACGAGCGCGAGGCCGGCCTCGGCGCGACGGTCCGCGGCGTCTTCAAGCGACGCTTCAAGGACGTCAACGCGGTGGCGGGCATCACGTTCCGCATCGACCCCGGCGAGGTCGTTGGGTTCCTCGGCCCGAACGGGGCGGGAAAGACGACGACGCTCAAGATGCTCTCGGGGCTGCTCAACCCCACCGCGGGTGAGGCGCGCGTGCTCGGATATGTGCCCTGGCGCCGCGAGAACGCGTACCTGCGCCGCATGACGCTGCTCATCGGCAATCGCTCGCAGCTGCAGTGGGACATTCCCGCCGCGGACTCGCTCCTCGTCCTCAAGGAGATCTACGGCCTGACCGACGATCGGTATCGCCGGACGCTGGGCGAGCTCACCGAGCTCCTTGCTCTCGGGGAGCTCCTCCACAAGCCCGTCCGCAACCTCTCGCTCGGCGAGCGCATGAAGGTCGAGTTCGCCGCCGGACTCATCCAATCGCCGGAGGTCGCGTTCCTCGACGAGCCGACGATCGGCCTCGACGTCTCGATGCAGTCGCGGATCCGGCAGTTCGTTTCCGAATACAACCGTCGCAGCGGCGCGACGATCCTCCTCACGAGCCACTACATGGACGACGTCGTCGCGCTCTGCAAGCGCGTGCTGGTCATCCATCACGGAAAGCTTCTCTATGACGGCGCCTTGTCCGGGCTGGCCGACCGTCTCGCCCCGTACAAGCGTCTCGTCGCCACGCTCCGCGGCGGGAACGCCGACGGGATCGACTTCAGCTCGTTCGGCGAGGTGGCCTCACGCGAGGAGGGCAAAGTGACCCTCCACGTCCCCCGCGAAGGCGCGGCGGAGCGGACGGCCGCGTTGGTGCGCGCGCTGGGCGATCGCATCGAGGACCTCTCGGTGGAGGATCCGCCGATCGAAGACGTGATCGACCGCGTCTTCACCTCCGGGGCGGAGGTGATGGCGTGATCCGCGTGTATCGCGCGCTCCTCATCGCGCAGCTCCAGCTCGCGGCGCAGTACCGCCTGGCGATGTTCCTCTACCTGCTCTTCTCGATCATGCGGCCGCTCATCTTCCTCGCCGCGTGGAGCGCCGTGGCCCTCGCGCGCGGTGGCAGCGTCAACGGGTTCACGCCGGCGGACTTCGCCGCCTACTACGTCATCCTCACGATCGTCCAGCACTTCGTCTCCGCCTGGAACCAGTACGACTTCGAGCTCCAGGTACGCATGGGACAGATCTCGCCGCGCCTGGTCCGCCCGCTCGATCCGATCCACTACGCGGTCGCCGAGAACATCGTCTGGAAGAGCTTCACCTTCGTCGGGGTCCTGCCGGTGCTCGCGATCATCGTCGTCACCTACGGCGTCCAGTTCCGCATCGAGCCGTGGCAGATCGTGCTGTTCGTCCCGAGCCTGCTGCTCGCCGCGGCGCTGCAGTTCTTCATCTCGTGGGCGATCGCCTCGACCGCGTTCTGGACGACGCGGACCCATGCCGTGTCGACCCTCTTCGATCGGACCGCATTCATCTTCGCCGGACAGATCGCACCGCTGAGCCTGCTGCCCGGTGTGCTGCAGCAGGTCGCGTACGTGCTGCCCTTCGGCTACATCTACGGCGTCCCGACGGACATCCTGCGCGGGGGACACGACCTCGTGACCTCGCTGGCGCTCATGGGCCTCCAGGCCGCGTGGGTCGCGGCCGCATTCGCCGCGTCGCGGATCGTGTGGCGCTTCGGCATCCGTGCCTATACGGCTGTTGGCGCATGAGCCGCTACCTGCGCATCGTCCTGCTCTTCGCGAAGCTCGAGGCGCAGTTCGAGCTCGCGTATCGCACGAACTTCCTCTTCGACCTGCTTCAGCAGGTCGTGATCACGTTCACCAGCCTCGGCGCGGTGTTCATCCTCTTCAGCTACACGGACACGATGAACGGCTGGACGCTGCCCGCGATGATCGTCGTGGTCGGCGTCTTCTACATCGTGCAGGGTGTTGGCGATCTGGTCTTCCTCCCGAGCGCGCAGCAGCTCATGGAGCACGTGCGTCTGGGCACGCTCGACTTCGTGCTACTCAAGCCGGTCGACGCCCAGTTCTTCGTGAGCCTGCGGCGGATCAAGTTCACTTCGATCGTGGAGATCCTGCTCGGGGTGGGGATCGTCGTGGCGGGGTTCACGAGACTCGGGGCCGTCGACCTCGTCGCCGCGGCGCTCTTCGTCATCACGCTCGCGTGCGGCCTCGTCCTCGTCTACGTCTTGCTGCTCGTGCTCGGGACGCTCGCGTTCTGGTTCGTCCGGGTGGAGAACCTCCTCGTTGTGTACGAGGCGTTCACCGACGCCGCGCGCTTTCCGATCGACATCTATCCGTTCTGGCTCCGCTTCGCCATGTCGAGCCTCGTGCCGATCGGGGTCGCCGTGACCGTTCCGGCGCAGGCGGTCGCCGGCCGTCTCGACGGCGTCGGGCTCATCGTGATCTTCGCCGCGACGGCAGCGGCCACCGTCTTCGGCCGCTGGTTCTGGAAGGTGGGGCTGCGTTCGTACACGGGGGCGAGCGCCTGATAGGGCTGCGGCCCCACATGAAGGCTCAACATCCTGCCCTTTGCGGAAGCGGCGCCGGACTTAAGGTGGCCTTGAGGTTTTGGCCCCTGAAAACAGGATCACGTTCGAATCTTCGTTCGCGGTCCACCTTGTCGTAAGCCGCGTTCAACGCGAGGCCCGTTTGATGGTCCGGTGACCGTTCGGCGGCTCGCTCGAATCCGCATCGCGACGATCATCGTGCTGGCGATCGGGCTCCTGCAGCCGAGCGCGGCGAGCGCCGCGGTCGGTTCACCGGCAAGCTCAGCTGGTCAGTGGCCTCTTCCCGTGCTCGCCGATCTGTCGGTCACAAAGGTGGGGACGCCCGATTCGGTGCATGAGAACAGCGACCTCACCTATCAGATCAACGTCACCAACGCAGGGCCGGATGCGGCGACCGCGGTGACGCTCGCCGATACGGTCCCGAGCGGGACGACGTTCGTCTCGTTCACGCAGATATCGGGACCGGCGTTCACGCTGACCCTGCCCAACGTGGGGAGCACCGGGCTTATCACGGCCACCGCCGCGACGTTCCCGGTCGGCACCGCGGCCTTCCGTCTGATCGTGCACGTGACCGCAAAGGCCGGGGCGACGATCACGAACGCCGCCACCGTGACCGCGGCGACCGCCGATCCGAACACCTCGAACAACAAGGCCACCGCAACGAACGCGGTTGTAGCCTCCGCGGACCTCTCCGTCACCAAGTGCGATGCGCCGGATCCGGTCGTGGCGGGCGAGAACATCACCTACACGATCGGCGCCGCGAACGCCGGGCCGAACGACGCGCAGAACGTGTGGATCACGGACGCGATCCCCGCGAACACGACGTTCGTCTCCTTCACGCAGACCAGCGGGCCGGCGTTCACGCTGACGACCCCGATGGTCGGCGGCACCGGATCGGTCACAGCTAACCGCTCGACGTTCGCCGCGGGAGCGAGCGCGACGTTCACGCTCGTCGTGAAAGTGAACGCCAACACGCCCGACGGTACGGTCATCAGCAACACCGTCACGATCTCCAGCGATACCTGCGAGGTCAACCCGGACAACAACAGCGCCACCGCGACCACCCACGTGAAAGCTCCGACCCCGACCGCGGACCTCTCCGTGACCAAGACGGGCTCACCCGATCCGGTGCAGGCTGGAAGCAACATCACCTACACGATCGTCGTCGCGAACGCGGGCCCGAACGACGCGCAGAACGTGACCCTGAGCGATGCCGTCCCGGCCAACACGACCTTCGTCTCCTTCACTCAGACGGCCGGCCCGGTGTTCGTCCTGACGGCGCCGCCTCCCGGCGGGACGGGCGCGGTCACCGCGACCGCGACAAGCTTTGCGAACGGCGCCAGCGCGACGTTCCAGCTCGTGGTCAATGTGAACCTTGGCACCCAAGACGGCACGATCATCAGCAACACCGCGACCGTCTCGAGCAGCACCGGCGACTCCAACGCGGGGAATAACAGCGCCACCGTGAACACCGGCGTCGGAGGCTTCGGGACCTAAGGTCTGCACCTAGACTTGTAGGCGATGGACGCCCCGATGGCCGTCGACCTGAACCTCCCCGAGGACCGCGCCCAGCCACGCCCGCGGCGCCGCTCGAAGCGCGTCTGGGTGGGCGGCACCGCGATCGGCGACGGCGCTCCCGTCGCCGTCCAGTCGGCGGCGAGGCGCTCAAGGAGATCGTGCGCCGGTCGATCCTGCCGATCGTCGCGGATATCCACTTCGACTACCGCCTTGCGCTCATGGCGCTCGACGCGAAGGTCCACAAGCTCCGGCTCAACCCGGGCAACATCCATAACAAGGACGGCGTGCGCGAGGTGGTGAAGCGCGCGAAGGAGCAGGGGACGCCGATCCGCATCGGCGTGAACCACGGGTCCATCGGCGACCGGCAGCCGGGCGACATCCGCGACGAGGCGCAACGAATGGTCGATCTGGCGCTCTCCGAGATCCGGATCCTCGAGGACCTCGATTTCGACAACATCGTCGTCTCCGTGAAGGCGTTCGAGGTCCCGGTCATGATCGCGGCGTATCGCCGGCTCGCGAAGGCCGTCCCGTACCCGCTGCATCTCGGCGTCACCGAGGCGGGCACGGCGCTCTCGGGCTCGATCCGCTCCGCGGCGGGAATGAGCGTCCTCCTCTACGAGGGCATCGGCGACACGATCCGCGTGTCGCTCTCCGAGGATCCGGTCGTCGAGGTGAAGGCCGCGTTCGATCTGCTCAAGTCGCTCGGGCTGCGCGACCAGGGCCTCACGCTCGTCGCGTGCCCCTCGTGCGGGCGCGCGGACATCGACCTCATCCCGCTCGCGAAGGTCGCGGAGGAGCGCCTGCGCGCGCTGCCTGTGCCGATGAAGGTGGCGGTGATGGGCTGCGAGGTGAACGGTCCCGGCGAGGCGAAGGACGCCGACGTGGGCATCGCCGGCGGCGTGGGGAAGGGCGCGATCTTCCGCAAAGGGAAGGTCGTCGGAACCTACCCGGAGAACCAGCTCATGGATGCGCTCATGGCCGAGATCGACAAGATCCTCATCGAGAACGGCAAGGAGCCGTACTCGGAGAAGGCGCCGAAGCTGTCCCACGAAGGGCAGCTGACCCCGGGGCGGAGTGTCCCCGCAGGACAGCGCACCTAAGCCCGAGCCGTCCGAAGCGGTCGTCACGCTCGGGCGGGCCGCGCTTTCGCACGTCGATTTCCGTAAGGCCAAGTTCGAGAGGCTTCAGCTCGCGGTCGCGAATTTCGTCGCGTGCGACTTCCGCGGCATCAGGGTGGACGAGCGCTTCATTCCCTTCTTCACCACGCGGCCGCGAAGCGTCTTCACCTCGTGTCTTTTCGACGGCTCCGATCTGCGCCCGATCAACCCCGAGGGCACCCGCTTCGAGAAGTGCTCGTTCGACGACGCGAAGCTCGACGGCTGGACGCCAGCGCGAGCCGAGTTCGTCGAGTGCCGGTTCGCCGGCAAGGTCGTCAAAGTGACGTTCACGGGACGTCCCGCGGGGCCCGGGTCCACCCGCATCGAGCCAGTGCGCTCGAAGAACGAGTTCCGCGGCAACGACTTCCGTGACGCGCAGCTGATCGACACCGTCTTCGTTCTGGGCATCGAGCTCGACCAGCAGCGCTGGCCGATCGACGAGGGCTATGTCCGGCTGGACAAATTTCCGCGCCGCCTCGAAGCCGCGCGCTCCGACGTGCTGGGCTGGGACGCGGGCGACATGCGGACCGACGCGCTCGCGATGCTCCAAGGCCTCGCGCAGCGGTGGCAGGATCAGCGCGACATCATCTCGCTCCGTGTGAGCCCGGCGACGAAGGCGGCGCCGCGCGTTCAGAACCGGGTGTGGGATGCGCTCGAGCACGCGCGCGTCTAGCCCGTACACTTCGTCGGTCGTGAGCACGTTCCGAGGGTCTTCGTACCGAATCCCGCGCTAGCCGGCGCCAGTGCGGCGCCGGCGGATCCCACGGCGCCCGATATCACCCTCGGAGTTCAGCCATGAGACAGTCGCACCTCTTTGGTCGCACCCTGCGCGAAGCACCCGCCGAAGCTCAGACGCCCGGCCATCGTCTGCTGCTGCGCGCCGCGATCGCGCGGCCGCTCGCAGCCGGCCTCTATACGTGGCTCCCGCTCGGGTTCCGTGTCGCCGAGAAGGTCGAGCAGATCATCCGCGAGGAGCAGAACCGGATCGGCGCGCAGGAGATGGAGATGCCGGTGCTGACGCCCGCGGAGACCTGGAAGCAGACCGGGCGGTGGGAAGCGCTCGAGCCGATCACCTTCCGAACGACCGATCACAACGGCCGCGAGTTCATGGTCAGCTACACGCACGAGGAGTTCGTGCATCAGCACGCCAAACAGGAGATCCAGAGCTATCGCCAGATGCCGCAGATCGTCTACCACTTCCAATCCAAGGGCCGCGATGAGGCGCGTCCCCGCGCGGGACTCCTGCGCGTCCGCGAGTTCGTCATGAAGGACGCTTACAGCCTCGACGCGGACGCGGCCGGGCTCGAGAAGAGCTACGCCGCGGAGCACGGCGCGTACGCGCGCACCTTCGAACGCATGGGGCTCGACGCGATCAGCGTCGAGTCGGACACCGGCGCCATGGGCGGCGATGTCGCGCACGAGTTCCAGGTGCTGACCGAGGTGGGGGAGGATCGCATCGCGATCTGCACGAACTGCGACTACCGGGCGAACCTCGAGAAGGCCACCAGGAAAGTCGGCTCGTCTGCGTCGGCCGACGGCATCCCGGCGCCGTCGCCGGTCGCGACACCGGGCACGACGAGCATCGAGGCGCTCGAAAAGGCCCTCGGGCTTCCGGCGTCGGCGTTCCTGAAGACACTCCTCCTTCGGACAAAAGAAGGGGTTGTCGCGGTGGTGCTGCCGGGCGATCGTGAGGCGAATGAGCCGAAGCTCCGCAAGCTGCTCGACGTTCCGTCGGTCCAGTTCGCGAAGGACTCGGATTTCGCGGCGGTCGGTGGCGTCCCCGGGTTCGTCGGACCGGTCGGCCTGCGCAGCGTTCGCGTCCTGATGGACGTGTCGCTCGAGCCGCGCGGCTACGTCGCCGGAGCCAACAAGAAGGACACGCACCTTCGCGACGTCGTCCCGGGGCGCGACTTCTCGGGCGAGCGCGTCGACGTCCACGACGTTCGCGAGGACGATGCCTGCCCGCGGTGCGGTGGTCGGCTCGAGATCAAGCGTGGCGTCGAAGTTGGCAACATCTTCGCCTACGGCACGTACTACTCGACAAAGATGGACGCGACGTTCCTCGCCGAGGATGGCACCCGCAAGCCGTTCGTTGGCGGAAGCTACGGGATCGGCATCGGCCGCGCGGTGCAGACCATCATCGAGACGCATCACGACGACAGGGGCATCCTCTGGCCGCCCTCCGTCGCGCCCTATCACGTCCACCTCATCGCCCTTCCGTCGACCGACGAGGAGGTGCGCGCGCGGGCCGACGAGCTCGTCGGCGCCCTCGAGCGCGACGGCGTCGAGGTCCTCTACGACGACCGTGACGACACGGCCGGTGTGAAGTTCGCGGACGCCGATCTCATCGGCATCCCGCTCCGGCTCACGGTGAGCCGCCGGACGCTGAAGGAGGGAAAGGTGGAGCTCAAGCCTCGCGGCAAGCCCGACGCCGAGCTGATGCCGCTGGGCGAGGCCGTCGCTCACGTCGCGGCGATCGTCCGCGGCTGGCCGGACCTGCCGGAGATGGGCGCACGTTGAGCAAGATCCGCGAGGCGACCCCCACTGCCTTGCCCGGCGAGGAGCGCTCGCTCGAGGCCTCGCTCCGTCCGCAGCGCCTGAGCGACGACGAGTACATCAACCAGGACACCGTGAAAGAGCAGCTGCGGATCGTCATCGCCGCGGCGAAGGCGCGCGGCGACCCGCTCGAGCACATCGCCCTCTACGGCCCGCCCGGCGTTGGCAAGACCTCACTCGCGTATGTGATCGCGCGCGAGCTTGGAGTGCCGATCCACGTGACCAGCGGTCCTGCCATCGAGCGCGCCGCGGACCTCGCCGCGATCCTCACGAACCTCTCCGATGGCGCGGTGCTGTTCGTCGACGAGATGCATCGCCTGCCACGCGTGGTCGAGGAGGTCCTCTATCCCGCGATGGAGGAGTTCCATCTCGACATCGTCCTTGGCAAGGGGCCGGGCGCGCGAACGCTGCGCCTGCCGCTACCGAAGTTCACGCTTGTCGGGGCGACCACGCGCTATGGGCGGCTGTCCGCGCCGCTGCGCGACCGGTTCGGCGCGACGTATCGCCTCGATCTGTTCGAGACGGACGCGCTGGACAGAGTGGTTCAGCGCGCGGCCCGCATCCTCAAGGTCGAGATCGAGCCGGCCGCGGCCCACGAGATCGCGCGCAGGGCGCGCGGCACGCCGCGGATCGCCAACCGCTGGCTCAAGCGCGTCCGCGATTACGCGCAGGTCGAGCACGACGGGCGGGTGACGCTTCCGGTCGCCCGTGGCGCGCTCGCCGCGCTCGAGGTCGATGATGCCGGCCTGGACAAGGACGACCGCAGCCTGCTGCGGGCGATCGCCGAGAAGTTCGGCGGCGGACCGGTCGGTCTCGAGACCCTCGCGGCCGCCGTCAGCGAGGACGCCGACACGATCGAGGAGATGTGGGAGCCGTACCTCCTGCAGGAGGGATACCTCAAGCGGACGCAGCGCGGCCGAGTCGCGACTGAGCGCGCGTACGCGCATCTCGGTCTCGTCGCGCCCAAGAGCACGGGCCTCTGGGACCGCGAGGAGTGAAGCGTTTCGAGCTAGAGCGTGCGATCACCGAGAACGAGCTGCTCCTCCACTACCAGCCGATCGTCGAGATCCCTTCGCGCAGGCTCACCGGCGTCGAGGCGCTCGTCCGCTGGCGCCATCCCGACCGCGGGATCGTGTCGCCTACGGAATTCGTTCCCGAAGCCGAGGCCACTGGACTCATCCGCCGCCTGACGTTCTGGGTGCTGCGCGAGGCGCTGCTCCAGTCGAACGTCTGGCGCCGCGACGGCACGCCGCTCGCGGTCGCGGTCAACCTGTCCGTGGAGAACCTGCACGACCAGCACTTCCGGCGGTTCATGGAGCTGACGCTCAAGGTCGCCGGCGGACCGGACCTTCTGATCATGGAGGCCTCCGCTGGCGCGCTCGCGCGTGATCCAGAGCCGCCGGTCGCGACGCTCGAGCTCCTGCGCGACCAGAACATCCGCGTGGCGATCGACGATGCGACCGAAGACGATGCGCACATCCTCGAGTCGCTGCCGGCCGACATCGTGAAGGTCGGTCGGGGTCTCATCCGGAAGATCGGCCGCGACCATCGGGCGCTCGAGTATGTCCACGCGGTGGTGCGCGCGACCCGCGAACGAGGGATCTCCACGACGGCTGTCGGCGTCGAGGATCAGGTCACGTGGGATCGCCTGGTCGAGATCGGATTCGTGTCGGCGCAGGGTTACTTCATCGCGCCGCCGATGCCGGCGTCCGAGCTCGCGGAGTGGCGCGCGGCCCGCGTCTGACGGTCGCGTGACGCGGCTCCCCGGTGCGATCCGCCGCGCGATCCTGCTCGCCGTGGCCCTCGCGGTGATGTCGTGCACCCCGCCGGCATCGGTCGGCGCGACTCCGTCGACCCGTGTCACGACGATCCCGATCCCCACGAGCGCGTCTCCGGCCACGAGCGGTGCGCCGAACCCGTCACCGCGGATCGGCCCCGCGGTCGTCCAGAACGTCCAGCTCGTTGCGAGCGGACTCGTGGCGCCATGGGCGATGGATCTCGCGCCCGACGGTCGGCTGTTCGTCACCGAGCGGGTCGGGCGCGTGCGTATCGTCCAGCTTGGCGCGGGCGGCGGCCTTCGTGCGGATCCCTGGGCCACGCTTGGGGTGTCGCAGCGCCCCGGGTCCGAGAAGGGTCTGCTCGGCATCGCGCTCGACCCGGAGTTCGCCCGAACGGGATTCGTCTACCTCTACTACAGCTATGCGGTGGCGAGCGGGATCCGCAACAAGATCGTCCGGATGCGCGACGAGAGCGGCAAGGGCGTCGAGGAGACCACCCTCGTCGACGGCATCCCCGGCAGCGAAGCCCACGACGGCGGCCGTCTGAAGTTCGGCCCCGATGGGAAGCTCTACGCGACGACCGGGGATGCGGAGAACGGCGCGAACGCGCAGGACTCGCGCTCGCTCGGCGGCAAGATCCTGCGCATCAACCGGGACGGCTCGATCCCGACGGACAACCCGCTCGCGGGATCGCCGGTCTGGTCGCTCGGGCATCGCAATGTGCAGGGACTCGCGTGGCAGCCCGATACCGGCGCGCTCTTCGCGACGGAGCACGGCCCGTCGAACCTCTTCCCCGATTGCTGCCATGACGAGGTGAATCTCATCGTTCCCGGCGGGAACTACGGCTGGCCGGCGGTCCATGGAATCTCGCGGGATGCCCGATACCGCGATCCGGTGCTCGAAAGCGGGAACGTCGAGACCTGGGCACCGACGGGGGAAGCGTTCGGGACCCGACCCGGCCCGCTGCGCGGCTCGCTCTTCTTCGCGGCCCTCCGCGGTCAGCACCTGCACCGTGTCGTGTTGGGTGCGGAGGGTCAGGTCCTTTTTCAGGAAAAGCTGCTCGGCAATGAGTACGGCCGGCTTCGCGACGTGTTCGAGCTCGCGTCGGGCGAATTCCTCATCCTGACCTCGAATCGCGATGGCCGAGGTCAGCCCCGTCCGGACGACGATCGGGTCCTTTTGGTGACCCTCGGGTGAGACAATTGGTGCCTATGGACCTCGCCCCGATCGGCCGCACCCTTCTCGTCCTTGGACTGGTCGTCGCCGCGCTTGGTCTCGCGCTGTCGTTCTCGGACCGTGTGCCCTTCGGCCGTCTCCCCGGCGATCTTGCGTTCCGCGGCGACGGCTGGACGGTGTATGTCCCGATCGTCACGTCGATCCTCTTGAGCGTGCTTCTCACCGCGGCTCTTGGTCTTGTGACCTGGCTGCGGCGGTAGCGAAGGAGAAACCCGATGGCAGAAGACAAGACCCCGGTCGTCGCCGAGGCCGAAAAGCAGGAGAAGATCCTGAACGCCCTGCAGGCGGTCCTCGATCCCGAGATCGGGCTTTCGGTGATCGATCTCGACCTCATCCGCGAAGTGCAGTTCACCCCGGAAGAGGCCGAGATCAAGATGGTCCTCACCACGCCGTTCTGTCCCTACGGCCCGATGCTCATCAACCAGATCCAGTCGGTGTCCGAGACCGCCGCGGAGATGCCCGTCAAAGTCACGGTCCTTCCCGACCGCTGGGAGCCGCCGCCCTGGCTTCGCTGACGCTAGTCAGCCATCGCTCGCGCCACATGCAGCTGCCGTGACTGCGCCTCGTCCTCGCCGGGCCTGAGGGGAAGACCGAGATACGTGCCGCGCACGATGGCCCACGCGCGGATCCGCTCGGGGTCCAGCCCGAGACCCGCAAACGCCGCGATCCTTCGCTCCAGCTCCTCCCTCGGGGCGAGGTGACCGACCGGATTCCAGAGGAACGTGACCACATCGAACTCGCGCTCGGCCGCGTAGGGCTTCGGGTCGATCGCGACCCATCGCTCTCCATCGCGCAGGAGGTTGTGATGGTGGAAGTCGCCATGGATGAGCCAGCTGTCGTCCACGTTCATCGACTCGTAGAGCGCTCGCGCGATCGGGACGAGGTCGTGCTCGCCGCTGCGACGAAGCCACCGCGGGATGTGGTCCTTGACCGATCGGAAGGGCCTGCCCGGCGTGATCCGCTTCCAGAGCTGCGGCGCGATCTCAGCTGCGACGCTGGTCGCTTCGCGTTCGGACAACGTCCGAGCGTCGAAGCCGGGCTGAGCGCGAGAGAGCAAGAGCGCACGCCGGCGTCGGTCGTGCCGTAACAGGCGGACAGCGCCATCGCCGTTCCACAAGGCCAGAGCGTCGGCCTCGTTATCGCCTTCGTCGTCCTCAGCGGGCACGATCTTGAGGACCTTGTCGTGGTCGGCAGGCGCCGCGAACGAGAATCGCGCGAGATCGAACGCCGGACCCAGCCGGATGCCCCACTCGCGCGCTACCTGGTGGGCGGTCGCTTCGAGCTCGGCTCGCAGCCACGGCGCCACGCCGCCGATCGCGTCGTGACGCCACGGGTCGCGCGGCGTGATCACCGCTTCCTGGTGGGTGTCCGGTCGGCCGCTCTGGCAAGCACGAACAAGACGTCCGAAAGCCGGTTGAGCCACGGCAGCATGTCCTGCCCCGCGACGAAGCCCTCGTCGACGCACGCCACGACCCGCCGCTCCGCTCGTCGCGCGACGGTACGGGCGTGGTCGAGCGTCGCCGCGTAGCGGTTGTCGCCCGGGATGACGAACCGCCCTTCGATCGGGTTCGCCTTCTTGAGCGACTCGAGCACGCGGTCGAGGCGGGCGACGGCGTCCCGGTTGATGCGCGCCTTCAGACGGCGGATATCGGCGGGCGGAGTCGCGATCTCGGCCATGGCGAGGTACAGGCCCTTTTGCAGCTCGAGGAGCTCGCGGCCGAGACCCGAGCGCGGCGCGAGCGACCGGGCGACCCCGATCACGGCCTGTGCTTCGTCGAGGTCACCAAGCGCCTCGATGCGGGAATCGCTCTTGCGGACCCGGTCCTTGCTGAAGAGCGACGTCTCGCCCGTGTCGCCGGTGCGGGTCGCGACCCGGGCGGAGCGCCTTTTCGCGGCTGGCATGGGCGAACAGTGTGCGCCGGCACGCTATGCTCGACGCATCCCGCGAGCTTCCAGCGGGACTGCTTGGGAGGGATTCGATGCCGACGGGTCGAGGCGAGGCCAAGGACAAGAACCAGAAGAAGAAGTCCAAGGAGCAGCTCGAACGAGAGCTGAAGAAGCGGGGCAACGCCCCGCCGGTCCAGCCGATGACCTTCGAGGTCGTGAAGCCGAAGCGAAAAGAGAAAGAGAACTGGTAGTAGCGGACTAACTCCGGACAAACAATCGGAGGGGAGCGGGGCGGCGCCGGTGTGACGCAAGTCGGCGCCGCTCTTTTTTGGAGCGCAAGGAGCAGGATGAAAGTGGCAGTGACCGAAAAGTCGAGAGCGATCGAGCAGGCGATCCAGCAGATCGAAAAGCAGTTCGGGAAGGGCTCGATCATGAAGCTCGGCGACAACGTCGGCGAAAAGATCGACGCGATCTCGACCGGCTCGCTCGCGGTGGACATGGCGCTCGGGGTCGGCGGATTCCCGCGCGGACGCGTGGTCGAGATCTACGGCCCGGATGCCTCGGGAAAGACGACGCTGGCCCTCCACGCGGTGGCCTCAGCGCAGCGGACCGGTGGCACGGCCGCCTTCATCGACGCCGAGCACGCGCTTGACGCCGGCTGGGCGCGCACCTGCGGCGTGAACACCGACGACCTGCTGATCTCGCAGCCCGACAACGGCCAGCAGGCGCTCGAGATCGCGGACACGCTCGTGCGATCTGGCGCGGTCGACATCGTCGTCATCGACTCGGTCGCGGCACTCGTGCCGCGCGAGGAGATCGAAGGCGAGATGGGGGACTCGTTCGTCGGCCTGCAGGCGCGGCTCATGAGCCAGGCGCTGCGCAAGCTCACCGGGACGATCTCGAAGACGAACACGACGGTGATCTTCATCAACCAGCTCCGCGAGAAGATCGGGGTCATGTACGGGAATCCCGAGACCACTTCCGGTGGCAGAGCGCTCAAGTTCTACGCGTCGATCCGGATCGACATCCGTCCGATCGAGCCGATCAAGAACGGGACGGACATCATCGGTCGGCGCGTCAAGGTCAAGGTCGTGAAGAACAAGGTCGCGCCGCCCTTCAAGATCGCCGAGATCGAGATCCTCGCGACCGAGGGGATCTCCTTCACCGGCGGTCTCATCGACATGGGCATCGCGACCGGCGTGCTCGACAAGTCGGGTGCCTGGATCAACTACGGCAAGACCCGCATCGGGCAGGGCCGCGAGAATGCC
>VBGS01000004.1 GCA_005889445.1 Chloroflexota bacterium
GACCGGGACCTCGTTCGCGATGATCTGGAACACCGGCGCGTAGAGCTCGCGACGCGCGGCCTGATCGAACGTGCGGCGCGCCGCCTCGAGATTGCGGTCGATCGGCAGCGTCGAGAATCCCGAGAAGTTGTGCCCCGGGTCGTTGACCTCGCTCGAGTGGAAGAATGAATACGGATCGGGGTCGCCCGAGATCGCGATCTCGACGAGCAGCACATCAAACGAGCGCTGTCGCGCCGCGGTGTCCACAAGCTGGCCGAATGGCATCGTCTTGACCTGGACGCTCATGCCGATCGCGTTCAGGTCGCTTTGGATCTGCCCGGCCGCAACGGTCCGCGCCGGCTCGTCCGAGGTCGTGATGGTGAACGCGAGCTTCAACCCGCCCTTGTCGCGAACGCCGTCGCCGTCGTGGTCCTTCCAGTCAGCCGCATCCAGCCGGGCCTTCGCGTCGTCGGTGGAGTACGGGTACCTGGTCACGTCCTTCACGTAGGCCCACGAGCTCGCCGTGACGAATTCGTCGGCGACGGTGCCGCGCCCGTCGGCCGCCGCCTGGAGAACGCGACCGCGATCGATGGCGTTCGCGATCGACTGGCGCACGACGCGGTCACGGAACACGGGATGATCGGGCCGGACGTTGATGAAGAGCGCCACGAAGTTGTCGGTCGGAAGGCTGTAGAGTGCGGCGCTCTTCAGTGAGCGCGCGCGCTCGGCATCGGCGCTGTTCAGCCCGCCGACGCCGTCTATCTCGCCGCGCGACAGCGCGAGGAGCGCTTCGCTGGAGTCCGGGTAGAAGCGCAGCACGATCCGGTCGAGGTACGGACCGCTCCGCGCCGGGCGGGTCCGGTAAAAGGAGGAGTTGCGGGACAGCGTCACCTGCCGCCCGTCGACCTCGGTCACGCGAAACGGTCCGGTCCCGATGGGATGCGCATTGAAGGGCTGCCGGGCGAGCTCCGCGAAGGAAACGTTTCCGAGGAGATGTGCCGGGAGCAGCGGCACCGTGGTGCTGGCGGCGAAAGGCCCGTAAACGTCGGGCAGGGTGAACCGCACCGTCCGCTCGGCGACTTTTTCGACGGTCACCCCGCGGAACGCCTCGCTGTACGGGCCGACGTAGCCACGGTCCTGGAGCAGCTTCACCGTGTAGACGACGTCGTCCGCGGTGACAGGCTGGCCGTCCTGCCACGTTGCATCCTCGCGGATGTCGAATGTCCAGATCTTCCCGTCGGACTCGGTGCGAAACGCGGCGGCGAGATCGGCCACGATCGCGCCGGTCTGGTCATAGCGCGTGAGCCCGCTGAACGCGAGCCGCACTACGTCCTCGTCGACGTCGGTCGACGAGATCACCGGATTGAGGTACTGGGGAACCCCGGTCACGCCTTCGACATACGTCCCGCCAAAGGCGGCATCGCGGGAGCCGGCGTTGCCCCCGTCGACGATCGCGACAGCGCTGACCACGACGAGCAACCCGATGAGCGCGACGACGATGAACTTGTCGCGCGCGGTCACTTAGCCAGTCGCTGAGTTCCGGGCCCCCACCAGCGAGATCGCGACGAACACGACGATGAGGACGATGGTCAGCCGGAACAACGTCCGCTCGAGACCGCGGCGGCTTCGGTACGCCGTCGACTCGCCGCCGAACGTCGACGAGAGGCCCGTGCCGCGCGCCTGCAGCAGGATCGACGTCGCGACCGCGATGGCAATGACGATCTGGGAGATCTGAAGCGGTTCCATGGGAAATATCAGTTTAGCCGAGCGTCACCGCGGCACGTAGAGCCAGAGCGTCCCCGCGCGCGCCTCGAGCCGGTACCGATCGAGCACGGTAGCGACCAGTACCTTGGCCCAGCGCTGGCGCTCGTATCCCGGGGCGCTCTCGAGATGCTCGAGGTCGACCTCGCTGATCACCGTCGCGATCCGGCCGTCACGCAGCTGCGCGAGGACCGGTTCCGCGTCGATCGTTCCACGCTCGACGAGACGGGACCACAGGAAGAGATCGTCGACGACCGGCTCGATCCCGATACGCACGAGGACGCCGGAGTCCTCCGCGAGCTGGCGTGCGGTCGCGTTGAAGAAGACGCCGCTTCCGCGATTTGGGTCGGCCCACGCGCCGGTCGTCGGAGCGCGTCCCGGCACGACGCTCAGCGGATCGAGCGCCAACGTACCGGCGACGAGCTGCACCACAGCAAGGACCGGAAGCACCGCATCCGCTCGGAGGCGTGGCCCGATCGCCGCGAGCCCGAACGCCACGGCGACGCACGCATCGAGGAGATAGTTGATCGTCGCGCCCTCGCGGCCACCGAGAACGATGATGGCCAACGCCGCGATGCCGTACGCCGCACGCGCACCCTTGAATCCGCCCGCCAAGATGGCGACCCCGGCGGGGATCCCCAACACCAGCAGCGCCACGGCGATGAGCAGTACCGCCTGACTCGCCGACCAGGTCAGCGCATTCCACGTGACGACATGCCGCCACACGTCGGGAAACGAGTCGAGGTAGATCGTTATCGCCGCGCCGACGGCGCCGACCGCTAGACCGAAGACGAATCGGACGAGGACCTCGCGCTGCGTCGATGCCAGCCACACGGCAAGCGCGACCGCCGGCAGGATCGCCGTGGGCTTCGCGAGCGCGGCGAAGACGAGCGCGAAGCCGGCGACCGCCGCGAGATCGCGGCGCCGGTCGAGGATGAGCACAGCCGCGGCCGTCAGAGCAAGCGCGACGAGATCGGGCTTGACCGCCGGTCCCCAGATCGCGACTGGCGCCAGCGCGAGCCAGCCGAGCGACAGCGATGATGCGAATACCCGACCGCCCGCTCGCGCCGCGACGAAGATGAGAGCCGCAACGCTGATCGTCGAGACGATGCTGGCGACTCGACCGGCCACGAACGGATCGCCGAGCGAGGCAATGTGGAGGTAGAGCGGCGGGTAGTTCGCCGCGACGAAGCGCTGCGGATCGAGATCGAGGTAGGCGACACGATCGCGGGCGAGCCGCGCGGCGTTGGCGACGGCGCCCTCCCCGTAGAGGATCGCCGCTCGTCCGAGGAGCGCGCCGATCCACGCCGCGATCGCGTACGCCGCGAGGGCGGCCGCGACGACCAGATAGACGACCCACAGGAACGGGGGGCGCGGTCGGATCACCGGGACAGGAGCAGCGATCGGCCGGTCATCCGGGAGGGTATCGGCAATCCGAGCAGCGTCAGCAGGGTCGGTGCGACGTCGGCGAGCGCACCATCGCGCAGCGCGAAGCGCTCGGCCGAGTCGCGCGCCGCAAGGATCACCGGCACAGGGTTCGTGCTGTGCTGCGTGTTCGGCGTTCCGTCCGGGAAGGCCATCTCTTCGGCGTTCCCGTGATCAGCCGTCACGAGGATGCAGCCGGCGGCGGCGAGCGTGGCGTCGACGACTTCTCCCACGGCGGCGTCGGTGGCTGCCATCGCCCTCAGGGTCGCCGCGAAATCCCCGGTGTGCCCGACCATGTCGGGATTCGCGAAATTGACGATCGCGAAGTCGTATCTCCCGCTCCGGATCGCGGTCACGAGTACGGAGGCGACGCCGGGCGCGCTCATCTCCGGTCTCAGGTCGTACGTCGCCACCCTCTGCGACGGCACGAGCTCGCGATCCTCACCAGGGAATGGCTCCTCGCGGCCGCCGTTGAAGAAGTACGTGACGTGCGCGTACTTCTCGGTCTCGGCGGCGTGCAGCTGCTTCAGGCCGGCCGACGCGAGGATCTCCGCCATCGGGATCACGGGCTGCGGCGGGAACGCGACCCGCACGTTCGACAGCCCGATCTTGTAGTCGGTCATGGTCACAAAGCGCAGCTCTCGAGGCACACGCGGACGCGGAAACCCGTCGAAGTCGGGCTGCATCAGCGCCCAGGTCAGCTCACGAGCGCGGTCCGGGCGGAAGTTGAAGAAGATGATCGAGTCGCGGTCCTGGATCGGCGCGCCAGCGCCGACGACGTGCGGCTCGAGCAGCTCATCGCGGCACTCGGGCAAGGCGTAGCAGCTCCGCACGGCGTCCTCGGCGGTCGCGACACGGGGGCCGTCGGCGTCCACGATCGCGCGATACGAGCGCTCGACGCGTTCCCACCGCTTATCGCGGTCCATCGCGTAGTAGCGGCCGTGGATGGTCGCGATCCGGCACGGGATCTTCGGCAGCAGCCCGAGGGCGCTGCGCGGCGGCATGTCGCGCCCGTCGAGGAACGCATGGACGACGACACGACTCGCGCCCTCACGGCCGGCCATCTCCACGAGCGCGGCGAGATGTTTCATGTCGGCGTGCACCCCACCCGTGGAGATGAGGCCCATGAGGTGGAGCGTTCCGCGTTCGCGCGCCGCCGCGCAGGCCGAGCGCAGCGCTTCGTTCGCGAAGAACGAGCCGTCGACGATCGCGTCGTTGATCCGCACGAGCTCCTGGTACTGCACGTAGCCAGCGCCCATCGTGAGGTGCCCGACCTCGCTGTTGCCCATGACCCCGTCGGGCAGGCCGACGTCACGACCGCTCGCGCGCAGGATCGCGTGGGGATAGGCCTCGGCGAGCGCACGCAGCCGCGGCGTGCGCGCGCGCGTCACCGCATTCGATGGCGAGTCCGGCGCCGTGCCCCAGCCATCGAGCACGCAGAGCACCACCGGCCGATAGAGCGCCGGGCTCACCCGAACGCGTGGACGATCGCCGCGAACTCGTCTGCCTTGAGGGACGCTCCCCCGACGAGCGCGCCGTCGATACCGCGGGCGCCGGCGAAATCGCCGACCGTGATCGAGCTGACGCTCCCCCCGTAGAGGACGCGGATGTCCTCCGCCGCGAGGCCTTCATCGCGCAGCACATTGCGGATCTTGGCGGCGGCCTTCGCAGCGTGCTCGGCGGTCGCGGGACGGCCGGTGCCGATCGCCCAGATCGGCTCGTACGCGATGATGAGGCGGCCCTGCGACGATCCGACGGAGCGGACGACGGCCCGAACCTGGCGCTCGAGGACCGCGTCGGTCTCATCGTGCTCGAACTCGTCCTCGGATTCGCCCACGCAGAGCACGACGCGAAGATCCGCCGCCAGCGCGCGAAGGACCTTCTTCGCGACGCGCCCGTCGTCATCGCCGAGGTCACGGCGGACCTCGGAATGGCCGACGATCGATCCGACCGCGAGCCCGCGCAGCATCGACGCGGCGATCTGTGACGTATAGGCGCCTCGCTCCTCCCAGTGGACGTCCTGCGCGTAGACGGCGATGTCGCTTCCCGCGAGCGCGTCCGCGACCGCGGGGATCGCGACGAATGGCGGAGCCACCGCGACCGAGACCGCTCCGTGATGGGCGCGGGCGACCGCGCGCGCGAGCGAAACGGCATCGGCGATCGTCGGGGGATTCATCTTCCAGTTCCCGACGACGAGCCGCTCTCGCATCAGGTCCGAACCTCAGTCCTGTCGACATCGCGATGCTCGACCTCGACCTCGCCCGGCCAGAACGTGCGGATCTGGGCGGCGACCTCGTCCGCGATCACGACCGAGCGGTGACGACCGCCCGTGCACCCGAATGCGACCCCGAGTCGCGCCTTCTTCTCGGCTTCGTAGCGCGGCAAGGCGAAGCGAAGCAGCGGCAGCACGAGACCCATGAACTCGGCCGTGGCCGGGTGCCGGAGCACGAAGTCACGGACGGGACGGTCCCGGCCGGTGAGATCACTCAGCTCTGGGATGTAGAACGGATTCTCCATGAAGCGCACATCGAAGACGACGTCCGCCGCGGGCGGGAGACCGTACTTGTACCCGAAGCTCTCGAGATGGACGAGCATCGCGCTCTTCCCCGCCCCGTACAGCGAGTGCAGCGTGTCACGAAGATCCTTCACCGACAGATACGTCGTATCGATCACCTTGTCGGCACGTGCGCGCAAGTCCACGAGCAGACGCCGCTCCTCGTCGATCGACGGCTGCACCCCACCGGGCGCGTCGACCGGGTGACGATGACGAGTCTCGCTGTAGCGGCGGAGCAGGACATCGTCTGAAGCATCGAAAAAGAGCAGGTGCGGACGCGCACCGGCGCGATCGAGCGCGTCGAGCTGCGTGCGAGCGTCCGCGAAGAGCGGACCGCTCCGGGAGTCGATCACGAACGCGACCTTCTGCTTGCCACCCTTGCGCGATACATCGAGCGCGGTCGCCATCAGAGCCGGCGGCAGGTTGTCGAGGGTGTAGTAGCCGAGGTCCTCGAGGACCTTCACCGCCTGCGACTTTCCGGAGCCCGACAGCCCCGTGACGACGACGAAGTCCTGCCGACCCGCCCCCGTCAGTCGGGCAGGATCCACGAGAGGAGCGTGCCCACGATCGCGATGACGATCGCCCCCAGGAACGCCGCCACGATGCCGGATACCTGGAACCCGAGGAACGGGATGGCGGCGACGAGCAGGAGCATCAGCGCGCTGATCACGAAGTGGAAGAGGCCCAGCGTGAGGCAGGTGATCGGCGCGGAGACAAGCTCGATGATCGGACGGACGAACGCGTTGATGATGCCGAGCACGAGTCCGGTGAGGACGAGCGAGATCCACTTGTCGGCGTCAGCGAACCCGTACGACGCATGACCCCAGGAGATCGATTCGTTTCCCAGCACGCTGTTGACGACGTACGCGGCGATGAAGATGGCGATGGCGTTGATGATCGCCCGCCAGATGATCCGCACGGGTGAAGATTAGCGGACCTTTCAGTACTGCGAGAGCATGCCCCGACGGCGCATCGTGGTCTCCGCTCGGGCGAACGCCCAGCGTCCCAGGGGATAGAAGACGGCGGTGAGCGCGATGAGCACGACGTACTCGAGCGCCGGGTCGAAGAGCGGTCGAGACCCCAGCGCCTGGACGCGGAGCAGGTCGATCGCGTAGGTCGTCGGGAGCGCGAACGCGATCGGTTGAAGGATCCCGGGCAGGAGCGTCACCGGAAAGGCGAATCCCGACATCGTCCCGACGGCGAACTGCATCGTGTCCACGAAGAAGTTCGCCTCGCGGATCAGCAGGACGATCGCCGCGAGCAGATAGGCCATGCCGACCATCGACAGGATCGCGAACAGGACCGCCGGCAGCGCGAAGAGCATCTCGATCCGGATGCGGAGTCCCAAGAAGACGATGCCGATCACCCAGAGGGCGATCTGCGACAGCGCGAACCAGAACAGGCCGCCCATCGCTCGACCGATGACGAAGGTCTCGTGATGTGTGGGCGTCAGCCAGGAAGGCTCGAGCGTCCCCGCATCCGCCTCGGTGCGGAGCGCGAACGCGATCCCCCAGAAGGCGATCGAGATGAGCCCGGCCACGACGCCGCCCAGGAAGATGAAGCCCGGAAGATCGTCGGTGCCGAGCGTCGCCGAGAGCCCGGCCGCCCGGCCGTTCACCGCGAACGCCGCGCCGAACAGGAACGCCGGCACGATGAACTGATAGAGAGGTGTGAACACCATCGAGGCGACCGAGATCCGGTAGCGGGAGAAGGTCTGGACGTCCTTCCGAGCGATCGCGAATGCGGCGCGCACCTCGCCCATCTAGAAGCGACCGAGCATCCCGCTGCGACGTGCGCTCGTCTCGAGATAGCGGAACACCACGACCGCGAGCACCGCGATGATCGTGGCGAGCGAGAGGACGATCGCGAGATCGGGCGCGACGTCTGGCAGAGAGGCACCGCGGAGCAGGATCCGTCGGATGTCGTCGACGATGTACGTAGGCGGCATCAGCCAAGCGCCGACCTGTGCCCAGATCGGAAGCATGGCGACGGGGAACGTGATCCCGCACGCGAGGACGAACATGCCGCGGATGAGCTGCACCACCGGGCCGACCTCGCCGAAGCGCAGGACGCTCGCCGCGAAGAGCGACCCGATCGCGTAGAGCGCGGGCATCCCGAGCGCCACGACGACGGCGGCCTGAAGGACCGCGGCGAGCGGCGGCACGACGCCGAAGAAGAGCCAGAGCGCGATCCCCATGATCACGAACGTGAGGCTCATCGGGATCAGCATCCCGACGCCCGGACCGAAGAGCGGCACGAGGCGCGATGCCGGCGTGAGGAACACGGCCTCGAGCGATCCGCGGACCTGCTCCTGTCGCAGCGACGTCCCGACACCCCAGAGAAGAGACGACAGCCACATGTACATCGCGTATCCGACGAACACGAAGCCGGCGACGTTCGTGCTGCCCGCACGCTCGGCGAACGCCGCCAGCGCTTGCGGGTCGTTACCCGAGTAGGCGTGTCCCATAAGAACCCACGACGCCGGAAGGAGGACCGGCCAGAACAGCAGGCCGAGGAACAGCGTCGGATAGCGGCGTTGCTGGCGGAGCTCCTTCCGCGCGGCAGCGAAGAACGCGCGCGCGTCGGCGGCAAGCAGGTTCATTCGCGCAGGCCACGCCCGGTGAGCGCGAGGAATACGTCCTCGAGGGTCACCGGGACGACCTCGACATGGCGGATGGTCGTACCTGTCGAGCGAGCGGCATCGAACGCCGCCGGGACGAAGTCGCGCGCCGAGGCGCAGTGCGCGGTGACCGCGAGGGTGCCGTTGCGTCGCTCGTGGCGCGCGACTGTGCCGGCGCGTTCGAGCCGTTCGAGCAGCGCGGCGTCATCGCCGTCAACCCCGATTTCCAGGTGCACGACCTCTTCCGCGCGGATGGTCCGCTTGAGCGCCGCGGGCGTGTCGAGCGCGACGATGCGCCCGTGGTCGATGATCGCGATCCGATCGCACAGCTGATCGGCCTCCTCCATGTAGTGCGTCGTCAGGAGGACGGTGCGGCCCTGAGCGCGCAGCTCGCGGACGCGATCGCGCAGATCGCGCGAGGCCTGCGGATCCAGCCCGACGGTCGGCTCGTCGAGGATGATCAGCGGCGGATCCGGCAAGAGGGCCCGCGCCAGCGCGAGTCGCTGCCGCATACCGGTGGAGTACCGCTCGACGTAGTCGTCGGCGCGATCGCTCAGGTTCACCGCGACGAGGCAGCGCGTGATCCGGTCGGTCGTTTCAGCAGGTGGCACGTGATAGAGCGCGGCGAAGTACTCGAGGTTCTCGCGGCCGGTGAGCTTCCAGTACAGGCTGCGCTCGCCCGAGAGCATCGCGCCGAGCCGCGCCCGAACCTCGCGCGGTCGCGCGAGCGGGTCGATCCCGAGGACACGGATCGTTCCGCTCGTCGGGATGAGAAGCGTGGCGAGCATCTTCATCGTGGTCGTCTTGCCGGCGCCGTTGGGACCGAGCAGGCCGAAGATCTCGCCCGCCTCGACGCGGAGGTCGATGCCGTCGACGGCGCGAAAACGATCTCGGCGATCGGGTTCGCGGCGCAGTCGCTGCCAGATCGTCCGCCGGCCGCGCTCGAAGACCTTGACGAGATCCCGCGTTTCGACCGCGGGGTCTCTCATTCGACGAAGATCTCCACGCGGTCCTCGTCGTCCGCGATGTCGACGATCTTGCCTGGGAAGTCAACGCTGCGGAGCAGCTCGTCCAGATCGATCCCGAACTTTCCCAGATGACCGCGCACGAGGCCGCTCGACGCGAGCTTCATCTTGCCCACGCGCGCGATCGCGAGTGGGATCGCGACGTTGACCTTCTGCTCGCCGTCCTCGGTGACGCGGATCCGGAGGATGCGCCCGCGCCCGCCTGGCGGCGGTGGCATCGGCGGGGTGGGACCCGTCGGCGGCACCGGCGGGTGTCGAGCCCGCGGCGAGTCCTCGATGTCGCCGAGCGCGCGAAGAAGGCGGTAGGCCTGCTCGACGTCGATCTTGCCCTCGGCCAGGAGCTTCAGGATCTGCTTGCCGTCGTCGCTGGGCATCGGCTAGCCGTGCCGGGTTTCGTCGAGCTTGGCGGCCGCCTCGTCCACGCCGATCTCGCCACGGGCGAGGCGCTCGAGCAGATCGCGAACGGCCGCGGTCGCCGGCGGCGTCATCGGCGCGGTCGCCTCGGCGTCGGCATCGTGCTCGCGCTCGACGTCGTGCTCGTGCTCGTACTCGGCCGGCTCCTCGACGACCGCGGAGGATGCGCTCTTGATCGTGAGGTCGCCGCTGACCGTCTTGACGTGCACGCGCGAGCGCCCGTCGCCGATGATCACCGTCCGGTCCTTGCGGCCCTCGCGCATGATCCGCGCCGAGACGTCGCACTCGAGGTCGCCGCTCGCGGTGTGGTAGTCGCAGACGCACGATGAGGTGAGCAAGCCGAGGTCGACGTCTCCCGAGATCGTCTTCAGGCGGCTCTCGTGACTCGCTTCGGGCTCGAGCTCGATCGAGATGTCGCCGCTCACGGTGTGGAGCTCGCACGAGCGCACTCGCCCGCGGATCCCGACATCGCCGCTGACGGAGCTGCCCTCGACCAGGCCGACGTAGTCGTCGCATTCGACGTCGCCACTGACGCTCTTCACGCGCATGGGGCCCTGGAGGTCCACGATCGTGACGTCACCCGAGACGCTCTCGACCTGCGCGGGTCCACGGGTGCCGCGCACGGTGAGATCACCGCTCACGGTCTGTGCATCGACGGCGCACTCGCGGGGGACCGTTAGACGTCATTGCCGCGCTGCTCGATGCGGACCTCGACGTTCTCGAGGAGCCGCTTCGCCCGATCCGAGCTGCCGCCACGCACCCGTTTACGCGCCACGACGCGGATCTCGCCGGGATCGCCGACGTGCACGTTGGTCTCGCCCGACACGTTGCGCACGCGAAGCCGCGGCGTGCCCTCGACGACGAAGGTCTTCTCCACGGTCTCATCGAATGTTTCCCCGTCGTCCCCGTCATCGTCCATGCCGACGAACGCGGCGCTCACGGAGCGGGCGATCTCCTCCGGGTCGACGCCGAAGTCGAAACGCCGGTGACCGAACCCGACGTACGCGCCGCCCGCGTGCCGCGCGCGACGCTCCTCCCGCCGGCGTGAGCGTTCATGCTCGCGCTCGGCTCGTTCGCGCTCGCGCTCCCGCATTCGCTCCGCCCGTTCGCGCATGCGCTCGTGCTCGCGCTGCATGCGCTCGATGTCGCGCTCGCGCGCGCCGAGCTCTTCCTCGCGCTCGCCCTCGCTGCGGGCGCGCCGCAGATCTTCCCGGTGGCGCTCGAGCTGCTCGCGGAAATCGCGCTCCATCTGCTCCCGATCGCGGTCCCGCTGCTCGGCGTCACGGCGCAGCTGGTCTTCGTTACGGCGTTGCTGCTCCTCGTCGCGAAGGCGCTGCTCGTCGCGGCGGCGCTGCTCCTCAACGGGGTCGAATGGATCGCTCATGTGGCGGGTTCCTTCTCCAGCAGCGATGCCGCGTCCTCCGCGGCGATGCGGCCCTCGGCAAGCTCTCGCAGGATCTCCTTGCGCCGCTCGGCCTCGCGATCCGGTTCAGCCTGCGATGGAAAGCCGAGCGCGCGGATCACGGCATCCAGGCGCGAGCGGACCGTCGGGTAGCTCATCCCAAGCTCGCGCTCGACGTCCTTGAAGTTGCCTCGGGCCTTGATGAAGGTCTCGAGGAATTCGAGCTGCTCGACGGAGAGACGGTGGAAGCGCCCGAGCCCGAACGACCCCTCGATGCGCGTCCCGCACGCGCCGCATTCGAGGCGCGTCACGGTGAGCCCCTCGGCACAGATCGGGCACTTCGCGATCACCGGGTTCAGCATGCGATCGAAGATGCTCGTCGGCCTCATCAAATGTCAAGCCAAACTCAGCGATGTGTAGCCGAGGATGCGGAAACGTAAGGTCCCGGGCCTAGTCCGCCGCCGGCGCCTCCATTTCCATCGCGACGAACCGGCCATCGATCGACTCGCGACGGCCAGTGTCATGGAAGCCGAGACTGGCGTAGAAGGCGACGGCGCCGGCATCGGCGGCATTCACGCCGAGCCTGACGACCGCCGAGCCGCGCTGGGCGAGCCACCGCGAGACGGCTCCGACGAGCGCTCGCCCGACACCTGACCGCCGGGCCTCGGGCGCGACCCACATCTGCATGAGCTGCGGGATCGCCGGGTCATCGAGCGTTCGGTGGCGCTCGTCCGGATAGTGCCCGCTCGCCATGCCTACCAGGCGTCCCGACGCTTCGGCGACGAATGTCACCCAGCGGTCGCCCGCCGCCCCGCGCGCGGCTGCGTCCCGCCACTCGCCGTCGGCACGCGCCTCGGCCTCGGCGAGCGTCGTCGAGAAGGCGTGCGGAGCCTCGGCCAGCGCGCGCAGCCGCACGTCGCGCAGCGCCTCCCATTCGTCGGCCCGGACGCGGCGGATCAGGGCCGTGGTCAGCTCTCGATCGCCTGCTTGATCCGCTCCGCGAGCGCGGGCCCGACCCCGCTCACGGCAGCGAGATCCGTGACGGGCGCCTCGCGCATTGCCCGGACGCTCCCGAACCGCCGCAGCAGCGCGCGCTTGCGGGCTGGGCCGACCCCGTCCACATCGTCGAGAACGCTCTGGATCGCGCGCTTGCCGCGGACCTTCTGGTGGTAGGTCACCGCGAAACGGTGCGCCTCATCCCGTATGCGCTGGACCAGATAGAGCCCCTGCGATGTCCGCGGGAGGACGATCGGCTCGCCGCGGTTCGGAACGAAGAGCTCCTCGTGCTCCTTGGCCAGCGCGGCGATCGGGATCTGGAGAAGCCCGGCATCCGACAGAGCGGCTTGCCCCGCGGACAGCTGTCCCTTGCCGCCGTCGAGGATCACGAGATCAGGCAGCGGCCAGCCGTCGCCCTCGGCCGGCGACCGCTGGAAGCGGCGGCGCAGCGTGTCGCGCATGTTGGTGAAGTCGTCGTTGCGATCGGTGATCTTGGCGCGGAACCGGCGATACGCGTGCTTCGCGGGCCGTCCATCCTCGAAGACGACCATCGAGCTGACGACGTTCGTACCTTGCACGTGGCTGACGTCGTAGCACTCGATGCGCCTCGGTGCGGCCTCGAGCCCGAGCGCATCGGCCAGCTCTCGCAGCGCCGTGTCGGTCTTCCCGCGGTCCGCGAGCCAGCGCACCCGTTCCTGCTGGAGCGCGTCCGTGGCGTTGCGCTCCGCGAGCTCCGCGAGGTGGCGCTTCTTCCCACGCTGCGGCACGAGCAGATGCACCGGACCGCTCCGGCGCTCCTGGGCGAACGCGATGAACGATTCGGCATCGGGGATCGCGACCGGGGTGACGATCTCCGGAGGGATCGCCGCCGCGATCGCGTAATGCTGTCGCATGAACGAAGACAGCACGTCGGGGGGCGCCGCTCCTTCGGATCCTTCGAGGGAGAAGTGGTCGCGGCTCACGACGGTGCCGTCACGCACGCGGAACACCTGAACAACGGCGTCACCTTCATCCACCGCCGCAGCCAACACGTCGAAGTCGTCGCCCTTGTACGCATGGACTTCCTGACGGTCGAGAGTTCGCTCGATGGCCTGCAGCCGATCGCGGAGCTCGGCCGCTCGCTCGAACGCGAGCGCATCGGACGCGGCCTGCATCTCCCGTCGCGTTTCCCGCGCGAGCGCTTCGTACCGCCCTTCCAGGAACAGCACGCTCTTGTCGATCGTCGCGCGGTAGTCGCTCGCGGTCGTGTTGCCGACGCACGGCGCGGTGCAGCGCTTCAGGTGGTACAGAAGGCATGGGCGCCCGCCAGGCAACGCCGAGGGCGGCACCGTCCTGCCTCGGCCAGCGTCGTCGGCCAGGATGGTGAGCTTGCAGGTGCGATAGGGAAACAGCTTCTGGAGCAGATCCAGCGACTGGTCGACCGACTTCGCGTTGGCGAACGGACCGAAGTACCGTGCGGTCTTGTCGCCGAGCGTCCTGGTGCGGAGGATCCGGGGAAAGGGCTCGCCGAGCGTGACCTTCACATATGGATACGACTTGTCGTCCTTGAGCCGGATGTTGTAGCGAGGGTGGTGCTGCTTGATGAGATTGGCCTCGAGCAGGAACGCCTCGGAAATGCTCCCCGTCAGGACGTACTCGAGACGTTCAGCGCGCTCCACCATGCGGACGAGACGAACATCCAGGCTCGGGCCGAAGTAGTTGCGGACTCGGTCGCGCAGGACGTCGGCCTTGCCGACATACAGGACCCGGCCCTTTCCGTCCTTGAACAGGTAGACGCCCGGCTGCGCGGGGAAGGAGGCGACCTGCGCCTCGAGGGACTCCCGCCGCGATGTCCTGTCCACGCTCCCGAGTATCCCGCGCCGCCGCGGCTATGCTTTCGCAGGGCAGATGGGGGCTTCCGTCGAGTGAAAGAGTCAACCGCCGAAACGCCGAAGCGGGCGCGCCGTTCGGTCCAATCCGTCGACCGGGCGCTCGATCTGCTCGAGGCGCTGGCGGGCGCCGACGGAGAAGTCGCGATCACCGCGCTCGCGACCCGCACAGGGCTCCACGTCAGCACGGTCCACCGGCTCCTCGCCACGCTCCTCCGTCGCGGGTATGTCCGGCAGAACCCGGACACGAGCCGGTACTACGCGGGCGCCAAGCTCGCGATGCTCACGGAGGGACGATCTCGCTATGGCGAGCTTCGCCTCCGCGCCCGACCGCTGCTTCGCTCGCTCACCGACGCGACACGCGAGACCGCGAACCTCGTGGTCCTGGACGACGTGCAGGCCGTCTACATCGACACCGTTCCTTCGCCGCAGGTCGTCCGCCTCTTCACCGCGATCGGCAACCGGACACCGCTGCACGCGACGGGCGCCGGAAAGGCGCTCCTTGCCGCGTTGCCGTCGCCGCGCCGCGACGCGCTCCTCGACCGGATCGAGCTGCGCGGCTACACCGCGCGCACCATCGTGGACCGAGCGAGCCTGCGCCGGATGCTCGATGAGATCCGCGAGCGCGGGTACGCGATCGACGACGAGGAGTACGACGACGGCGTGCGTTGTGTCGCCGTCGCGGTCGCGGGGATCGGGACCGGACGCGACGCGCAACACGGCGGCCCCATCGCCGCGCTGTCGATCTCCGCGCCGGCCAACCGTCTCTCGCGACAGCGCTGCGCCGAGCTCGCGCCCTTGCTGCGTCGGACCGCTGCGGAGCTCGCCGAGGCGATCCGCGATCAGGCCGGAGGCTCGTCCTGACAGTGGCGACCGCGGTTCGCGCGGGGATGCGCGGGACCGCGCTCGTCCGCGCGCTGCAGGAGCTGCTTGGCGCGAAGAAGGTGCTCGGCACGCCCGAGGAGCTGCTCATCTACGAATACGACGGCGCGGTCGATACCGCCACACCGGACGCGGTGGCCCTGCCCGAAAGCACCGCCGACGTCTCGGCGCTCGCGCGCTTCTGTTACGAGCACGCGGTGCCGATCGTCCCGCGCGGCGCCGGCACCGGACTCTCGGGCGGCGCGATCCCGGTCGAGGGCGGCGTCGTCGTGTCGTTCGCGCGGATGGCGCGCATCCTCGAGATCGACGTTCCGAATCTGCGCGCGGTGGTCCAGCCCGGCGTCATCAACCTGCACCTGTCGACGGCGACCGCCCCCCATGGCCTGTACTTCGTGCCAGACCCGTCGAGTCAGAAGGCGTGCACCCTCGGCGGCAACGTCGCGGAGAACTCAGGCGGCCCGCACACGCTCGCCTACGGCGTGACCACGAATCACGTGACGGGTCTCGAGCTCGTGCTCTCGGATGGCACGGTCGTCCGCCTGGGCGGGAAGGCCGTCGAGAGCGAGGGCTATGACCTCGTCGGCACGTTCGTCGGGTCGGAGGGGACCCTCGGGATCGTGACCGAGATCACCGTCAAGCTCACGCCGCTGCCCGAGGACAAGCGCACGCTCATCGCCGCGTTCCCGACGATGGATGAAGCATCCGAGACCGTGTCGTCGATCATCGCCGCGGGGATCGTCCCGAGCGCGATCGAGATGATGGACCAGCTGGCCACCCAGGCGGTCGAGGCGTCGGTCAGCGCGGGTTACCCGCTCGACGCGGGCGGCATCCTGCTCGTCGAGATCGACGGCGCTCGCGACGGGCTCGACGACGTGCGCGAAAAGATCGAAGCGATCTGCCGCGCCCATGACGCGAGCACGATCCGGGTCGCGGCCACGGCGCTCGAGCGCGAGCGGCTCTGGGCTGGGCGGAAGGGCGCGTTCGCGGCGATGGGCCGTCTCTCCCCGGACTACTACGTGCAGGACGGGGTCATCCCGCGGACCCGCCTTCCCGAGATCCTCCGTCTCGTCAAGGAGTCCGGAGAGCGGCACGGCGTCAGGATCGCCAATGTCTTCCATGCCGGGGACGGGAACATTCATCCGCTGATCATGTTCGACTTGCGCAACGGACCCGATGAGCTCGAGCGCGCGAAGGAGACCAGCATCGAGATCCTCACGGCGTGCGTCGAGGCGGGCGGTTCGCTCACCGGCGAGCACGGCGTCGGCATGGAGAAGAACTGCTACATGCCGCTGCAATTCGCGCCGGCTGACCTCGCCGCGATGCGGCGCGTCAAGGACGCGTTCGACCCGGCCGGTCTGGCGAACCCCGGCAAGGTCTTTCCGACGCCGGGCCGTTGCCGCGAGTTCAGCCTCGCGGCGCGACGGTGAGGGCGACACAGGACCGCGTCGCCCCGGCGGACGCAGGCGAGTGCGCCGCGATCTTGGCACAGGCCGGTGCCGAAGGACGGATGGTCGGCATCGGCGGCGGCCTGACGAAGCATTACCTCGGCGACGCTGCCTCGCTCGACATCGAGCTCCGGACCACGAGCATCGCCGGCATCGTCGATCACGTGCCCGCAGATCTGACGGTGACGGTGGCAGCGGGGACCCGCTTCGCGGACCTGCGCGCAGCGCTCGCGCGCGCCGGGCAGTTCCTCCCGATCGATACCCCGCATGCCGACGACGCCACCATCGGCGGTGTCATCGCGGCGAACGCGAACGGCTTCTGGCGCGCGCGCTACGGCGGAGTGCGTGACCTTTTGATCGGCACCCGCGTCGCCCTCACGGACGGGACGGTCATCCGCTCTGGCGGTCGCGTCGTGAAGAACGTGGCGGGGTATGACCTCAACAAGCTGTTCGTGGGCTCGTTCGGGACGCTCGGCGTGATCGTCGAAGCGACGTTCAAAGTCCTGCCGATCCCCGCTGCCGAAGCGGGCCTGATCGCGCGATTCGGGACGGCCAGCGACGCGTTCAACGCCGCCGCGATCATCGCGCGCGCGCCCGCACGCGCCGAGGCCGTCGTCGTCGAGCGTCAGCCGGACGGCTGGGGCCTCGTCGTGAGCGCGCGCGGCGATGACAAGACCGTCGCGCGCGCGGTGGCCGACGCACGCCATGCCGCCGGGTCCTCGGCGGAGAGCGCCGCGGTCGGCGACCGCCTCGCGCTGGCGCGCGAGCTGCCGGCGCGTGCGGTGGAGGGCGCCCTCGTACGCGTCGCATTGCCGCTCGCGTCCCAGACGGCCTTCGCCGAGGCGGCCGCGCGACGCGACACCTTCCGCGAGCTCGTCGCCGACGCGTCGAGCGCGGTCCACCGGGTGCATCTGATCGGTGAGGACGACGCCGTCGCGGAGGATGCCGGCGCGCTTGTCGCGAACGCGCGGGCGGCAGGGGGGACCGGCCGGATCGAGCGCCGATCCGCGCGGCTGAGCGAGCGCCTACGGACATGGCCAGACGCGCCGCTCGGCGAGACCCTGATGCGCCGCCTGAAGACGCAGTTCGATCCGGCCGGCATCCTCGAGCCCGGACGGTCACCCGGATGACCGGGATCCTTCCCTATCCCAACGCCGACGCGCCGTCGGAGGAGCTGATATCGCGGTGCGTGCACTGCGGCCTCTGCCTTCCCACCTGCCCGACGTTCGCGGTCCTCGGCGTCGAGATGGACTCGCCGCGCGGCCGCATCCGCCTGATGAAGACGGTCTGGGAAGGACGCGTAAGCGCCGACGCGCCTGCGTTCGCTAAGCACATCGGGCAGTGCCTCGACTGCCGGGCGTGCGAGACGGCCTGCCCCTCCGGGGTCGAGTACGGCAAGCTCGTCGAAGCGGCGCGCTCCCAGATCCTCGCGGCGACGACTCGCTCGCTGGGCGAGCGCGGGATCCGTAGCGCGGCGTTCGACTGGCTCCTGCCTCATCGACGCGTGCTCGCCGTGTTCGCCCGGCTTTCCGTCACCGCGAAGCGACTGGGCGTTCCTCGCGTCCTCCGCGCGACCGGGCTGCGCGGGGGCGCGCGGCTCGCGGAGATGCTCGAGCTGTTGCCCGATTCCGCGACGATGGAGCGCCTCGACACGGTCATACCGGCGTCCGGTCCGGTCCGCGCGCGAGTCGCGATGTTCAGCGGATGCGTCATGGGCAGCGTTTTCGGCGGCACCAACGCGGCGACCGCGCGGGTGCTCGCGCGCAACGGCGTCGAAGTGCACGTGATCCGCCCGCAGACCTGCTGCGGGGCCTTGCACGCGCACGCCGGCGAGCGCGAGCGCGCGCGCGAGCTCGCCCGGCGGAACGTCGCGGCCTTCGCGGGCGAAGAGGTCGACGCCATCATCGTCAACGCGGCCGGCTGCGGCGCGGCGATGAAGGAATACGGCTGGCTTCTCAAGGACGACACAGCCTGGGCGACACGCGCCGCCGAGTTCGCCTCGCGCGTGCGCGACGCGACGGAGTTCCTCGGCGACCTCGGCCTCCGCGCCGTGCCCTCGCCCATGCGGGTCCGCGCCGCGTACGACGATCCGTGCCATCTGCTTCACGGCCAGCGCGTGCGCGAGCAGCCACGAGCGCTCCTCGCGGCGATCCCCGGCCTCGAGATGGTCCCGCTCGAGGAAGCCGACTGGTGCTGCGGAAGCGCGGGCACCTACAACGTGACCCAGCCTGAGCTCGCCCGCACGCTGCTCGAGCGCAAGGTCGCCAACATCGAGAAAACCGGCGCCGACGTCGTCGTCACGGCCAATCCCGGCTGTCTCATGCAGATCCAATCCGGCCTTCGCCGTGCGGGATCGCGTACGCGGGTCGTGCACCTGATCGATCTCCTGGACGAGGCGTACCGCGCCGGCTGAGCTTGCGGCCGTCGCGCTCCTTGCCTCCGCGACCGCCGTCGCCGCCATCGCGCGACGGGTCGGGCTCCCCGAATCGGTCGTGCTGGTCCTCGTCGGGCTCGCCGGCGCCGCGCTGTTCCCGGCCGTCCGCTTCGCGGTGACCCCGGCGCTCGTCCTCGGCGTCTTCGTGCCCGGGCTGGTCTTCGCCGCCGCGTACGCGATCGACTGGTCCGAGCTTCGGGCGGTGCTCGGTCCGGTCATCGGCCTCGCCGTCCCAGGCGTCGTTGCTTCCGCGGCCGTCGTCGCCGCCGCCCTCTCCGCGGTCGGTCTGCGCTTCGAGCTCGCATTCGTCGTGGGCGCGATCACGGCCGCGACCGATCCGATCGCCGTGGTTGCGACGATGCGGCGGCTCAGTGTCCCCGCCGGCCTCCGAACGCTCGTCGAATCGGAAAGCCTCCTCAACGATGGCACCGGACTCGTGCTCTTCGCGCTCGCCGTTCGGGCCATCACGACGGGCATCGGCACGGTGGAGGGCATCGCTCTGTTCCTCGTCACGCTGGTGGTCAGCGGTGTCCGGCATCCTCGCCACGGTGATCTCCGGCATCGTGCTCGGCACGCTGATGCGCCGCAGCCCGATGTCCGCGCTCGCCGGCGAGGTCGAGGATCTGTGGGACGTCATCGCGTTCGCCCTGACCAGCCTCGTTTCGCTGCTGATCGGCTTCGCGATCGCTCTGGCGGCGCTCGGCTCGGCGGTGGTGGGGATCATCGTTGGAACGATCGCCGCGATCGTCGCTCGGGGATTCATCGTCTACGTCCCCGCGCTGGTCACGCGGCTCATGTGGCGCACGCGAGCGCTGCCAAGCGGCTGGGACCACGTCGTGTTCTGGTCCGGGCTCCGCGGCGCGATCGCGCTCGCCGCGGCCCTGTCACTTCCAGCCGATTTTCCGCAGAGGGACCTCCTCCAGGAGATCAGCCTCGGGATCGTGCTCCTCACGCTCGTGGCGCAGGGCGCGACCGCCGGCTTCGTCGTCCGGCGCGCGCTGCCACAAAACGCGTGAGCGATCTGCGCTACGGTCTCGGCAGAATCCGATGACGGCATCAAAGACCGAGTTCCACCGCCGCCTCGACCGCGCGCTCTCGTCTGAGAAGCTGCGCACCGCGCTGCGCCGGGCGCTGCCGGAGCTTCGCGAGCGCCGCGACACGCGGATGCGCGAGATCGATTGGAGCGGGCTCCGAGCGGATCTGACGCTTCGCAAGGCGCGCGCGATCGACGACCTTCCGGCCCTCGTCGAGCGCTTCACCAGGGAAGCCGAGGCCGTCGGCGCGAAGGTCTACCGCGCGGTCGACGCCGAGGAGGCGCGCCGGATCGTCAGCGCGATCTGCCGCGCGAAGAAGGCGAAGCTCGTCGTCAAATCCAAGTCGATGGCGACCGAGGAGATCGGCCTGACCGACCACCTGGAGTCGCAGGGGATCCGCGCGGTCGAGACCGACCTCGGCGAGTGGATCATCCAGCTCGCCGGCGAGCGGCCGTCGCACCTCATCGCGCCCGCGATCCACAAGACCCGCGAAGAGGTGGCGCAGCTGTTCGCAAAGGTCGTGGGCCATCCGGTGCCCGACGACACCGCATCGCTCGTCGCGGTCGCGCGGACGGAGCTCCGGCAGAGCTTCATCGACGCGGATATCGGGATCACCGGCGGGAACGCGCTCATCGCGGAGACCGGCACGCTCATGCTCGTCACCAACGAGGGCAACGCCGATCTCGCGACCACCCTTCCGCCGGTGCACATCGCGGTGGTCGGCATCGAGAAGCTCGTGCCGACCCTGGACGACGCGGTCGCCATCGTGAAGCTTCTCGCGCGCAGCGGCACCGGACAGAAGATCACGTCATACACGCAGTTCATCACCGGTCCCTCACGATCCGCCGACATCGAGCTCAAGAGCCAGATCGGCGTGCACGGACCGAAGGAGCTGCACTTCGTGCTCATCGACAACGGCCGCATGGCCATGCGCGAGGACCCGTTCTTCCGCGACGCCCTTCGTTGTATCCGCTGCGGAGCCTGCAGCAACGTGTGCCCGAGCTACCTCGAGGTCGGCGGTCACGTCTTCGGTCACATCTACACCGGACCCATCGGGCTCGTCGTCTCCCCCTGGCATCACGGCATCGAGAGCGTCGCGCACGAGCAGGCGCTGTGCATGGGATGCAACGCCTGCGACACGGTCTGCCCGGTGGGCATCCCGCTCGCCTCGCTCATCACCGACGTGCGCGCGAAGGCCGCGGAGCGAACGGGGATGTCGTGGGCCAAGCGCGTCTTCCTCCGCCAGTGGTCGTCACCCGAGCGGATCGACCGGATCACCGGCTGGCTCGCGGCCTTCCAGAACCCGCTCCGGCGCAACGGCAACGTCAGGCTGCCGTTCGGGACGCTCGCGCAGGAGAAGAGCCTCCCCGCCGTCGCGGACAATCCCCTCCACTACCGCGCGCGCGAGGTCACCCAGACGAACCCGCGCGATCCCGTCGCGCAGGTCGCGATGTTCCCCTCCTGCATCGTCGATCACTTCCTCCCTGGGGCGGGATATGCGGCCGCTCGCGTGCTGCAGGCGCTCGGCGCCGAGGTGCACCTGGTCGAGGGACGCCGCTGCTGCGGGCTCCCGCAGCTCAACAGCGGCGATCGTCAAACCGCGGTCACGATGGCCAAAGCGGCGATCGAGTCGCTCGAGCGCCTGCGGGCCGATCGCATCGTCATCCCCTCGTCCTCATGCGCCATCACGATCGTCGACGACTACGAGCGCATCCTCGCGGCCGAACCGGCGTGGGCCGAGCGGGCCCGCGCCCTCGCACAGCGCGTGACCGCGTTCACGCCCTTCGTCGCGAAGGCCGCACGCGAGCGTGGGCTCAAAGGAAGGCCGCTCGGTCTCCGCGCGACGTACCACGACGCGTGTCAGTCCGCGAATGTTCTCGGGATCCATGACGAGCCGCGCGACCTCCTGAGAGCCGTGTCCGGGGTCGAGCTGGTGGAGATGGCCGAGTCGTCGGTCTGCTGCGGCTTTGGCGGCTCGTTCAGCTTCGAGTACCCGGAGGTCGCGAACCGCGTCCTCGAGCGCAAGCTCGCGAACATCGAAGCGACCGGGGTCGACTGCGTCATCGCCGATAATCCGGGGTGCCTCACGCACCTGCGCGGAGGATTGGACGCGCGGCGGACGCCGATCGCTGTCCGCCATCTCGCCGAGGTGCTCTGGGAGTCGCTCTCCTAGGAGTCGGCGCCGCCGGAGCAGCCGCACGAACCCGACATCGCCGGGTTGCGGACCATGAAGCCGGTCCCCTCGGGACCGTCGACCCATTCGACCCTCGCGCCATCGCAGTACGGGGCGCTCACGCGGTCCATGGCGATGCGGATGCCGTCGACGTCACGGACCGTGTCGGAGTCGTCAGGTTTCTCATCGAACGCCAGGCCGTATTGGTACGAGCAGCACGTCCGACCCATGACGTAGAGGCGGAGGATCGCGCGCTTGGGATCCGCGCCGCTGAGCTCGCGGAGCTTTGTCGCGGCCTCGGGAGTGACGGCGATCGTCTGCGCGGCGTCCATCTGGGTCAATGCTAGACCTCCGCGCTCAGGAGCGCGTCGTACGTTTCGCGACGGCGCACCAGCCGCGACGAACCGTCACGCACCACCACCACGGCTGGTCGGGGTACCAGGTTGTAGTTGCTCGCCATCGAGAGGTGATAGGCGCCGGAGACGGGGATCGCCAGGATCTCGCCATGCCTCGGTCGCGGGAGCCGGACCTCGCGGATGAGGACGTCGCCCGATTCGCAGTACCGGCCAGCGATCGCGACGCTCTGTTCCGCGGGCGCAGCGGCGCGTCCCGCGAGCAGCGCGGTGTACTCCGCGCCGTAGGCGGTCGGCCGGATGTTGTCGGCCATTCCGCCGTCGACCGCGACGTACGTGCGCACCCCGCGGATCTCCTTCACCGACCCGACGCGGTAGAGCGCGATGCCCGCGGTCGCGACGACGGCCCGGCCAGGCTCGATCGCGAGGTCGGGCGGCCGGGCAAAGCCGTGCCGGCGCGATGACTCGGCGACCATCCGCGCGACCTCGCCTGCCATCGCCGGTCCGTCAGCGGGCGGGTCGCTCGGGCGATACCGCGCCGCGTAGCCGCCACCCGGGCTGATCTCGCGCACGTCCACGCCGAGCTTCGCGATCTCCTGCGCCAGCGCGAAGAGCCGTTCGACCGCCGCGGCGTACGGCTCGATTTCGCCGATCTGTGAACCGATGTGTGCGTGAAGTCCCCAGAGCACGAGCGCCGCGCGGGCGAGCACGGCCTTCACGGCGCCGCCGACCGCGTCCGGGCTGAAGCCGAACTTGGTGTCCACCGCGCCGGTCTGGAGGTAGGCGTGGGTCTGGGCGGTCACCCCCGGGTTCACCCGGAGCAGGACGCCCTGGCGCACGCCCGCCGCATCCGCGCGGTCGGCGAGCCGGCCGATCTCCTCGACGTTGTCGACGATCACGCGGCCAACCCGCAGGCGCAGCGCCATCTCGAGCTCGTCGTCGGTCTTGTTGTTCCCGTGGAACGAGATCCGCTCCGGAGCGAAGCCCGCGACCGCAGCGGTGTGAAGCTCGCCGCCCGAGACGACGTCGAGCGCGAGACCTTCCTCGGCCATGATCCGCAGGAGCCACGGCGCGCAGTACGCCTTCGCCGCATAGCAGACCGTCGATCGTCCTGGATAGCCACGAAGCGCGTCACGAAACGCGCGGGCGCGCGCGCGGACCGTTGCCTCGTCGTATACGTACAGCGGCGTGCCGTATGACTCGGCGAGCGCGACGAGATCGCAGCCGCCCACGACCAGATGGCCCGCCGCGTTCGCGGTCGCCCCGTCGGGAAGGATGCCGGCGAGGTGCTCGATGGATGACGTCACGAATGCGCCACCGTCGCGCTGGCTACCGCTCCTGACGAAGCTGCGGCACGCGCGCGAGGATCACGCTGCGCCGCCCAGGATCGGACCGTTCAGCACCCGCATTCCCTGCGTGCCGAAGGTGTACGCGCCCATGACGCGTCCGCGGAGCGCGTCCGGCGCCGACAGCTGGATCTTCGTGTTCGTCAGCGACTGGGTGAGGACCGCCGAGATGCCGACCACGAACAGCAGCGCGAACGACAGCGCGTAGCTCGTCGAGAAGGCGAACACCAGGACCGCCGCCATCTCGAGCATCGCCGCGCCCACGATGAAGCGGCCGCTGTGGCCACGGTCGCGCGCATACGCGAGATACATCGCCGCGACCAGGGCGCCCAGGCCGCTGCCAACGAGCAGGAACGCGTATCCCAGATCGTCGACGTGCAATGAGTCGTGCGCGAAGAGCACGAGGAACGAATTGAAGGTGTGTCCGATGAAGATCACACCGAGCATCTCGACCGCGATCAGCCCGCCGATGAAGGGCCGGGCGCGCACGAACCCCAGCCCGTCGCGCAGCGAGCTCAGGATCGGAAGCGACGTACGCGCGGTGATCGGGCGCACCCGAATGACCGCGAGGAACGCCAACAGTGGAATGAAGGTGAGCGCGTTGATCAGGAAGCCCAGACCGGGGCCGAACCACACCACGATGAAGCCCGCCACCGCGGGTCCGATCACCTGCGAAAACTGGCGCGCGGTGGAGTTGAGGCTCACCGCCGAGAGCAGCTTCGTCGGACCGACCATCGAGTGGATGAGAGTCTGCTGGGCGGGTCCGCC
>VBGS01000181.1 GCA_005889445.1 Chloroflexota bacterium
CCGTGAGCGTCCGCTTCACCTCAGGCGAGCTCGGGGAGGCGCACGCGCACGGCGGCGATGAACACCTCACGCGCGATCGCGTCCGACATGTTCGCGATGTCGCCGGCCAGGGAGCGGTCCGCCTCGAGCCGCCCTGAGCGCTCGCGAACCACCCGGCGCGCCTCCTCGACGGCCGGCGCCGTCGTCGTCTCGAGGAGGTCGAGGCCCTGCGTTGCGCAGAGCGCCTCGATCGCGAGCACGTCGCGGGTGTTGCGGACGACCTCGGCGAGCTTGTGCGCGGCGTGGACGCCCATGCTCACATGGTCCTCCATGCCGGCCGACGTCGGCAGCGACTCGACCGACGCGGGGAACGAGCGCATCCGGTTCTCGGTGACGAGGGCCGCCGCGGTGTACTGCGCGACCATGAAGCCCGAGTTCGTGCCCGGCGATGGCGAGAGGAAAGCCGGCAGCCCGCTCGTGTGGCCGTTCGTCATGCGATCGATCCGCGCCTCGCTGATGTCGGCGAGCTCGGCCACGGCGATCGTCGCGAGGTCGAGGGCGATGGCGACCGGCTGCCCGTGGAAGTTGCCGCCGCTCACGATCCGGTGGTCTTCCGCGAACACGATCGGGTTGTCGGTGATCGCGTTGATCTCGACCTCGAGGACGCGCCGGGTGTAGCCGAGCGCGTCGCGCGTCGCGCCATGCACCTGCGGCATGCAGCGCACCGAGTACGGGTCCTGGACGCGCGGGTCTCCGACGCGGTGCGAGGCGACGTTCGGGCTGCCGGCCATGAGCGCGCGCAGGTTGCCGGCGACGGTCTGCTGTCCGGGATGCGGCCGGCTCGCGTGCAGCTCCTCGTCCCACGCGCGGTCGGTCCCGCGCAGGGCCTCGGCGGACATCGCGCCGACGACGTCGGCCGTCGTCGCGAGGACCTCCGCGTCGTGGAGCGCGAGGCACCCGATGGCGGTCATCACCTGCGTGCCGTTGATGAGCGACACACCCTCCTTCGGCGCGAGCTCGAGGGGCTTGAGACCCGCGGCACGGAGGGCCTCTCCGCCGGCGCGCCGCTTCGTCCCCTCGATGGTCTCGCCTTCGCCGATAAGCACGAGCGCGGCGTGCGCGAGCGGCGCGAGGTCTCCCGACGCGCCGACGCTGCCGTGTTTGGGGATCACCGGAAGGACGCCCTCGTTCAGGAGATCGAGGAGCAGATGGATCGTGCTCGTGCGGACGCCTGAGCGCCCCGCGGCCAGCGTGTTCGCGCGAAGCAGGAGGATCGCGCGCACGACATCGGGTGGTAGCGGTGGCCCAACGCCCACGGAGTGGCTGCGCACGAGGTTCTCTTGCAGTGCACGCTCCTCGACGATCGGCACGCGGACCGTGGCGAGATCGCCGAAGCCAGTGTTCACGCCGTACACCGGCGCGTCGCCGGCGGCCAGCTCCGCGACGAGCTTCGCGGCATCGTTTACCCGACGCTCGGCCGCGCGATCGAGCGCGACGGCGACGTTGCCGCGCGCGACCGCGACGACGTCCGCGATCGTGAGGTCGCGACCGGTCAGGCGAAGTGTGGTCACCTGACCTCTTCGAGGTTGTCGCGATACCAGGCGGACAGCTCGGCGTAGTGGGCGGCCGCGCCGACCGTCCAGCGCGCGTCGTCGTCGCGCACCTCGCGCACGACGCGGGCGGGCACGCCGAGCACGAGCGATCGCGCTGGTGCTACGAAGCCCTCGGGCAGCACCGCACCCGCGCCGACGATGGTGCCGCTCCCGACCTTGTTGCGTCCGACGAGCACCGCCGCCTGGCCGATGAGCACGTTGCGTTCGACGATGGACGAGTGCACGAGGGCCATGTGACCGATGGTCACCTCGGCGCCGATGATCGTCGGCTCGCGCTCGTCGGTGTGCACGGTGCTGTTGTCCTGCACGTTGCTGCGCTCGCCGATCTCGATGCGGTCCATGTCACCGCGCAGCACCGTGCCAAACCACACCGACGCTCCGGAGCGCACGGTGACGTCTCCGATGAGGATCGCGGTGGGCGCGATGAACGCGTCGGGCGCGACCTGCGGCCGCTTGCCGCGATAGGCGTACAGGGGCATCGCCCGTAGAGTATTTCCGGAAGCACGTGACGAACACCCGCGACGTTCGCGTCGAAGGCTATCGCCCGCTCATCCCGCCCGCGGTCCTCCTGGACGAGCTCCCGCTCAGCGAAGGTGGCTCGCGCGCGGTCGCTGCGTGGCGAGCGGAGATCGCGCGCACGCTGGCGCGTGAGGACGACCGCCTCGTGACGGTCGTCGGACCGTGCTCGGTCCACGACGTCTCGGCCGGCGAGGAGTACGCGCGGCGGCTGCGCGGCCTCGCCGATCGTCTCGCCCCCGATCTCCGCATCGTCATGCGCGTGTACTTCGAGAAGCCGCGCACGACCGTCGGCTGGAAGGGTCTCATCAACGACCCCGGCCTCGACGGATCGTTCCGTATCAACGACGGCTTACGTCTGGCTCGTCGGCTCCTGCTGGACCTGGTCGCGCTCGGACTGCCGTCGGGCTGTGAGTTCCTCGACCCGATCTCACCTCAGTACACGTCGGATCTGGTCTCGTGGGGCGCGATCGGAGCGCGCACGACCGAGAGCCAGGTGCACCGGGAGCTCGCGTCCGGCATGTCCGTGCCGATCGGCTTCAAGAACGGCACCGGGGGCACGGTGCAGATCGCGATCGACGCGGTGCGCGCCGCCGCGTATCCGCATCGCTTCCTCGGGGTCACCGAGCAGGGTCTCGCGTCGATCGTGATCACCCGTGGCAACCCGGACTGTCATGTCATCCTCCGCGGCGGTGCCCGCGGTCCGAACTACGACGCGACGAACGTCGCCCGCGTGCTCGAGGCGCTCCGCGCCGCGGGCCTGCCGGAGCGGGTGATGGTCGACGCGAGCCACGGCAACAGCGAGCGCGATCACACCCGTCAGACCGCGGTGGCGCGCGATCTCGCGGCGCAGATCGCGGCGGGCGAGGGAAGCATCACCGGCGTGATGCTCGAGAGCTTCCTCGTCGCGGGACGTCAGGACCTGAGCGACCCGCCGAGGCGGTCCGGGCGCGCCGCGCGAAGTCTCAGACGCGGGCGGATCGCGTCGCGTCCACCAGCCGGTAGCCGAAGCCGCGCGCGGTCTCGATCTGCACCTCACTCACGTGCGCGTCTTCGAGCTTCTTTCGCAGCCGACCGACATGGACGTCGACCAGCCGCGTGTCGGACCCCGGCTCGTAGCCCCACACACCGGTGAGCAGGTCGTCGCGTGTGAACACGCGGCCGGGTTCGGCCGCGAGCGTGCGCAGAAGCTTGAACTCGGTCGGCGTGAGCTGGACCTGCTGTTCCCCAGCGATCGCCTGCACGCTGCCGAGATCGATCACGAACCGTCCGAACCGCAGCTGCCGATCCGTGCCACCGTCGTGCGCCATGTTCGAGCGGCGGAGGAGCGCATCGACGCGTGCGACGAGCTCGTCGGTGTCGAACGGCTTCGCGATGTAGTCGTCCGCGCCGATCCGCAGGCCGACCACGCGGTCGGGCGGATCCTTCTTCGCGGAGACGAACAGGATGGGCACGTCGCTGTTGCGACGCAGATCGAGACAGAGGCTGATGCCGTCGAGACCGGGCATCATCACGTCGAGCGTCACGACGTCGGGGTGCAGTCGCTCGAACGTCTCGACCGCTTGACGCGGATCCGTCACGATGTGCGTGTCGTAGCCTTCCTCGGCGAGGACGTCGGACACGAGGGTGGCGATGTCCGCGTCATCCTCGACGATCATCACCCGGCCGCCGTGACGCGTCTGCGCGCTCTGCGGCGCGCGCTGTTGATCGAGCATCGCTCACACCGTCGCATGCGCCGTGCCACATGTAACGGCCGCGCATCAATGGTGCGTCAAACGCTTTGAAGGGCGCTCCTGAGGAGGGCTAGGAAGCGGGCGCCAGCGCCGCGTTCACCGTGGCGAGGCGCGCGGCGATCCAGGGAGCCTCGCGGCCCACCTCGTCCGGCCATGGTCCAAAAAACTGCCGATTGGTCTCGTCCTCGATCCGCTGGCGTGC
>VBGS01000182.1 GCA_005889445.1 Chloroflexota bacterium
GAGGGCGGGGCGATGGCCTGCGTCTTCGCGGCGATGCACCCGGAGCGCACGCGCGCCTTGATCGTGTGGGGTTGTCAGGCTCGATTCATAACGGCCCCGGACTATCCCTGGGGTATGGATCCGGCTGAATACGACCGCCGCCTCGCCGCCCTCGAGCGCGAGTGGCCCTCCCGGGACTACGTACGTACTTGGGGAGCGGGCGTGGGTCCGGACGCCGACGATTCGGTGGTCGACGCGATCCTCGACCGCATGCAGATGGCCGCCACACCGGCGGCGGTCGTGGCTCTCGAGCGGATGAACGGCGCGCTCGACATACGCGGAGTGCTGCCGGCGATCCGCGTGCCGGCCTTGATCATGGCCCGCGAGGGAGATCCGGTGATCCATCCCGACGCCGTGCGCGACCTAGCCAAGCGGATACCGGGAGCGCGCGTGATGCTCTTCCCCGGAAAGACCCACTTCTTTTCCGCCCCATGGATGGGAATCGACGGCGAGCCGGTATACGCGGCGATCGAAGAATTCGTCACCGGCTCCCCGCCGGCTCCCACCGGACAGCGGTTCCTGACAACCGTCGCGTTTCTTGATCTGGTGCGCTCGACCGAGCGTGCCTCTGAGCTGGGGGATCGGGCCTGGCGTGATCTTCTCGACCAGCACTACCGCGCGGTGCGCAGCGAGCTGGCCGCGTACAACGGTACGGAAATCGATACCGCGGGCGACGGCCTTCTCGCGACGTTCGCCGGGCCCGCGAGCGCCATCCACTGCATGCGAACGATCGCGCGCTCGGACCGAGAGCTCGGCCTCGGGATTCGCGCGGGCGTGCACGTCGGCGAGGTGGAACGCGCCGGCGCCGCCATCCGCGGGATCAACGTGGTCGTCGCCGCGCGCGTCGCAGCCCTGGCTGCGGCAGACGAGGTGCTCACCACGAGCACCGTGCGCGATCTCGCGGCCGGCTCGGGGATCCATTTCGTTGACCGCGGCGTCCGCGAACTAAAGGGCGTACCCGAATCGCGCCAGATCTTCGTCGTCGTGGACTAGAGTCATCGCGATGGCTGACGCGCTGCAGGCGCCGCGACCCGACAACACCAAAAGTGCGGACGAGCGGGTCAAGGTCCACCGCGCGGAACCGAAGACGCGTACGCCGGTCGAGGCGCGCCGCGAGGGCCCGACGCTCGACACGGTGAAGGCGGACGACCGTGTCAAGGTCTTCATCCGCTCGGCGAACCAGCAGACCGGGGCTATCGGCTACACCGAGCACGGCGAGCGTCACGCCAACACCTCGGCCGACGGCGCGCGTTTCATCCTGAAATCGCTCGGGCACGAGGCCCGACGATGCGAGGTGGCCTCGGCTTCCCGCTTGAAGAGGTCGCCACGATGATGGGCGCGATCGCGAACCACGAGGAAGACGAGGGCGGCCTACCGGTCAGCGCCGTCTCGGCCGCCGTGATCATCGCCGACAAAAGCGACGTGCACCGCAGCCGGGTACGCAACCCCAAATCGACGTCGTTCGACATTCATGACCGCGTCAACTACGCGGTCACAGCATCGGAGATCAAGGTCAGCCGCAAAGACAAGCTCATCACGCTCGAGCTGGCCGTCGACACTGAGGTCTCGCCGATCATGGAGTACTTCGAGATCTTCCTGCCGCGCATGATGCTGTCGCGGCGCGCGGCTGAGTTCCTGCACTGCAATTTCGCGCTCGTCATCAACAACACCCGCCTTCTCTAGAATCAGTTCCGACACTCCAGGAGGCCACGGTCCATGCCTATCCGTGCCCGCCGCCCTGCCCGCGTGCGCAACGCGGTCGCGGCCGGCGGCGTCGTTGTCCGAGAGCGCGACGGCAAGCGTGAGGTCGTCCTCAACGGCCGCCACTCGGACGGCACCTGGGTATTTCCAAAGGGCACGCCGGACCGTGGCGAGGAGATCGAGGACACCGCCCTCCGCGAGGTGGAGGAAGAAACGGGCCTCAAGGTGAAGATCGTCGCTCCGATCGGAACGACCGACTACTGGTTTGCCGCTCCCGGGGAGCGCGTCCACAAGATCGTTCACTTCTTCCTCATGAAGCCCACCGGCGGCGATGTCTCGGCCCATGACCATGAGTACGACGAGGTCCGCTGGGTGAGCGAGGACGAAGCGCGACGGCTGCTCAGCTTCGACACCTATCGGGACATCCTCGACCGCGCGATGGTCGCCGCTCGCGAGGCGGCGTGATGGCGACCGAGGCGGCGACCCTGCGGCGCACGCCGCTGTACGACAGGCACGTCGCGCTCGGCGCGAAGATGGTCCCGTTCGCCGGCTACGAGATGCCGATCCAGTACGAGGGGATCGTCGCCGAGCATCGCGCCGTCCGATCGGCCGCAGGTATCTTCGACCTCTCGCACATGGGAGAGTTCTACTTCCGGGGGCCGAACGCCGGGAGAACGCTCGATCGCCTCGTCTCGTCCGACATCATCGGTCTGGAGCCGGGACAGGCACGTTACGGTCTCCTGACCAATGAGCGCGGCACGATCGTGGACGACGTGATCGTCTACCGCATCGAACCCGAGTACTACCTGGTCGTCGTCAACGCCGCGAACATCGACAAAGATCGTGCACATATCCGCACGCGGTTGCGCGACGAGGTCGCGTTCGCCGATCGCTCGTTGGAGATGGCGCTCGTGGCGCTCCAGGGACCGAAGGCGGCGGCGGTCCTCGAGCGGCTCGCTCCGGGAGTCAGCGAGCTCCCTGCGTTCGGCGTCGCCGTGACTCGCGTCGCGGGCGTCGGCGCTCACGTCGCGCGGACCGGATACACCGGCGAGGACGGGTTCGAGATCTTCGTGCTGAACGAGGTCGCGGGGCCGGTCTGGGATGCGCTCCGCGCCGCTGATGTGATGCCCATCGGCCTCGGCGCGCGCGACACGCTGCGGCTCGAGGCGCGCTTCTCGCTCTACGGGAACGACATCGACGAGACGACCGATCCGATCGAGGCCGGCCTCGGATGGACGTGCAAGCTCGACAAGGATTTCCTCGGCCGCGACGCGATCGCGGCCAAGAAGGCCGCCGGACCGGCGCGCCGGATCGTCGGTCTCGTCGTGGACGGTGGCGTCGCTCGGCATGGCCATGAGGTGGTCTCGGGAGGAGCGGCGATCGGGATGGTGACGAGCGGGACGTTCGGCCCGACGGTACAGAAGAACATCGCGCTGGCCTATGTGCCGACGCCACTCTCGAAGATCGGAACGGCGCTTGCGGTCCGAATCCGGGGCAAGGACGTTCCCGCTACGGTAGTGAAGACACCCTTCTACAGTCGAGGAACGAAGTGACGAGACTGCCGGAGGCGAGCTCAGCGAGCCGGAGGGCCAGAAGGATGGACTTGGCGTGAGCACCGTTCCCGACGATCTTCGCTACTCCAAGGAGCACGAGTGGGTCCGCGCCGACGGCGACACGGCCACGATCGGCATAACTCACTTCGCGCAGGAGCAGCTCGGCGACGTCGTCTTCGTCGAGCTTCCCGAGAAAGGCGCGTCGGTGCGGCAGTTCTCGAGCCTCGGCGTCGTCGAGTCGGTCAAGGCCGCATCGGACATCTACGCACCCGTGTCGGGCGAGATCGTCGAGCGGAACGTCAAGGTCATCGAGAAGCCGGAGCTCGTCAACAGCCAACCGTACGGTGACGGATGGATGGTCAAGGTGCGGCTCGCCGACAAGGGCGAGCTCGCCCAGCTCCTCTCGGCAGACGACTACCGGTCGCACATCGGGGAGACGGCCGGCGCCGGAGGCGATTAAAGGGGTGAGACGAGCGAGGACCGGTTCATCCGGGACGAGCGAGACCACCAGCCATGAGCGCGTCTTCCGGCCGAAGGCCGGAGATTGAGCATGAACTCAAACCCCTACTCGCCGCACACCGATGAAGACCGAGCGGCGATGCTCGAACGGATCGGCGTCCGGAGCGTCGACGACCTCCTGACCGCGATCCCGCAGGACGCTCGCCACCCGAGGCTCGGTCTCGCCCCGGGTCTTTCCGAGATGGAGGTGCAGTCCCAGCTCGAGCGTCTCGCGGCGATGAACCGAACGGCCGGCTCGGGCCCCTTCTTCATCGGCGGGCCGATCCAGCGCCGCTACATCCCCGCCGCCGTGCCCGTGCTCGCCCTGCGCGGCGAATTCCTCACCGCGTACACGCCGTACCAGCCCGAGGTCAGTCAGGGCACGCTGCAGGCGGTCTTCGAGTACCAGTCGCTCATGGCCGAGCTTCTCGCGATGGAGGTCGTGAACTCCTCGATGTACGACGGCGCCTCGGCGATGGCGGAGGCGGCGCTCATGGCGGTGCGCCTTGTCGGCCGCAAGAAGGTCGTCGTCGCGTCGGAGGTCGAC
>VBGS01000226.1 GCA_005889445.1 Chloroflexota bacterium
CGCGTCCTCGGCGGCGTCGCACACCATCCGCTCGGCCGCGCCCGCCACGAAGTCCGCCACGACGGCGTCCACGCTCACGCCCGCACCTGCGATGGCGATCCCCGTCTGGCCGGTCGCGACGAACGCGGCGCGCTCGCCAGCCCGCCCAAGCGCGCGAACGAGCTCGAGCGACGCGGTCATCTTGCCGACCGCGGCGTCGCTGCCGACGGTGAGCACCACGCGCGCGCCTAAGCGAGGCCGCCGATGGCCTCCGATCACCAGGTCGGACGGCGGCTCGCGGAGCTCGCGCACGGTCCCGCCGCCCCGCTTCGCGGCGGCGGCAAGGCGCGGGTCCGAAAGGACGCGCTCGTGAAGCCCGTTCCACACGGCCACGCCTCGCTCGAGCGCCCTCGCGAGGAAAGGCCGGTCCGCATCCGCGATGCGCCCGCCCGCGGCGGCGGTGCCGATCAGCAGAACCTCCGCGCCGAGCGCGATCGCGTCGTCGACGGTCGCGACGACCGGCACGTCGGCGCCGACGCCGATGTGACGTGCCGCGTCACTGCCCGCGCGTGATGAATCGATCACCGCGACGACTGGATAGGGCGCGTAGCGCAGCACGCCGATCGCGGTCTTCGCGGTCGCGGGCGCGAGCTGCCCTTCGGCGAGGATCGCGACCTTCACGCGCCTCCGAGCTCCGCGCCAAGGCGCAGGAAGCGACCGTGGCGCTCGCGGCTGGTCTCGCCGCGCTCGAGCGCGACGCCGCCGTTCACGATCACCCACTCGACGCCGACCGGATAGCGATGTGGATCGTCGTAGGTGGCCGCGTCCGCGACGGTCGACGGATCGAAGACCACGACGTCGGCACGAGCGCCCCCGCGAAGGATGCCGCCGCCCGCGAGTCGCAGCCGCGACGCGGGCAGCGCGGTCATCTTGCGGACCGCGTCCACCAATGCGAGGACCTTCTCATCGCGCGCGTATCGCCCGAGGACTCGCGGGAACGTGCCATACGAGCGCGGATGCGGCTTCCCGAACGACAGCGGGCCGTACGGTGCGTTGGCCCGCGAGTCGCTCCCGATGGCCACCCACGGCTTCGCCATCACGTAGCGGACGTCGTCTTCGCTCATCGAATGGTGAACGATGTCGACCGCGCCATCGTGCTCGATGAGCGCATCGCATGACCACTCGAGCGGATCGCGGGCCGCCTCCGCCGAGAGCTGCGCCACGGTCTTCCCCGCCCACTCGGGGTGGTGCCGCGCTCGCGCGATGACGATGCGATCCCACGCGCGACCGGTCTCAACCTCCTCGGTGCGGATCCGTGCGCGGACCGCGGGATCGGCGAGCCGCTCGCACATCTTCTGCGTGCCGCCTTCGTGCACCCAGTTCGGGATCGTCACCGCGAGGCCGGTGGAGGACGCGGTGTAGGGGTACTGGTCCCGCCGCCTTGTGATGCGAGAGCTCCACCCGTACGCGCGAGCGGCGGCCGATCTCGAGATTCTCCTCGACGGCATCCAGAAGACGGCTCGACTCGTTGCGGATGTGGCTCGCGTACAGGCCGCCCTTCTCGCGCACGACCGCGCAGAGCGATGCCAGCTCGTCCGTCGTGCCAAAAGCGCTCGGCGGGTAGATGAGGCCCGACGCCATTCCGATCGCGCCCTCGTCCATGGACGTCGCCAGAAGCGCGCGCATTCGCCGCAGCTCGTCGGCGGTCGGCGCGCGATCCTCCGCGCCCATGACGCACGAGCGGAGCGTGCCGTGACCGACGAACGAGCAGACGTTGATCGCCGGCCGCGCGCGATCCACCGCGCTCGCGTACTCGCCGAACGACGACCAGGTGCGCTTCACCGCCAGGCGCGCGAGCTCCCGGTCGAGCTCCGCCTCTGCGAGACCGCTCACCGGCGCGGACGACCCGCCGCAGTTGCCGCACACCACGCAGGTCACGCCCATGTGCAGCGCGCTCTCGAGCGCGTCGTTGACGAACATCGCCTCGTCGGAGTGCGAGTGGATGTCGATGAAGCCCGGCGCGACCGCTTTCCCGCCGGCGTCGATCACGCGCGCACCATCCGCGGCCAGGTCGGGCCCGACCGCGACGATCCGGCCGTCGCGGATCGCGACGTCCGCCATGCGCGCCGGTGCTCCGGTCCCGTCGATGACGGTCCCGCCGCGGAGCAGCAGGTCGGTCACGCGTGGCGCCGCTCGCGGCCGCTCCCGCGCTCGCGGCGCTTGGCGACGATCAGCAGCTTTCGCGACGAAGGACCGGCGGGGTTGCCGTCGTAGTCGCCATGCAGTGACTCGATCTCGAAGCCCGCCTCGGTGAAGAGAAGCTCGCTCTCGCGCCGGTAGACGTAATGGAGCGAGGTGATCCCGCCGATCCTGCGGACGGTCCCGTCGGGCTGCGTCTCGTCGTACCACATCCGGTAGATCACGCCGTCGACGTTGGCGCGGCTCGATGAGAGCTTCCGCACCGCCCGGCCCGTCTCGGGGTCGACGCGCTCCCACTCGTCGACGACGCCGCCGTCCTTTCCAACGATGAGCTCGGGGTCCGGTTGGAAGACATCCACCGCGAAGCGACCGCGGGGTCCGAGATGCTCGCGGACGCGCGCGAGGCAGGCCCAACGGTCGTCGGGCGTCAGCATGAGGAAGGAGTTGAACCCGATGAGGATGAGGCCGAACGCTTCGTCGAACGAGAACGCGCGCATGTCGCCCTCGACCCAGCGCACCTCGACGTTCGCGCGTCGCGCGCGCCGCTCGGCGCGTTCGAGCATCGCCGCGGACCAGTCGAGACCCACGATGTGATGACCGTCCTGCGCGAGCGGCACGGTGATGCGGCCGGTGCCGCAGCCCAGCTCGAGGATCGGTCCCCCGGTCCGCCGGGCGAGCCCGCCGAACCATTCGACGTCATCCGCGCCTTCGAGCGGCGCGCAGTCGAGGTCGTACAGCGCCGCGAGGCGCTCCGCCTCCTGCGGCGTCCGCGCCGCTCCTTGCCAATCAGATCTTGTGTCCGTTGTGCGCCTCCTTCGCCCGCTTCGCCAGCCCCGGATCGGCGAGCACGTCGAGCGCGGTCATCGCGAGCGCCTTGGCCGCGAGGTGCATCGTCTCGAGCGCGCGCGGCGACCTCGCCGCCTCGGTGAAGGCGATCGAGTGCCCGGGGACGGGGCCGTCGGTGATCGACAGGAACGGATGGATGCCGGGGACGACCGTCGTCACGTTGCCCATATCCGTCGAGCCGTGGGTGTCAGCGGGACGTCGAGGCTGCATCGCGCGACCGAGTGCCTTCGCATTCGCGGCGAACGCCTCGGCGAGCGGGCGGTTCGTGGTCACCACCTCGCAGACATGCCTCCGGAGGTCGGCGAGATAAGCGTTGTCGGGTGATCGCACCATGAGTCGCGCGGCCGCGCGGTCCGGAATGATGTTCGGCGCCTTGCCGCCATCGGTGATGATCCCGTGCACGCGTGAATCGCTGCGGATCAGCAGGCGCATCGCGGACATCGCGTTCCAGCCGAGCAGCAGCCCGTCGAGCGCGTTCACACCCTCGTACGGCTCGGCCGCGGCGTGCGCGGCCTTTCCGGCGAGCTCGATCTCGAGGCTGACCATCGCCAGCATCAGGGGGTCGAGCTCGTCGCGATCGCCCGGGTGATACATCAGCGCGGCGGTGACGTCGGCGAAGACGCCGGCCCTGATCAGGAAGACCTTCCCGCCGCCGCGCTCCTCAGCGGGGCAGCCAACGATCCGGATCCGGCCGCGCATCCCGTCGGCCGCGTCGCGGAGCGCGAGGAACGCGCCGATCGCCGCCGTGCCCATGAGGTTGTGGCCGCAGGCGTGGCCAAGGCCCGGCAGCGCGTCGTACTCGCCGAGGATCGCGACGACGGGCTCGCCCGCCCCCGCTTCGGCCACGAACGCGGTCTCGAGCCCCCCAACGCCACGACGCACGTCGACCTTCTCGGACTCCAGGAGCTTCGTCAGGCCCTCGGCGGCGAAGCGCTCCTCGAACGCGAGCTCCGGATGCCCGTGGATCTCGAGCGCCAGCCGATCGAGCGCAGCCGCGCGTGCATCGACCCCCTCGCCGACCCGCCGCTTCTGCGCCGCCAGATCCACTCTGCGATCGAGGCTACCCCGAAGGGGTGGTCGGCCGCGTCAGAAGGACGAGCTCCGCGAGGACGAAGCCCGTGATGACGAATCCGCCGGTGACGAGGGTGAGGCCATCGACGGCGCGTAGCAGACCCAGCGCCGCGACGAGCACGCCCGCGCCGATGCCGCGTCGCAGCGCGCGTCCGCGCCGCGGCACGCGACGCCGCGGACGCGCGGCCGCGGCGGAACGCTCCTCGAGCGTGAGGCCGAGGACGCTCGTCGCGCCCGCGACGGCGATCGCTGTACCGAGGATGACCAGCGCGATCGTCAGCGGGCCCACCGGGTCGCGCGTCCACACGAGGAAGCCGACGAGCGCCAGGCCCGCGGCGCCCGCGAGCGCGAGGGCCGCCTTCGTCAGCGCTCCTCGGGGTTGCGCGCGTCCGGACCCAGCGGCAGCGCGACCTGTTCGCTGCCCGCGGCGATGGGCGCCTGCGCGAGGGTCTCGATCGCGCCCGAGGCGCGCGCGAGCGCGCGGTCGGTCTCGTCGAACTTCTTGGTCGCGTTCTCGAGGTGGCGGCCGAGCTGATCGTGCAGGTCGACGAATCGCTCGAACTCGCGGCGGACCGCGCCGACGCCCTGCTGCAGCTCACGCGTGCGCTCTTGCATCGCGAGCCCCCGGACCCCGAGGGCGACGACCTGCAGATAGGCGAGCAGCGTGTTCGGAGACGCGGGGATCACGTGGCGCTCCGCGCAATACGCGGTGAGGTCCACTTCGCCTTCCTCCTCGCGCAGCACGACGTCGTAGTACACGGCTTCCGAGGGGATGTACATCAAGGCAAAGTCGATCGTCCCATCGGCGGGCGAGACATAACGCGCGACCGCGTCGACGTGACGCCGAACCTGCTGCAGGAACGCGCGCCGCTTCGCGCGTCGATCGTCGCCAGCCGCGCTCGCGAGCGCGGTCCACGATTCGTTCGGAAACTTCGCATCGATGGGCACGATGCGTCCGGCGTAGCGGACCATCGCGTCGACTCGCGATCCGTCGCGATAGGTGTGCTGGATCTCGTACGCCGACGCGGGCAGCGCGTCGTGCAGCAGCCGCTCCAGGAGCAGCTCGCCGAAACCGCCGCGGGGCTTCGGCGCGCGCAGCAGGTCTTGGAGCGACCCGATGTCCTTCGCGAGCTCGCCGATCCGCTGGCCCTGCTCGGAAAGCGCGCCGAGCTGGCGTGACAGATCCGCGAGGGTCCGCTGGGTGGCGCCCGTCTGCGTGGTCAGCTGCTGCTCCGTCGCGCCGAGGGCCCGATGAAGCTCGCCGCGGAGCTCAGCGAGCGATCCGGCCAGCAGCTGAACGTTCGACTGCATCCCCTGCTGGGCGGCCTGGACCTGCGCGACGAGCGCGATATTCGGGTCCGCGGCCCGCGGCCGCCGCACGGTGACCGCCAGCGCGGCGAGCGCAGCCGCGGCGGCGACCAGCGCGAACGCGATGACGAGCTCCATCGCCCCGGATTGTCCGGGCGAAACCCGCATAGCACAAGTGTTCGAAGCGGACATTGTCGGTCGGAGCACGTCCGCCAGGCGGTCAGGCCCACCTTCGGACTGGACGCGTGCGCTACAAACGCCGCCTGATGCAGACCCTCGATCGGCGCACGACCCTGCTCTATTCCGCGGGCTCGATCGGTGCCGGCGCCTTCTTCGCGTTCAACAACTTCGTGCTGCCACCGATCCTCAAGAGCTTCGGCGCGCCCGATCTGCTGACCGGGCTGCTCTCGAGCACTCGCAGCATCGAGGGCGTCGTGATCCAGCCGACCGTCGGCGCGATCTCGGACCGGATCTGGACCCCGCATCTGGGCCGCCGTCGCATCTTCATCGCGATCGGCATCCCGCTCTCGGCGTTCTTCTTCGTCATCGCCGGCTTCTTCACGCACACCCTGCTCGGTCTTGCGATCGCGATCTTCCTCTTCTCGATCTTCTTCAACGCCGCGGTGGACCCGTACGCGGCCCTTCTCGCCGACATCGCTCCGGTGCAGGAACGCGGTCTGCTCTCCGGAGTCTCGACCGGCATCCAGCTCTTCGCGCAGGTCGTCTTCCTTGTCATCGTCTCGCGCGCCGCGGCTTCGGGCGAGGTCCCGCTCTGGATCTATCCCCTCGTCGGGGTGACGATGGTCGTCTCGTTCGCTGCAACCATATTAGGTATCAAGGAACGCCGCGAGCTGGTGGCCCGCAAGGAGCACTACGGCTGGCGCCGCTACCTCGGCGCGATCGCGCGACAGACCGCGGCGATGCGTTACCTCGCGACGCTGTTCGTCTACCAGTTCGGAATTAACGCCGTCCTTCCCTACCTGACGCTCTTCATCATCGAGGACATCGGTGAGACCGCCGAGGTCGCCTTCGCCCTCGCCGGCCTCACGCTGCTCGTCACCGCGGCCTCCGCCGTCGTCTCGGGCAAGATCGCCGAGCGCGTCGGCAGCCGGACGGTCCTTGCCCTCGCCGGTGTCGGCAACGGCGCGGCGACCGCGATGTCCTGGCCCCTCCTCACCGAGCTCATCCCGCCCGACGAGACCGGCGTCTTCGCCGGGCTAAAGGCGGCTTCCGAGTCGTTCGCGATCCCGCTCTCGGTCTTCGTCGCGGCGGAGGTCTTCCTACCGCGCTTCGGCTACCGGGGGATCTTCGCGATGCTCGCGATCAATATCGTCATCGCGCTGGTCCTGCTCTTCGTCCTGGTCCGGTCGCGCGGGACGCATCCTGCGGCGCGGCTGGCGCCCGCCTGACGACCGCCTTCGGAACCTCGCGGCGCGACGGTTGTAGAGAGGGCAAGTGGCGCAAGGGCCATGCAGCCACGACCTGGAGGCAACGCATGCGACGCATCACCGTCCTCGCGCTCGGCGCGCTCCTCGCCCTGCTCGCCCTGGGTGGCGCGGCGCTCGCCAAAGAAGGAGCAGTCACCAAGTTCGACAGCCTTCCGAGTGAGTGGCACGCCGGCCAGAACTACACGCTCGGATACATGATCCGGATGGATGGGGTCGAGCCGTACAAGGCCGACACGACCGAGATCGTCATCCGGAACGGCACCGGCAAGGTCCTGTCCTACCCGGGCACCCCCGACGGCACGCCGGGTCACTACACCGCGAAGGTCTACTTCCCCGCCGCCGGCTCGTACACGTGGCGAGCGATCCGCTCGGCACGGCGGTCCCGATCGCGGCGGCGCTCATCGCCATCGGCGCGGGCCTGCGTCTCGCGCGACTCGTCCGCACGCAGCGCCGCGCGGCCACCGCGTAGCTCGAAGCAGCGAGAGCGGGGAGCCTGCGCTCCCCGCTCTCACCTTCTGTCCCTGCGCAGAGACAGCTAGGTCGGCACGGCCACTGCGACCGCACCCGCGGTGGGCGCGGTGAGCGAGCTCGGACAGATCTGGTGGTACGGGCACTGCTGACAGGTGCGAAGTCCTTTCGGGTTCGCGGCGAACTCGCGCGCGCGGATCCGTGTCGCGGTCGCGGTGACGAGCGCGCGCACCGCGCCGAGGCTGTCATCGGTCGGCATGACCGATCCACGCTCGCCGCTCTCGAGGAAGTGAAGCACCGCTCTCACGGGTCGCTCGCGGTAGACGCGCTCGTGGGCCAGGGCATACAGACGGAGCTGCAGGCTCTCGTTCGCGGCACGCTGCGCTCGTCCGCTTCCCTCTTCGTCGGCGCCGGCCTTGTAGTCGATGACGACCGACCCGTCGGCCGCGCGATCCACGCGATCCCATCGCCCGACAACGCGATCGTTCCCGATCATGAAGCTGAAGCGCTGCTCCACCAGCTCCGGCGCGGGCCGCATGCGCTCGTCTTCGAAGAACCGGCGGAGCGAGTCGAGGCCGGCCTGGAAACGTTCGCTCTCGTGCGCCGGACTGATGAAGCCCTCCGCCAGCCATGCCGCGCGGAAGACTGACTGGAGCTCGGCGAGCGTCGGTGACTCGCCTTCACGCTTTCGCCGCAGGAAGTCGCGCACCGCCTCGTGCAGCGCGAGGCCGTAGGTCATCTGCGGCGTCGGCAGCACCGGGATCTGAAGGACGTGCTTGAACCGATAGAGCAGGGCGCAGCGCTGGTAGTCGTCGATCGCCTCATACGACACCGTCAGCACGTCGTCAGGACCGAGCGCGGGCAGCGGCGCGTCGGCCTGGCCGGGTGGCCGCTGGAAACGTTGCAGCTCCTGGATGACTCGCAGCGGTCCACTCATGCGCGAGGGCTCGCGGCCAAGCGCCTCGCCGATGAAGCGGCTGGGCCGGCTGGGGCGCTGGAACCCGTAGTCGATCGCGCTCGTGAAATAGAAGACGTCCTTCGCGCGGGTCATCGCGACATACGCCAGCCGGCGCTCCTCGGCGATGTGATGTTCGCGATCGGGCGCGGGCATCCGGCCGAGGCCATCGGGCAGGCGGAACGCGTCGAGCCGCGCTTGACCCGGAAGGCGCTCGTCCGTCGCGTGCACCAGGAATACCACCCCGAACTCGAGCCCCTTCGCCTTGTGGACGCTCAGCACATTCACCTGGTCCCGCGACGCCTCGAAGTCGGCTGCGACCGGATCGTCCCCCGCCTCGCGCAGAAGCTCCAGATGCGGCACGAAGAACGAGGCGTGATCGGTGGCCAAGGCGCGGCCGGCGCTCTGCACCAATCGAAGGAATTTCGCGACGTTCCGTCCCTGCTCTTCGACAAGCGCTGAGTCCGGGTCAAGGTAGCGCGCGAGGAGCTTCGATCGGTCGAGGAACTCGTACAGCAGCGCCGCCGATGTCAGCTCCGTGGCGCGCGCGGCGTAGTCCTCGAGATCGGCGCAGAGCGCTGTTGCCGCGGCGACCGCGGCTTCGCTCGCGGGAAGAGCGCCGCGCGCGATCTCGTCGAAGACCTCGCGCAGCGGCTTCTGCCGTCGACCGCTCCCTTCCATCGCGCGCGCGAGATCGTCGGCCGGGAACGCGTAGAGCGAGCTGACCGCGAGGTTGTAGACGTGTCGCGAGTCGGAGGGGAGCGCGACCGCGGACAGGAAGGAGAGGAGGAGCCGGATCTCGGGCCGCTCGTAGAGCTGGCCACCGCCGGAGAAGTGCGTCGGGATCTGTCTTTGCGCAAGGGCATGCAGGAACCCCGTCGCGTCAGCGTTGTTCCGAACGAGGATCGCGAAATCGCCGTATCGCCGCTGACGACGGACCGTCTCGTTCGCGATGAAGTCGGCGACCGCTTCGGCTTCCTCGGCGCCGCTCACCTTTTGGATGTGGTCAACGTCGGCGATCTCGTCCGACGACGGACGCCCACGAAGGCGCTTGTCGATTCCGAGCGCGCTCTCGAGGCGATCCGGGTTCTTGCTGATCAGGCGGTACGCGGCGTCGAGGAGGCCCTGCGGCGAGCGCCGGTTGTCGACGAGCGGGACGGTGCGGTGGTCGGGATAGGCCTCGCGGAAACGCTCGAAGTTGCGAAGCGTTCCGCCACGCCAGGCGAAGATGGACTGGTCGTCGTCTCCGACAACGGTGATGTTGCGGTGCGGCTCGGCGAGAAGCCGGAGAAGCTCGAACTGCGCGTCGTTGGTGTCCTGGAACTCATCCACGAGGATGTATCGGAAACGGCTCCGCAGCCGCGCCGCCGCGGCGGCATGGTCGCGGAGCAGCTTCAGCGTGAGAGCGATCTGATCGCCGAAGTCCACGACGCCGTGCCGTTCCTTTATCCGCGTGTAGGCGTCGTAGGTCGCCGCGAGCTCTTCATGCGATGCGGCCTCGTCCGCCTTGACATCGGCATCGAGCGAATCCCCCACCGCCTCGCGAAGCGACTTCGCATACGCGACGTAGGCCTCCGGCGAGGAGCGACCTCGCAGCGCGAGCAGCCGTAGAGATGCTCGCGGACCAGGATCACCTGCTCCGCTGGCGAGAGGACGCGCAGCTCGCCGCTTCGTCCGAGCTCGAGCGCGAACTCGCGAAAGACCTCGTCCCCAAATCCATGGAAGGTGCGGATCACCGCGTCGTTTAAACCGATCGGCGTGTTGATGTCGACTCGCTCCTGCATCTCGGCGGCGGCCCGCTCGGTGAAGGTCACCGCGAGGATCTCGTGGGGCTTCGCCGCGCCCGAGGTGATGAGATGGACGATCCGCGCGGTGAGGACATGCGTCTTACCCGTCCCCGCTCCCGCGACGACGAGAAGGGGACCGGCACCATGCTCGACGGCGAGACGCTGCTCCGGCTGGAGACCCTGAAGGATGTCAGGTCGCGGCTCGCCAAGACGGAAACTCAGCTGTTCTGTCATCTCAGGCGATCTCGAGCGACAGGCTCGGCCCGACCGAAACCCTCTTTACGCGGCGGCGGACCCCCCGGCCTCCGGCCGGTGCCCCACCGCGCGGGGGCCCTCGGTCGGGCCGAGCCGGGACTCGCTAGATAGACCACACGTTCTATTTTCCGTCTTGCGCATAGCGCTCTGCAAGAGCGATCAGGGTGCGAACAGCCGGGCCCTGCGGCCCTTTCGGCGCATGGGGCCGGTCCCGCTCAAACCAGAACGTCCCGGCGATGTCCAGATGCGCCCACTCAGTCCCCTCGTCCACAGCGGATTCGAGGAAGGCGGCGGCGGTGATGGCACCTCCGGCCCGAGCACCGGTGCTGTTCCGGATGTCGGCCACCTCACCCTTGACCTCGTCGCGGTACTCGTCGGTGAGGGGCATGGGCCACATGCGATCGCCCGCCGCCGAAGCGGTCTCCCGGACGATAGCGACGAACGAGTCCGGCTTGCCGAACAGCCCACTGAAATGCTGGCCCAGGCCGACCGCGATCGAGCCGGTCAGGGTTGCCACGTCGATCACGCGCTTTGCGCCTTCG
>VBGS01000227.1 GCA_005889445.1 Chloroflexota bacterium
GCCACTTGGCCTAGATTCCCGCCCTCACCGCGCGCTGTGCCGCGGCGCGCTCACGGATCCGTGCCCGCGCCTGCTCCGCTGCCTCGGCGATGCGATCCCAGTTGCCGACCGCACGGTCGCCGCCAGCGATAGCCTGCGCGTCGGTCCACGCCTCCGCCAATTGCCAAGCCGACGCGGCCGTGTACTCCTCAATGAGCTGCTCCGTGCGAAGGCCGCTGCGGAGGAGTTGGCGCGCGCCGTCGGACGTGCTGCCGAAGCCACGCCGTGCGGCGAACTGCTCGACCTCTTGCCACTCGGGATCGGTGACCGAGATGCTCCGAGGACGCGCGGGGCTACGCCCCTTGGTGCGAGACTTCGCGGCCGTCTTGCGCGTGCCCTTGCCCATGGCCCTGGCTCCTTATTAATAATTCATAAGAGGTCATAGCATAACGGCGGGGGACTGCCTAGTTCGCCCACCGTTAATCTCCCGCACGTGGCGACTCTCGCGGAGCTTCGGCAGCGGCGGCTCTTCGAGTGCCGGCTCACACCGGACCGCGCCCTCGGGACGCTCGACGAGGCGGACGCCTTCCTTCGCGATCGCGGTGTCTTGACGCTCACCCAGGATTCGGCGCTCCCAAGCCTGTTCGCCGCCTGTCACGAGGAGCCGTACAAGCGCGGCGCCGCCGGGTTCGGGTCGTGGCCAAAGACGAAGTGGCCGTGGGGCGGCGCGCTCGCGCTGCGACCGGGTGTCCTCGCGCTCAAGGTGCATCGCGGCAAGGTGTTGCTGTTCGATCGCGACGCCGCGCGCGCCGTGGATCCGCTCGCCCGTGCGGCGCTCGCGGAGGCCGATAAGGCCGCCGATGACGGCGCGCGCCTGCTACGTCTGCTCCGCACGGCCGGTCCCTCGCAGCTCGACGACGTCAAGAACGAGCTCGGGCTCGAAGCGCCCGCGCTTCGCAAGGTGCGCGAGAAGCTCGAGTCCGTCGGCGCGGTCGTGTCGCGCGACATCGAGATCGACGATGGGAAGGGCGGGCACAAGCACACCTCCGAGCTCGCGCGCTGGGATCAGGTCTGGACCAAGCCCTGGAAAGCGAACACGGAGCAGGCGCTCGCCGAGCTCGTCCTCGTCGGCGTGCGCGCCGCGGTCCTCGCGCATCAGGACGAGGTGGGGAAGTGGTTTTCCTGGCCGATCGAATGGTCGACTGTCTCGGGCCTCATCGCGGCCCGTCGCCTCATGCGTCCGGGACCCGGATTCCTCGCGATTTCGGAGTCCTAGACCGCTCGTACTGCTTCAAACAGGACCCGCCTGGCCCTAGCCTCGCTCGACCATGACCCAGGATCGGCGCGGCTGCCTCGCGGTGTTCTTCCCGCGCAGGGGCGTGAACCGGGAGATCGTCGCGCTGAGCGCGGCCGCGGAGAAGCTCCCGGTCGCATTTCCCTACGCGCCGCGCAAGTCGATGCTCTCCCCAGCCGAGCTCGCGTTCTACAACGTGTTGAAGGAGGCGATCGGCACTCGCTTCGTGATCCTGCTCAAGGTCGGGCTCAACGATCTCTGCGAGATCACGAACCGTGAGGTGAATCAGGCTGCCTTCAACCGCGTCAGCTCCAAGCACGTGGACTTCGTGCTCTGCGATCCGGTGACGCTGGCGCCGGTCGTCGCGATCGAGCTCGACGACTCGACCCACTACCGCCGCGACCGCGCCGATCGCGATGCGTTCGTCGACAAGCTCTTCCGTACGATCGGCGTCGCGCTGATCCGCCATCGCGTGCAGGCCGGCTACAACGCCGACGCGCTCGCGCGGTGGATCGACGCGTCTCTTCCGCCGACGCGCAGACCGCTTCGACCAGCGAGCTAACACTCCGCTACGCTCGGCGTCCCGTGTCCGTGACTCCAGACGCGTCTCCGAGCTATCGGCGCCTGTTCTCGATCGAGGGCTTCTCCCGTCTGGTGAGCGGGATGATCCTCGCGCGCACCGCGAACACGATGGTCTCGCTCGTCTTGGTGCTGTTCGCGCTCGACCGATTCCACACGGCGACGGTCGCCGGGCTCGTCGCGTTCCTCTCCCTCGCCCCAGGGCTCGTGCTCAGCCCGATCGCCGGCGCGCTCCTCGACCGTCACGGGCGCACGCGGCTCATGGTCTTCGACTACTGCGTTGCCGCGGCGTGCCTCGCGCTCATCGTCGTCCTCGGCGCAACGAACGTCATCACCGAGGCGCTCCTCCTCGCGATCGTGACGGTCATGTCGCTCACGTTCCCGCTGTCGACGACCGGCGTGCGGACACTCTTCCCGCTGCTCGTCCCGCGGCCGCTGTGGGAGCGCGCCAACGCGATCGACAGCAACGGGTATGTCGTCTCGAGCATCTTCGGACCGGCGATCGCCGGCGGGTTGGTCGCGACCGTCGGGAGCCTCTGGGCACTCGCGCTCACATCGGTGATGTACGCGGTCGCGGCCTTCGTGACGAGCCGGCTTCGCGACCCGCTCGGCGTCGTCCCGCACGGCGGCCTGATCCAGGACGCGTGGGCCGGTCTCGTCTACGTCGTCCGGCACCCCACGCTCCGGGGCCTGGCGATCACGATCTCGACCGCGAACATCGCCGGCGGGCTCTTCTACATCGGTCTGCCGGTGCTCGTCCTGCTTCGGCTCGGCGGCGACGCCGCGCGCGTCGGCCAGCTCTTCACGCTGCAGGGACTCACAGCGGCGGTGTCGGTGCTCCTGGTCGGTCGCTTCGGGACCGCGGGCCGCGAGCGCGAGCTGATGGCCGGATCGATCTTGCTGCAGTCCCTCGGCTACTTGATCGCGCTGCTCGCGCCGGATCTGCTGATCGTCGGCGTCGCGATGCTCGTCCTGGGCATCGCGACCGGCCCGTTCGATGTCGTGCTCTTCACGATGCGACAGCGTCGCACCGATCCGGCATGGCTCGGCCGTGCGTTTGCTGTGTCTATGTCGCTCAACTTCATCGGCTTCCCGGTCGGCACCGCGATCGGCGGCGCGATCGCCGCCGGCTCGGTCGAGGCGGTCTTCGCCGCCGCCGTCGCCCTCACCGTGATCGCCGCGGCGATCACGTTCTTTGCTGTGCCGAAGGAGTAGCCAGGCTCGCGTGTTGGCTCTCGCGCGGAGCCTGTTCTGGGCAGAATTTAACTGGGGAACGTGACCCCGGTCTGACGCCCGATCTCACGCAGCTCGTCGACGACCGCGGGCACCAGCGGGATGCCGTCACGGCGGCGCTCGATCTCCGCGAGGCGCTCCGGATCGCCCG
>VBGS01000228.1:0-7760 GCA_005889445.1 Chloroflexota bacterium
TCTCGTCGAGCCGCTCGAGGCGACCGAGACCGCGACCCACCCGCCGGCCGTCCGGCTGACGATCCCGCACCAGAAGCTCGCGCTGCTGCATCCAGCGGACATCGCCGATGTCGTCGAGGAGATGACCGCCGACGAGCGGGTCGCCGTCTTCCAGCAGCTGGACATCGAGACCGCGGCGGACACGCTGCAGGAGGTCGAGCCCGAGATGCAGGCGGCGATCGTCTCCGACCTTCCCGAGGAGCGCGCGGCGGACATCCTCGAGGAGATGGACCCCGACGAGGCGGCGGACCTTCTGCAGGACCTGCCCGAGGAGCGGCGCGAGGAGCTCGTCGACCTCATGCAGAAGGAAGAGGCGCAGGACGTCGAAGAGCTCCTCACCTACCCTGAAGATTCCGCTGGCGGCATCATGACGAGCGACTTCCTCGCGCTTCCCGGGGAGCTCACCGCCGCACAGGCGATCGATCTGCTGCGCGAGAAGAAGCCCGATCCGGCGCTGACGTACTACCTCTACGTCGTCGATCCGCAGGAGAAGCTCGAGGGCGTGCTCTCCCTGCGCGACCTCGTGGTGGCATCACCCGAGACGAGAGTCACGGAGATCATGGATCCAAACATCTTGAAGGTATCCGCGGAGACGTCGAAGGAAGACGTCGCCTCGCTCATCGCGAAGTACGACCTGCTCGCGCTCCCGGTCGTCGACGCGCGCGGCCGCCTGCGCGGCACCGTCACCGTCGACGACGTTGTCGAGCTCATGCTCCCGCGGGGCTGGAAGAAGAGGTCAGGCCGGACCCTCGCCCGGTGACCGTCGCCATCGGTTCGGCGCCGGTGCGCCTTCGCAGACAGCTCCGCATCTTCCTGCTCGTTCTCGGTCCGGGCCTCGTGACGGCGTTCGCCGACAACGACGCCGGCGGCATCACGACGTACTCCCTCGCCGGCGCGCAGTTCGGGTACGGACTCATGTGGGTGCTCCTCGTCACCGCTATCGCGCTCGTCATCACGCAGGAGGTCGGGGCGCGCTTGGCGCTGGCCACCGGTCAAGGGCTGGCCGGACTCATTCGCGAGCGGTTCGGCGTGCGCTGGACCGCGTTCGCCGTTCTCACGATGCTCGTCGCGAACATCGGGACCACGGTCGCCGAATTCGCCGGCGTCGCGGCCGCGCTCGGGCTCTTCGGCGTGTCAGCCGATCTCGCCGCGGCCATGGCCGCGGCGATCGTCGTCATCCTCCTTGCGCGCGGCAGCTTCAGCCGCATCCAGTACGCATTCGTGGCGATCGGCGCGGGCGTCTCCATCGCCTACGCCGTGTCAGCGTCGCTGGCGAATCCCGACTGGGGTCATGCCGCGAGGGCCGTGGTCATTCCCGAGATCACCTGGACGGGCGCGTACTTCCTGACGCTCGTCGGCGTCGTCGGCACCACGATCACGCCCTGGGGACAGGCGCTCATCCAGTCGTATGTCGCCGACAAGGGCCTTGGCCCACGCGACCTGGGGCCGGTCCGCGCGGATATCGCGCTCGGCTCGGGTCTGTTCACCAACCTCGTCGCGGCTTTCATCATCGTCGCCTGCGCCGCGACGATCTGGGTGGCCGGCGGAACGATCCGCGACGCCGCCGACGCGGCGCGCGCTCTCGGACCGCTCGTCGGTCCATCCGCCACCACGCTGTTCGCGATCGGATTGTTCGCGGCCGCGCTGCTCGGCCTGGGGACCGTGCCGCTCTCGAGCGCGTACTTCGCGTGCGAGGCGTTCGGCTGGGAGGCCGGTCTGCACTGGCGGGTGCGCGAGGCGCCCGTCTTCTACGGTTTGCTCACCATCTTCGTGGCGGGGGGCGCGGTCTTCGTCGTGCTTCCGGGCTTGCCACTGATCCAGGTGATGTTCCTCGCGCAGGTGCTCAACGGACTGCTGCTGCCGATCATCTTGATCTTCGTAATGCGGCTATCGCGCGAGCATCGGCTCGGCACGCTCCGTAGCGGACGGGTGCTTTATCCGCTCGGCTGGGCCATCACGGGTCTGGCGAGCCTCATGTCGATCGCGTTCGTGGTGTCGCAGATCTTCGCGCGTTAGCTACAGGGTGCAGGCGGCGGTCCCCCGCCGCGCAGGCAGAAGGTCACCACGCCGCGGCCGGTCAACAGATCGACGATGACGCCGGTCGAGTCGTCTGCCCCCTCGCGTGCGAAGAGCCGCGACCCGTCGCGTGACCACCACGTCTCGCCCACCACGACGGGCTGATCGTTCAGCTTGCGCGCCGAGCCGTCGCGTCCCCGCAGCCACGCCGTCTGCGGCAGGTCGACGCCGCAGCAAGCCGACCGCTGTACCGTCGCGTACTGATCGGCTCCGGGCCGCCAGGCCGCGGCCGTGATCAGCACGTCGTCGGCCGCAGAGCGGAAGAGACCGGTCGACCGCTTCGCGGCGATGTCATAGACGTAGGTTGCGGTCACGCCGCCGAACGCAGACCGCGACGACCACGCGAAGAGCTCCTTGTCGGTCCGGAACTCGGCGCCGCTCACCGCGTTCAGGAGCGCAACGTCCCCGCCGGTCACCTGCACTGCGCTCCCCGAACGATCGACCCGCAGCTCCGGCGAGCTCACCGACACGACCGCGGCCTGATCGCCAGTGTCGCCCACGCCGACTCCGAACGCGAGCTGCGACGCATCCGGTCATCGTTTGGTCAGCGTCGTTCCGGCCGATCGCGAACCGCGTCGCGTCCGGGGAGATCACTGCTGACACGACACTGCCGCGGATAAGGGCCTGCGACTCGCCGCGATCGGGGTGGACCAGATAGACCGTCGCGCCGCCCGCGGCCAGGTAGACCGAGATGAGCAGCGACTTTCCATCGGCGGACGGCGAGATCGATGGGAATTGGACTCCCGGGGTCGTCGGCACGTGGATCGTGCCGACATCGTTGGCCGTTTTCGCATCGAGATCCAGCACGATGAGCCGCAGCTCGGGCGCGTTGCCCACGATCAGGTACCGGAACTCGGCCGGCACGTCGATCTTCTTCACGGTCACCGTCAGGTCGGGCGCGGGGGTCGGGCTCGGCGTGGGTGAGGGCGATGGCGTCGCGGTGGCGGTCGGGCTCGCGGTCTGTGCCGGCGAGGGCGATGCGAACGCGCTCTGGGAGCTGCGCGGAAAGCGCGCCGCGAGCGCGCCGTACGTCGTCAGGCCCGACACGAGCGCGACGCCGACGAGTACGGTCACCCACAGAAGTCGTAGTCCCATCGGGGGGCACCGTAGCAGCGCGCGGTATCCGCGGCGTCGCGGCGCCTGCGCGGCTCACCCGATCAGGTGTTCTGGCGCCGTCCGAGCCGCGCGAGCCTGCCCGCATGGCAGTGGCACTCGACCTCGCGGTTCCGGTGATCGATCCCTACGGCAGCGTGTTCCGGCTGCTCCGCCTTGTGGAGCTCCCGTTCTCGCTGTTCAGGGTCGAGGATCCCTCCGAGGTCGACGCCGACGCGCCCTTCGCGATCCTGGGCTCCTATGGGAAGCCCGACGCAGACGCCGTTGGGGAGCTGGCCTCGCGAGTGCCGACGATTGTGTACGCGGTGCAGGTTCGCGCGAGCGACCCTGCGCCGCTGATGCGCGCCCTCGGCTACGTCAGCGACCGCATGCCGCTGACGATGATTCAGCGCTCGCTGCTGAACGAATAGACCCGGCCCTCGTAGCGCAGACGAAGTGCCTTCTCTCCCAGCGTTTCGTTGCAGACGACGCACTTCTCTTCGTTCACGCGGGCTGCACCTCGACGAGGGGCTGATGCGCGCGCACGAGCTGCCCGTTCTCGGCGAAGATCCGCGTCACGCGGCCCGCGGCCGTCGACCGGATCTCATTGAACAGCTTCATCGCCTCGATGAGCCCGATGACGTCGCCCGACGCGATGCTCGATCCGATCTGCACGAACGGCTGCGCTTGCGGCGACGCGCCTCGGTAGAAGATGCCGGTCAGCGGCGCATTCACCGTCGGGAGCTCGGTCGCGTGGGTCGGGGACGCCACGGTGACAAGCGGCGCGCCCGCCGTCCGCGGCGCCGTCGCGCCGGTCGCGGGCGCGACGGGAGCGCCGTCGAGCTTGGTCACCCGCACGCGCACCCCGGCGCGTCTGGTCTCGAGCTGCCGCACCTCATCCCGAGCCAATCGCTCGAGCAGATCCGGGATCATCGCGTTGGCCTCGGCGCGGACCTTCTTCGGATCGGCCATCAGGCCACGTCCCGGCGGAGCACCAGCGCCACGTTGTGGCCGCCGAAGCCCATCGAGTTCGAGAGCGCGACCGACACATTCGCCTTGCGCGCGCGGTTCGGGATGTAGTCGAGGTCGCACTCGGGATCGGCCACTTCCTGATTGATCGTCGGCGGCAGGCAGCCCTCGCGCATCGCCAGGAGGCAGATCGCCGCCTCGATCGCCCCTGCCGCCCCGAGGGTATGACCGGTCATCGACTTCGTCGACGAGATCGGGACCTGATGCGCGCGATCCCCGAAGACCGTTTTGAGCGCGGCCGTCTCCGCGCCGTCGTTCGCCTGCGTCGACGTGCCGTGCGCGTTGACGTACCCGATGTCCTCGGCGCGCATGCCGGCATCGTCGATCGCCATGCGCATCGCGCGGACGGCGCCCTCGGCGCCCGGCGGCGGCGCCGTCACGTGATAGGCGTCGGCGGACAGCCCGTAACCGACGAACTCACCGAGGATGCGAGCCCCACGCGACCGCGCGAACTCGAGCTCCTCCAGGATGAGACACCCCGCGCCCTCGCTGAACACGAAGCCGTCACGGTCTTTGTCGAACGGGCGGGATGCCTTCTCGGGCGCGTCGTTGCGCGTCGAGATCGCCCGCGCCTGATTGAACGCGCCGATCGCGACCTTGATCAACCCCGCCTCGGCGCCCCCCGCGACCATCACGTCGGCCTCGTCGCGGCGGATCATCTCGGCGGCCTCGCCGATGGAGTTCGCGCTCGACGCGCACGCCGAGACGTGCGCCATGTTCGGTCCCTTGAGTCCGTATTTCATCGCGACCTCGCCGGCCGCCATGTCGATGATCATCATCGGGATGAGGAACGGCGAGACGCGCTTTGGATCCTTGTCGTGCGAGATGATGTTGTCGACGAGCGTCTCCACGCCCCCGATCCCCGAACCGAACGCGGCGCCTGCTCTGGGCGCCAGGTCGGGTGTCACCTCAAGTTTCGCGTCGCGCAGCGCCTGACCCGCGGCCGCGACCGCGAACTGGGCGAAGCGATCGGCCCGTCGGACCTCCTTGCGGTCCATGTAATCGAGTGGATCGAAGTCCTTGACCTCGCCCGCGATCTGCGTGTCGAGGCCGGCCGGATCGAAGCGCGTGATCGGACCGATCCCGCTCTTGCCTTCGATGAGGCCCCGCCAGGTCTTCTCCACCGACGCGCCGAGTGGAGTGATGAGCCCGATGCCCGTCACGACGACGCGCCGGCGATCGCCGCTCGGCATGCGTCGAGTCTAAAGAAGTCCCTTACGCGGCCTGAAGTGCGGCGATCTGCGATGTTTCCATGAGCGCAGCGCCCGCGAGCAGGGCGAACGCGACACCGATGAGGGAGAGCTCCATCCGGGTCAACCGGATGTCGCGCAGACGTCGGACACGGACGAGATGACGGTCGGTCACGCGCCGCTGCCGCCACACCGAGGCGTTCGCGAGCACGGTCGCCAGCACCACGTAGGCGATGAGCTCCGGGATGCCGGCGTGCGAGAAGATCACCCGAAGGTCGAACGGAGGGACCCGCGCGCCGGGCACGAAGAGCGCGAACGAGTTCGTGCCGAGCGCGACTCCGAAGCGGACGAGCCATGTCCATGGAGCGAGGTACGCGAGTGAGATCGGCCCGATGCTGTAAAGACTCGCGAGACCGATGACGCCAAAACCGAAGCTCACGTTCCAGACGAACAGCGTCGTCGCCACCTGACTCGCGCTGTTCCGCGCGTCGAGCGCGGGGATGACCCCGAGCGTGAACCGTGTGGCGCCTTCGGGAAGCAGCGCGTACGCAAGAGCCCACGCGACGCTGAAGCCGAGCAGTCCGATCGTTCCTGCGATCGCCAGGCGTACGGCGGCACTGCGGTGAGAGAGCGCGCGGGCGAAGAACGACCAGATCACCAAGCACTAAGAACGCTACCGACGCAGAGACCGTACGACCATGACCCATTGGAGTGACAGGCAGACGACCGCCCGGATGGGGGCGCGCTATGTCGACCCCGCGACCAGAGCGACGCGACCGTGGAACCGTCGATACATCCGATCGAAGTTGCGGCGGCTCCGTCTCAAACGTTCGCCTTCAGAGAGCGATTCCCAGATGCGGTGCGCGTGCCGGCGCACCCGTTCGCTGCCGACCGCGCTCGCGCGGTATCCCCGTTCGCCGATCGCGAGCGAGACCGCGATGTCGAGATTGCGATAGAAGTGGTACCGCTCATCAAAGCCGCCGACCTCGATGAGCACCCCCCGAGGGGCCGCGACGCAGTACCCCTCGATCGCGTCGACGTCGCCGGCGGTGCGCTCGTCGAAGTGCTTGAGATCCGAGCTCACCAGGCCGAACGGCCCGGCGAGCCCGACCCGCTCATCGGCAAGAGCATCGCCGAGCGGACCGAACAGGTCGCCGACGAGCTCGATCGAGCAATCGAGCTCGAGGAGGAGGCGCCCGCGGGCGACGCGTAGCAGCGCATTGCGGGCCGCGCCCTCACCGGGATCACGGTCCGCGAAGATCGGCTCGACCCGAGGGTCACGCGCTGCGAGCCTGTCGAGCCGCTCTTGCGCGTCGCTCCCCGAACCGGCGTCCAGCACGACGATCTCGCCGTCGTCGGGCAGAAACCGGAGGACCGCGGCCACGCACCGCTCGAGGTCCTCGGGATACTCGCGCGTGACGATCGCGACCGACCACGACCGTGACGCCGGCTCGCCACGCCGGTCCGGCAGCTCCTTCGCCGACGAGATCGTTCGCCGCACGCGAGGGCCGACTCGCCGGTCCGTCCGTGACAGCAGCGCGCCGCGGGCGTGGTCCTCGAGCTCGTAGTCGCCGAGCGATGCGCGGAACGCGTCTGCCCGCGGGTAATCGCGCGCCGCGCGCGAGGCGAGGTGCGCCTCGACCGAGCCGATCACCTCGCGCGGCGCCTGCGCGTGTTCGACCGCTACCGAGGCCAGATCGAGGCCGAGGACCGCATCCGCGGCGAGCACGACGGCGAGCCGCGTACGCTCAGCGGTCGTCGGATCCGCCGCGCAGCGCTGCACGACCGCGAGCGCGCTTCCCAGGTTCAGATCCTCCGCGAGCGCTCCGCGGAACTGCGTGAGCCAGCGATCGCGTGCCGCCGCATCCAGTCGGTCGGGGGCCAGCTGGGCCCAGTGGCGAACCCGCTGGCGCAGATGAGCGAGCGCCTCCGCCGCCTGGCGAAGCGCGCCGATCGAGAAATGCATCGGGGCGCGGTAGTGCGTGAGCAGGCATTGGTAGCGAAACGCGAGCGGATCGATGCCGAGCTCGACGAGGTCGTCGACCGTCACGGTGTTCCGTGCCGACTTCGCCATCTTGAGACCGCCCGCGAGCAAATGCTGTCCGTGGACCCAGTGCCGCACCGACGGATGACCGAACGCCGCCTCGGACTGCGCGATCTCGTCCTCGTGATGCGGAAAGATGTTGTCGACGCCGCCGGTGTGGAGGTCGAAGCGCTCGCCGAGGTAATGCGTGCTCATCGCGGAACACTCGATGTGCCAGCCGGGGAACCCTGGCCCCCATGGCGAGTCCCAGACCAGCGACCGATTCGCTTCGGCGCGCTTCCAGAGCGCGA
>VBGS01000228.1:7903-10453 GCA_005889445.1 Chloroflexota bacterium
TTCGTAGAACTCGGCGATCTCCTTCGGCGTCTTTCCCGCCGCGAGCGCCGCCGCGATGACCTTGTCCTCGCCCTGCGCGAGGGCGTCCTGGCGCATGTGCCCCACGTCGGTGATGTTCTTGACGGCGACGACGCGGTTGCCGAACAGCTCGAACGTCCGCCGTAGCCAGTCCGCGAGCAGGTATGAGCGCAGATTCCCAACGTGCACCGGGCGGTAGACAGTCGGCCCGCACGTGTACATACGGACCTCGCCGGGACGTTCGGTCACGAACGGAACGACCTGACGCTGGAGGGTGTCGTACACGCGAAGCTGGAGCACTGCCGCCTAGGGAGAGGGTACGTGCGGTGCCGGGCGTGCGCCGAGCATCTCCTCCAGAAGCGTCACCGCGCGCTCGACCGTCGCGCGTTCCGAGGCGGACCGTCCGGCGAGGAGCCGCTCGATGCCTGTGATGCGCATCGCGCGCCCACGCTCGAGTGCCCGGAGTCCTTTGGCGGTCGCGTGGATCCGCAGCACGCGCGCGTCGTGGCGGTCGACGACCTTCCGCGCGGCGCCCGTCCGTTCCATTTCGCTCACGAGACGGCTCATCGTCGGCGCGCGGACCTGCTCCGCAGCGGCAAGCTCGCCGAGCGTCTTCGGCCCGGACATGAGCACGGAGAGCGCCGAAAGCTGTGCGGCCGAGACGCCGGTCAGCGGATCAGTCCGCCTCGCGCGGCGAAGCAGATGGATCGCCGCTGAGTGCAGCCGATCGGCAAGCTCCGGCCTCGCCGTGCGAGTTGCGCGTCGTCGCATGCCGTGATATTACTTAGCAAGGCTAACTAATCACAAGGGGACGAAGGTGACGAGCGAGCTGTTCGTGGCGATCAAGGCAGGCGATGTGGCCGGCGTCGAGCGTCTTCTCACGAGCGACCGCGGACTCGTCGACGGGCGCGATGCGGACGGTCTCTCGCCCCTCCTGACCGCGCTCTACCGAGGCAAGGTCGACATCGCCGCCGCGATCCTTCGCCGCGGCCCGACCCTCACGGTGTTCGAAGCGGCGGCCGCCGGAGACCTCGACCGCATCCGCGAGCTCGTCGGCAAGGATCCGTCGCTGGCGAACGCGATGTCGCCTGACGGCTTCACGCCGCTCGGGCTCGCGGCGTTCTTCAAGCGCCGCGAGGTCGTGCGGAGCCTGCTCGAGGCGCACGCCGATCCGAGGCCGGCGTCGCGGAGCGGCGGGTTCACGCCCCTGCATTCCGCAGTCGCGACGGACGCGGGCGCGGCAGATAGCGAGATCGTCCGCATGCTGCTGGACGCGGGCGCCGATCCGAACGCACGCAGCGCATCGGGCGGCACACCGCTCCACACGGCCGCGTTCACCGGCGACGAAGCCTCGGCACGGCTGCTTCTCGAGCGCGGCGCCGATCCGGCTGTCGCGGACGCGAACGGCCGCACCGCCGTGGAGGTTGCCCGCGAGCGCGGGAACACGAACATCGTCGATCTCCTGGCGCGCGCCTAGAGGATGGTCTGCCCCAGCGCCGACGCGACGAGCTCGACGGCGAGGCCTGCGGTGCGATTTTCGCGATCGAGGATCGGGTTGACCTCGGCGATCTCGAGGGATCGCAGCTTGCCCGAAGCGGCGAGCATCTCCATCGCGAGCTGCGCCTCCCGATAGGTCAGGCCGCCGCGGACCGGCGTGCCCACGCCCGGCGCTTCGTCGGGATCGATCGCGTCCATGTCGAGCGAAAGGTGGATGCCGTCGCCCTTCGAGGCGATGGCGATCGCTTTCTCCATCGCGGCGCTCATGCCCATGCGATCGATGTCCGCCATCGTGATCGGCGTCACGCCAGCGGTCCTGATGTTCTCCTTCTCGCCAGGGTCGACGCTCCGGAGTGCGATGAGAACGGCACTCGAGCTGTCGACGGACGCGCGCAGCTCCTTCGGAAACGGGTCCGCCGCGAGCCCGAATGCGACTGCGAAGGGCATCCCGTGCACATTGCCGGACGGCGAGGTCTTCGGGGTGTTGCTGTCGCCGTGTGCGTCCATCCAGATGACTCCGGGCCGACGCCCTCCGCGCGCGATCCCCGCGAGCGTACCGATCGCCATCGAGTGGTCGCCGCCGAGCACGATCGCGATGCTGCCGGCGCGCTCGATCTCGGCGACGACCTTCGCAAGGTCCTCGACCACGCGGACGATCTCGTCCGCGTGGTGCGCCCACGGTCTACCCATCTTCCGCAGCTCCGCGGCATCCACATCCCGCCAGCCTTTCGTTGCGCCTTCGTCTCGATCAGCGACGCGGACGTTGCCGCGATCTCGGACTGAGTACCCGAGCCCCGCGAGGCGGTCGCGCAAACCGGCATAACGGATCGCCGATGGACCCATGTCGACGCCGCGGCGATTCCCTCCGAGGTCCATCGGGACGCCGACGATCTCGACCGCCTTGCTCATGCCCTCGCCTTCCGCTGGAAGACCGCGATGATCACGCCTTCGGCCGCGAGCTCGTCGCCGACGAACGTGCGAACTTTCACTCGCGCGAAGCCGCGACGCATCTTGTCGACGGTCGCCTCGAAACGC
>VBGS01000229.1 GCA_005889445.1 Chloroflexota bacterium
CGCTTCGGGCGGGTTCGACGCGGAGAAGATCCGCCGGTTCGAGCAGCTCGGCGTTCCGGTCGACGTGTACGGCGTCGGATCCGCGCTCGTCCACGGCGCGGGCTTCGACCACACCGCCGACATCGTCCGGCTGGAGGGGCGAGCGCTCGCGAAGGTCGGGCGCGGCTACAGCGCGAGCACCCGTCTGCATCCGGTCGACTGGAGGTCGCTCGTCAGCGAGACGGATTGGGCTCGATCCAGCTCCTGACCCTGATCGCGGGGCTGGGCATCGCCGGGCTCGCAAAGGGCGCGACGGCGATGGGACTGCCGCTCATCGCCACCCCGATCCTCGCCTCGGTGTTCGGTCCTCGGCAGGCCGTCGTGATCATCACGATCCCGATCTTCGTGGCGAACACGATCCTGGTGCTGCAGAGCTGGCGTGTGCTCGGTTATCTCAGATCGCTTGGGCCGCTCGTCGCCGCGAACGCTGCCGGTACCGTTGTCGGCGCGCTTCTGCTCGCCGGTCTTGATCAGCGCACTTTCGCGATCCTCATCACCGCGATGGTCGCCCTGTTCCTGCTTCGGGGAGACCGTTTGATCGGCGATCCGAGCGCGCGGCGGGCGCGCCTGCTCACGCCGCTCGTCGGCTTCGTCGGGGGCGTCATGCAGGGGACGACCTCGATCTCCAGCCCCGTGATCGGCTCGTTCTTCCATGCGATGCGGCTGCCGCCGCGCGAGTACGTCCTCACGCTCGCGGCCGTGTTCCAGCTGTCGTCCACCGTCCAGCTGATCTCCTACACGGCGCTCGGGCTCTTCACGCCGGAGCTCGTGACGCTCGGCGTCGTCGCGTGCGTTCCGATGCTGCTGGCGCTCATGGCGGGCATCGCGATCCGCGGCAGGCTCGATCAGGTCCGCTTCCGCCAGGTCATCGTGCTGCTGCTGGTCGCGAGCGTCGCGAACCTGCTCTGGCGCACGTTCGTGTCGTAGACGACGCTCCGAGAGTGACCGAGCGACCTAGCATTCCGTGTTGTGGAAGTGCTACCCAACGTGCATGCGGTGCGGGTCATCGGGGCGCAGGCCTACCTGCTCGTGGAACGCGACGAGATCACCCTCGTCGACGCGGGACACGTCGGCTCCGGACGCATGCTGCGCGCCTACCTCACGCGGATCGGCCGGTCGGTCGAGCACATCACCCGGATCGTCTGCACCCACGGCCACCCCGATCACATCGGCGGCGTGCACGAGGTGGCGGCATGGTCGGGAGCGGAGATCTACCTCCATCCCGCGGACAGCGAGCGGCTGCGGATCAGCTTCCGGGAGGTGATCGCCAACTTCTCGCCCGGTCCGATCGTCGCGCTGCTGACGCGCGCTCCGGCGCACGCCCAGCCGCTCGAAGACGGCGACGAGCTCCCGGTGCTCGGCGGCCTGCGGGTCATCCACACCCCAGGACACACTCCGGGCAGCGTGTGCCTCTACTCGCCGACGCACCGATTCGTCCTCGTCGGCGACATGCTCCAGCGCGTTCGCGGAAGAGTGACGCTTCCCAACCAGTTCTTCAGCGACGACATGACGCTCGCACGTCGCTCGATCGCGCGGCTTGCCGAGCTTGACGCGGAGACCATCCTGTTCTCGCACTACCCGCCGTACCGCGCGGACGTGCGGGAGACGCTTCGGGCGCTCGTGAGCTAGGGGAGGGACGAGGGTGGAGACGCTGAGCGACATCCTGGACGCATCCGCCGCGAAGTTCGCCGGGAAGGATGCGCTGATCATCAAGCCGGGCTTCCGCACCCTCACCTGGACCTATCGCGACCTCGCCGACATCGTGCCCCGCGTCGCGCGGCTCTTCGCGGAGTCGGGCATCGGTGCGGGCGATCGCGTGATCATGCTCGGCGTCAACCGGCCCGAGTACGGCATCGCGATGCTCGCGTTGCTGCGCATCGGCGCGGTGCTCGTCCCGCTCGACGTGAACTCCACCGAGGAGTTCGTGCGCAAGATCGCCGAGCGCACGCAGGCGAAAGCGGCCGTCGTCTCGCAGCAGACGCGAGCGCGTGCGGCGGCGCTCGCGATCCCGCTGTTCGACATGGAGCTTCTGCCCGATCAGGCTCGCGCGAAGGAGCCCATGCCCAAGTCGAGCGTCGGACCCGACGATCTCGCGGAGATCGTCTTCACGTCCGGCACGACGGGAGATCCAAAGGGATCGATGCTGACGCACCGCAATATCCTGTCGAACGCGCTCGCGGCCATCCACATCTTCCCGCTCGGTCCCCAGCAGCGCCTGCTCTCGTTCATCCCGCTGTCGCACATGTTCGAGCAGCTCGCCGGGTTCTGGTGCCTGCTCATCGCGGGCGCGTCGATCGTGTATCCCACCAGTAGACAGCCCTCGGTCGTCCGCCGAACCTTCCGCGAGCGCCGGGTCTCGATGATCTGCATCACGCCCGCCGCGGTGCGGTCGCTCTTCATCGCCATCGAGCGGCGCGCCGAGCAGGAGGGAAAGGGCGCGCTCTTCGCGCGGCTGCGCGGGATCGCGCGGCGGCTGCCGATGCCGCTGCGACGGATTCTCTTCACGAGCGTGCACACCCAGTTCGGCGGCCGCTTCCGGTACATCGTCTCGGGCGGCGCGGCCCTGGATCCGGCGCTCGGCGTGGCATGGCGCGAGCTCGGCGTCGAGGTCCTTCAGGGGTATGGCCTCACCGAGACATCGCCGGGCCTGACCTTCAACCGCCTCGACCGCAACCGCTTCGGGTCGGTCGGAGTGCCGCTGCCCGGCGTCGAGGTGAAGATCGCGGCGGACGGCGAGGTCATCGCGCGCGGCCCGAACATCTTCAA
>VBGS01000005.1:0-10595 GCA_005889445.1 Chloroflexota bacterium
AGCGCTTCTGGGTGCGTTACGGCTACCCGGATTGGCTGGTCACGCACAGCCGGGTCGTCGGGCGGATCGCCGAGACGTTCGTAGATAGCCTCCGCGGCGGCGGCGAGCCGATCGATCCCGAGACGGTCGTGCTCGCGGCGTATCTCCACGACATCGGCCGATCGCCGCTGCTGGCGGGCGACCCGCGCGACCACAACGTGCTTTCCGGTCTGGTGCTGGCGGCGGAAGGTCTGGCCGAGTGCGTCGAGCCCGCTCGCCGGCACGCGATCTACTGCGTGCTCGATCCCGCTCTTTCGCCTCGCACGTTCGCCGACAAGCTCGTGTACGTGGCGGATCGCCGGGGCGGTCAGACCGTCGAGCCGCTCGAGGAGCGGGCTCGCGACACCGCTCGCCGCAACCCGAAATACGCGGCGGAGATCGAGCGCGCCGTACCCCGAGCCAAGGAGCTCGAGCGTGAGGTCTTCGCGCGCCTGCGCTTCGGCCCGGAAGAGCTCCCGGCGCGCGTCGGGTGATCGATCGAGGCCGCCTCGAGCGACGCATCGGCGAGCTCGCACGCATTGGCGGGAGCGGCACGTCGGTCAGCCGGCTCGGCCTCTCGGCCGAGGAGCAGCAGGCCCGCGATCTCATCGGCGGGTGGCTGGCCGCGCGCGGTGCCGTGGTGCGGCGCGACGCGGCGGCGAATCTCTTCGGTCGCACCGGCGGTGTCGGCGCGGCGGTCCTGGTCGGCTCGCATGCGGACTCGGTCCCGGACGGTGGACGCTTCGACGGCGCTCTTGGCGTGCTCTGCGCCGTCGAGGCGGTCGAGGCGCTGCTTGACGCGAAGATGTCGCTTCGTCGTCCGATCGAGGTCGTCGCGTGGGCCGACGAGGAGGGAGCCCGCTTCGGTGTCGGCCTGTTTGGATCGGCCGCCGTGTTCGGCCGCCTGCCGGCCGGGATCGCGGATCGCCGCGATCGTGCCGGGGTGTCGATCGCCGACGCTCTGCGCGCCTTCGGCGAGCGCGGCGACCCCGCCCTCGCGCGGCGCGGCGCGAAGGAATTCGCCTCCTACCTCGAGCTGCACATCGAGCAGGGTCCGCGCCTCGAGAAGGCCGGCATCGCGCTCGGCGTGGTCGACGCGATCGTCGGCATCTATCACGCCCGTGTGACGATCCGCGGGCAAGCGGATCACGCCGGCGCCACGGTCATGACGGCGCGCGCCGACGCGCTCGCGGCCGCGTCGGAGATCGTGCTCGCGGTCGAGCGCCTCGCGCGCTCGCGGCCTGACGCGGTGGGGACGGTGGGGGAGATCGCGGTGCGGCCGGGCGCAAAGAATGTGGTGCCCGGCGAGTGCGTCTTCTCGCTGGACCTTCGGACCTCACGCGACCTCGATCCGTTCATCCACGACGTGCTCGCGGCCGTCGAACGGGTCGCGCACGAGCGTCACGTGCAGGCGTCCATCGACGAGCTCGCTCATGTCCCCGTCACCACGCTGGACCCGAAGATCCGAGAGGTTCTGCGGCGAGCCGCGAAGACCGTCGGGGTCGATGCTCCCGAGATGACCAGCGGCGCCGGACACGACGCGCAGAATCCCGCGCTCGCCGGCGTGCCGACGGGGATGCTGTTCGTCCGCTCGACGGGCGGATCGCACAAGCCGAGCGAGCTCGCGTCGCTCGACGACGCCGCGCTCGGCGCGGAGGCGCTCGCCGTAGCGCTGCGCGAGCTGGTGTCCTGAGCCCGCAGCCTCGCCAGTTGACGTAAACTGGCGAATGTGGCGACCACGGCGCCTGGCGGCTATCGTATCGGTGAGCTTGCGTCCAAAGTCGGTCTCACCGAGCGGACGATCCGCTACTACGAGGAGCGCGGCCTTCTCGAGTCGGTAAAGCGTCTGGACGGCGGGCAGCGTGTCTACACGGACGACGACGTCCGCCGCCTGAAATTCATCCAGAAGCTCAAGGTGCTGGGCCTCTCGCTCGACGAGATGCAGGAGCTCGAGACCCTGTACGGTCGGCACCGCACCAACGCGAAGGTCCTGCCACGGCTCATCGAGCTGCTGGACGCGCATCTCGCGACGGTGAGCGAGCGATTGGGCGAGCTCGCGGCGCTTCGCGACGAGATCCGCTCGTACCGCACGCACGTCCAGAACCGGCTTCGAGAGATCCAGTGAGTGGGTCGGTGATCCTCGGCGCGGCGCGGACGCCGATCGGTGCCTTCCTCGGAGGTCTTGCGCCGCTCACCGCGCCAAAGCTCGGCTCGATCGCGATCAAATGCGCGCTGGAGCGCGCGGGTGTGCGGCCCGATCAGGTCGACGAAGTCTTCATGGGCAACGTCGTACAGGCCGGGGTCGGTCAGGCACCCGCCCGGCAGGCGTCCCTCGGCGCGGGCATTCCGAACAGCGTGCCGTGCACGACCGTGAACAAGGTCTGCGGGTCCGGCCTGAAGGCGGTCATGCTCGCCGCGACACAGATCGCCGCGGCCGAGGCGCGTCTGCTCGTCGCGGGCGGGATGGAATCGATGTCCAACGCGCCGTACCTGATCCGAGGAGCGCGCACCGGTCTCTCGCTGGGCGAGCACAACATGGAGGACGCCAATCTCATCGACGGTCTCATGGACGCCTACGGTCACGGCCACATGGGCCTCGGTGGCGAGATCGTCGCGCAGCAGTGCGCTCTGACGCGCGAGGACCAGGATCGCTTCGCCCTGTCTTCCTACGAGAAGGCGCTCCGGGCGCAGCGCGAGGGCGCGTTCGACGCCGAGATCGTTCCCGTCGACGTCCCCGGCCGCAAAGGCGCGGTCACCCGCGTCGAGAAGGACGAGACCCCGCGCGAGACGAGCCTGGACGCGCTCGCCAAGCTGCAGCCGACGTTCAAGCCGGGCGGGACGGTCACCGCCGGCAACGCGTCGAAGCTGAATGACGGCGCGGCAGCAGTCATCGTCGCGTCCGAGACGCGCGCCCGCGAGCTCGGCGCCACGCCGCTCGCGCGGATCGTCGCTCAGGCCCAGTTCGCGCATGAGCCCGAGCTGTTCCTTTCGGCGCCAAAGGGCGCGATCGAGCGCTGCCTCGAGAAGGCCGGCTGGTCGATCGACGACGTCGATCTCTTCGAGGTGAATGAGGCCTTCAGCGGCATCGAGTGCGTGCGGCGGGAGCTGGACATCCCCGAAGCGAAGTTCAACGTGAACGGCGGTGCCGTCGCGCTCGGCCATCCGATCGGCGCCTCCGGCACGCGGCTCCTCGTCACGCTCCTCTATGCGCTGCGCGCGCGCGCGAAGCGTCGCGGCATCGCCTCGCTCTGCCTCGGCGGCGGCGAAGCGGTCGCGCTCGCCGTGGAGCTGATCTGATGCGCGATACGGCGCTGACGAACGTCTTCGCGTACAGCGAACGGCGCGAGGAGACGGCGCGCTTCTTCCAGGAAGTTCTCGGCCTGGCGCCAGAGCCCCCGCACGAGGATTCGGTGTGGTTCAAGCCCGCTGGCGGCGCCACCTTCACGGTGCACGACCGCGAGGACGAGCCGCGGGAGTGGGGATATGTGCCGTGGTTCCACGTGTCCGACCTCGCCGCGGCATTCGAGCGCGCCCGCTCGCGTGGCGCCAGCATCGGCGGGATGCGCGAGGGGTATTTCTTCGCGCACGATCCGGACGGACGTGTGCTCGGGGTGCGCCAGTGGCGGTGACCGCCGCCGAGGCCGGATTCGACCTCACCCTGAGCGACGAGCAGGAGCTCGCCCAGAGAGCCGCGCGCGACTTCGCCAGCGAGAAGGTGCTTCCGCTCGCCGCCGAGATCGATGAGCAGGGCAAGATCCCGCCCGCGCTCCTGGCCGAGATGGGCGCACTCGGGTTCATGGGCGCGTACGTCCCCGAGCGCTACGGCGGCTCCGGTCTCGACACCGTGTCGTACATCCTCATCGTTGAAGAGATCAACCGGGCCTGCGCCTCTACCGGCGTGGTCTTGTCGTCGCACCTGTCGCTCGCGATCGAGCCGATCCTCGAGTACGGGACCGTCGCGCAGAAGGAGCATTTCCTTCCGGCGATGGCTCGCGGCGAGCGCATCGGATGCTTCGCGCTTTCCGAGCCTGCGTCGGGAAGCGACGCCGCCGCGATGCGGACCTCGGCGCGGCGGGATGGGGACTCCTGGGTGCTGAACGGCACCAAGAACTTCATCACCAACGGATCGCTCAGTGACGTGGCCGTGGTCTTCGCTCAGACCGACCCGGCGAAGCGTCACAAGGGCATCGCGGCGTTCATCGTGGAGAAGGGGACGGCGGGATTCTCGGTCGGCAAGCTCGAGAAGAAGCTCGGGATCCGAGGTTCCGACACGGCCCAGCTCATCTTTGCGGACTGCCGCGTCCCGGCGGCGAACCTGCTCGGAGAGGTCGGCGACGGCTTCAAGATCGCGCTCTCGACCCTGGACGGCGGCCGCATCTCGATCGCGGCGCAGGCCGTCGGGATCGCACGCGCGTGCCTCGAGGACTCGCTCGGCTACGCGAAGGAGCGCGAGGCGTTCGGCAAGAAGATCGCCGAGTTTCAGGCGATCCAGTGGATGCTCGCCGACATGGCGACGGAGATCGACGCCGCTCGGCTCCTCACCTGGCGCGCCGCGTCTTTAAAGGACGCGGGCCAGGACCACATTCTCGCGGCCGCCGAGGCGAAGCTCTTCGCGTCGGATGTCGCCGTGAAAGCCGCGCGCGACTGCGTGCAGATCTTCGGCGGATACGGCTATCTGAAGGATTTCCCCGCGGAGCGTCATTACCGTGACGCGAAGATCACCGAGATCTACGAAGGCACGAGCGAGATCATGAAGCTCGTCATCGCGGAAGAGATACTCAAGGAATGACCGCGCCCACCGGCGGGTTCGTTGTCGGCGGCGTGATCCTCCTCCTGCTCGTCGTCCTCGGTTTCGGCGCGTTCCTGTGGCGGGCGTACCGGCTCTACCGCTACATGCGGCTCGGCCGCAACGAGGCGCGGATCGACCACCCGTGGCGCCGTGTCCGCGACGAGCTCATCGTCTACCTCGGCCAGCGCAAGCTGCTGAAGCGGCCGTATTACCTCCGGGGTCTCGCGCACGCCTTCATCTTCTGGGGTTTCCTGATCATCACCATCGGCACGGTCGATCTCCTGATCGACGGCATCTTCGGCTTCCACCTCCCGGGGGCGGGCAGCGCGGTCTTCGCGTGGACCATCGACCTCTTCGCGGTCCTGGTGCTCGCGTCGATCGCGGTCGCCGCGGTGCGTCGTGCGTTCTTCCCGCCGCCGCGCATGCACGTCGCGCTCGACGGCTACGTGATCCTCGGGATGATCGCGCTCCTGATGCTGACGCTGCTCGTGTTCGAGGGCGCGGGTCTGTCGGCCGGGCTGCTCGAAAGGGGCTACACACCGCCGCCCATCGCCAACGGCATCCTCCGCTCGATCTTCTCGCGCGATCTCGCCGGCGTGGTGTTCCCGGTCGCGTGGTGGACGCACGTCGTGACCGTGCTCGCGTTCTCCGCGTACCTGCCGCAGTCGAAGCATCTCCACATCGTGACGACGTTCCCCAACGTCTTCTTCCGCAAGCAGACCCCGCGAGGTCAGCTGTCGCTCATCAAGGACATCGAGCAACAGGAGACCTTCGGCGCCGCGACCATCCGCGACTTCAGCTGGAAGCAGCTCCTGGACGGCTACACCTGCACCGAGTGCGGGCGCTGCTCGGACAACTGCCCGGCGCTCGCGACGGGCAAGCCGCTCGACCCGCAGCGGATCGTCCTGGACATCCGCGACCAGCTCCTCCGCGAGGGCGCCGCGCTGCTCGCCGACCCGAAGGCCCGGACCACCGCGCCGGCGCACTGGAGCGAGCGCAAGCCGGAAGAGCTCTGGGCGTGCACGACCTGCGCCGCCTGCGTCGAAGCGTGCCCGGTGACCATCGAGCACATCGACAAGATCGTCGACATGCGGCGCAACCTGACGCTCATGGAGGGCTCGGCCCCGCCGGAAGCGCAGCGCGCGATGACGAACATCGAGCGCGCCGGCAATCCCTGGGGCGCGCCGCGCGAAAGCCGGGGCGACTGGGCGCGCGAGCTGGGTGTCCCGACGTTCGCGGAGAATCCAAACGCGGAGTACCTCTACTTCGTGGGCTGTGCGGCGTCGGTCGACAGCCGCAATCAGAAGGTGGCGGTCGCGCTCGCCCAGATCCTGAAGGCCGCGGGCGTGTCATTCGCCATCCTGGCCTCCGAGGAGACCTGCAACGGCGATCCGGCGCGGCGCATCGGGAATGAATACCTCTGGCAGACGCAGGCGCAGCGGAACATCGAGACGTTCGCGAAGTACAGGATCCGCAAGGTGATCGCGAGCTGCCCGCACTGCTTCAACACGATCGCCAACGAATATCCGCAGCTCGGCGGCAACTACGAGGTCGTCCATGCGCTGCAGCTGGTCGACCGACTCATCGCGGAGGGCAAGCTGAAGATCGCACGCGGCACCGCCGAGGCGATCGCCTATCACGATCCGTGCTACCTCGGTCGGCACAACGGCGTGTACGACCCGCCGCGCGCGGTGCTCGATGCGATGCCCGGCGTCGAGCGGGTCGAGATCGAGCCGTACCACCGCGAACGCGGCTTCTGCTGCGGCGCCGGCGGCGGGCGCATGTGGATGGAGGAGAAGGTCGGCCAGCGCGTAAACCACCGCCGGATCGACCAGCTGCTCGCCACCAACAGCGGAGCGACGAAGGTCGCGAGCGGTTGCCCGTTCTGCTTGATCATGCTGGAGGAAGGCGTCGGGGCAAAGGGCGTGCAGGAGCAGGTGAAGCCCGTCGACGTCCTCGAGCTCGTCGCGGGGAGGTTGCAGAGCTAGTGGATCTGTTCGACGGTCAGACCATCTTCGCCATCGCCTTCACGCTGGTCGCGCTGGCCGTCGCCTTCGCCGTGGTCGGGTTCGCGCTCTGGTATGCGGGGGACCAGCAGCAGCTGTGAAGATCCTCATTCCGCTCAAGCAGGTCCCCGACTCCACGGTGAGGGTCAAAGTCGCGCCCGACGGGAAACGGATCGCGGCCGACGGCATCACCTGGTCGATCTCGCCCTACGACGAGTACGCGATCGAGATGGCCCTGGAGCGCAAGGACAGTGATCCGTCGACGATCGTCGCGGTCGTCACGGTCGGGCCGGCGCGCTCGCGCGACGCGCTGCGGCAGGCACTCGCGATGGGGTGCGACGAGGCCTCGCTCGTCCTGGCCGAGGAAGAGGTCGCGCCGCTCGCGGTCGCCCGCGCTCTGGCGAAGGTCGTCCAGGACGCGAAACCCGATCTGGTCCTCTGCGGGAAGCAGGCGTCGGACGATGACCAGGGCTTCGTCGGGCCCGCGCTGGCTGAGGTGCTTGGCTGGGCGCACGTGTCGACGATCACGAAGGTCGTCGTGTCCGAGGGCGCCGCCGAGCTGTGGCGCGAGGTCGAGGGTGGACACGAGGTCTGGAAAGCGACGCTGCCGGCGCTGGCGACGGTCCATAAGAGCGAGAAGGAGCCACGGTATCCGTCGCTCCCCGGGATCATGAAGGCGAAGAAGAAGGAAATCCCCGAGCGTCCGTTCGCATCGCTGGGAATCGATGCGAACGCGCCGAAGCTCGAGATCGTTTCCCTCGAGCCGCCCCCGGCGCGCGGCGGCGGCAAGATCCTGAAGGACGGCGACGCCAAGGCGCTCGCCGAGCGGCTCGCCACATCGCTTCGCGACGAGGCAAAAGTCCTGTGAGGACGCTCGTCGTCGCCGAACGCAAAGCCAGCGACCTGCGGCGCGTGTCGCTCGAGATCGCCGCGAAGGCGAAGGAGCTTGGCGACGTCGGCGTGGTGGAGATCAAGGGCGAGCGGTACTCGCCGCTCGCGTACACGACCGCGCTCGCGAAGAAGATCGAGGCGGACAAGCCCGACCTCGTGCTCATCGGGGCGACCCTCAACGGACGCGATCTGGCCGCGCGCGTCGCGGCTCGCCTCGGCCACGCGTACGCCGCGGACGTGACGGCCGTCGCCGTCGGAAGCGGCGCGGCCCTGGTGGATCGCCCCATGTACGCGGGAAAGGTCCGCGCGAAGGTCCGCGTGCCGCTCCCCGCGGTCGTCAGCGTGCGGCCCGGAGCGCTCCCCTTGAAGGATGCCGGCCCGACGCCCCAGACAGAAGCGATCGACGCGGACGCGTCAGCCGAGAAGCTGCAGTTCGTCAAATTCGCGGAGGTGGCCTCGAGCGGGAAGCGCGTCTCGCTCGCCGAGGCGCGCGTCGTCGTGTCGGGCGGCCGCGGGCTCAAAGGCCCGGAGAACTGGCACCTCGTCGAGGACCTCGCCGACGCGCTCGGCGGCGCGGTCGGCGCGTCGCGCGCCGTGACCGACGCCGGCTGGCGTCCCAACGAGGAACAGGTCGGACAGACCGGCAAGACGGTCACGCCGGACCTGTACGTGGCGCTCGGTATCTCCGGCGCGATCCAGCACCTGGCCGGCATGACCTCGAGCAAGGTGATCGTCGCCGTCAACAAGGATCCCGACGCGGACATCTTCAAGATCGCCGACTACGGCGTCGTCGCCGACGTGTTCGAGTTCGTTCCGGCATTCACCGAGGCCGTGAAGAAGCAGCGGGCCTCATCGTGAACCTTGCCGTGAACGCGACCGAGCGCGACCTGGCGGCGGCCGTCGCCGAGTGGGCGCGGGCGCTCGAGACACGGATCGGGCCGGCCGAGAAGGCGGGCGAGATCCCGCGCGACCTCATCGCGGAGCTGTCCGAGCTCGGTGTGCTCGGGATGACGATCCCGGAGAAGGATGGCGGTCTCGGCGCGTCGTCCCTCGCCTTCGCCCTGGTGATGGAAGAGCTCGCTGCGGCCTGGCCATCGCTCGCGGTCGCCGTCGCGGTCAGCAGCGGCATCGTCGCCGGCTCGATCGTCCGGTACGGATCGGCCGAGCAGCGCGCGCGGTGGCTGCCGAGGCTCACCGACGGCCGCGGTCTGGGCGCGTTCGCGCTGAGCGAGCCGTCGGCGGGAAGCGACGCCGCGGCCATCGGCTCGACGGCGAGGCCCGACGGGTCGGGATACGCGATCGAAGGACGCAAGCAGTTCGTGACCAACGCGCGATACGCCCCGTTCGCGATCGTCTTCGCCAGAGTCGGCGCCGTGGACCCCGTGAGGTCCCACGCCGGCATCACCGCCTTCGTCGTTCCGTTGGACGCCGCGGGTGTCGCGATCGGTCCGGCCGAGCGCAAGCTTGGGCTGCGGGCATCCGACACGAGCGCCCTGGTCCTCGACGGCGTGCGCGTGGGCGAGGACGCGGTGCTCGGTCAGGTCGGTGCCGGCTTCGCGCTCGCGCTCGCGGGCCTCGACGGCGGTCGGATCGGCATCGCCGCGCAATCGGTCGGGATCGCTCGCGCCGCGCTGGCGCGGGCGCGGACGTACGCGAAGCAGCGCCGCCAGTTCGGGCGACCGATCGCCGAGTTCGACGGCGTGCGCTTCCCGCTGGCGACGCTCGCGTCCGAGGTCGACGCCGCGAGGATGCTGACGCTGCGCGCCGCGTGGCTGCGCGATCAGGGGCGTCCGTTCACACGGGAGGCGGCGATGGCCAAGCTGTACGCGAGCGAGATGGCGCAGCGCGCCACGCACACCGCCGTCCAGATACACGGCGGCAACGGCTACATGGGCGAATACGCGGTCGAGCGTTACGCGCGTGACGGACGCGCGACAACGATCTACGAAGGGACGAGCGAGATCCAGCGCCTGGTCATCGCGCGGTCTCTGGTCGCGGGATGACGATCCAGAAAACACGCACGGCCAAGCAGCGCTGGCTCGACGACGTCTACGGACCAGCCGTGAAGAAACATCCCGAGCGGAGGCCCCGCTTCTCGACGCTGAGCGACGATCCGATCGAGCCGCTCTACACGGCGGACGATCTCCCCGGCTTCGATCGCCAGAGCGACCTTGGCTTTCCCGGTGAGTTCCCGTACACGCGCGGGGTCCAAGCCTCAATGTACCGAGGACGGCTTTGGACCATGCGGCAGTTCGCGGGCTTCGGATCGGCCGAGGACTCCAACGAGCGTTTCCACTACCTGCTGTCGCAGGGTGTGACCGGGCTGTCGGTGGCGTTCGACATGCCGACCCTCATGGGACGCGACTCCGACGACCCGCTCTCGCGCGGCGAGGTCGGGCGCGAGGGCGTCGCGATCTGCACGCTCCGCGACATGGAGATCCTCTTTGATCGCATTCCACTCGATGAGGTCACGACCTCGATGACCATCAACGGGCCTGCCTCGATCGTGTGGGCGATGTACCTGGCGAACGCCGAAAAGCGGGGCATCCGGCTGGAGCGACTCGGCGGCACGATCCAGAACGACGCCCTCAAGGAATACATCGCGCAGCGCGAGTGGATCGTGCCCGTGAAGCCGGCGATGGCGCTGGTCGTCGACACGTTCCGTTTCGGGTCGCGGGACGTACCGCGCTGGAACACCATCTCGATCTCCGGCTATCACATCCGCGAGGCGGGCGCGACGGCGCTGCAGGAGCTCGCGTTCACGCTCATCGACGGCCTCGAGTACGTGAAGTGGGGCGTCGCGGCGGGGCTCGACGTCAACGACTTCGTGCCGCACCTGTCGTTCTTCTTCGACGTTCACAACGACTTCTTCGAGGAGATCGCCAAGTTCC
>VBGS01000005.1:10636-15973 GCA_005889445.1 Chloroflexota bacterium
TGACGCTCCAGGCCCTCGCCGCGGTGCTCGGCGGGACCCAGTCGCTCCATACGAACTCGCTCGACGAGACCTTCGCGCTCCCGACGAAGGAGGCCGTGACACTGGCGCTCCGTACCCAGCAGGTGATCGCCCACGAGTCGGGGGCCGCGGACACGATCGATCCGCTCGCCGGGTCGTACTACGTCGAGCACCTCACCGACCGGATGGAGCAGGGGTTCGCGCGGTACCTCGCGGAGATCGAGAAGCGCGGTGGGATGGTCGAGGCCGTCGAGCAGGGCTATCCGCAGCGAGAGATCGTCGAGGCCGCGTTCCATTTCCAGCAGCAGGTCGAGGAGGGCGAGAAGACCATCGTCGGGATCAACAAGTACGCGACCGACGAGGAGGTCGCGATCCCGACGCTGGCGATCGATCCGGAAGTCGAACGAAAGCAGAACGAGCGTCTCGCCGAGACACGCCGTACGAGGGATGACGGCAGATGGCGCGAGTCGCTGGATGCGCTTCGCTCGGCCGCGCGGACGGGCGACGAGCTCATGCCGCGCTTCCTCGACTGCGCCCGCGCCTACGCCAGCGTGGGCGAGCAGGTCGCCGTGCTGAAGGAGGTGTTCGGTGAGTACCACGATCCGGGCTACTTCTAAGGCCGAGCTTCTCGGACGGATCGAGCACGGCTATGTGGCCTCACGCGCGGTACTGGATTCGCTTCCCGCGGATCGCTTCGCGCTGAGGCTCGCCGCGGGATGGACCCTCAAGGACGTGCTCGCGCATCTTGGCGCGTGGGAGGAGATCTGCGTCGACCGCATCGCGCGCCTGCGGGCGGGCGAGTGGCGGCCGTACAACGACGCCGATACGGATGCGAGGAACGAAGAGATCGTCGCCGCGACGCGCGACGTTGATCCGCCCGAGCTGCTTCGCCGCTGGGGCGATGCTCACGCGAAGGTCCTGGAGCTGGTCGCGAGTCTCACCGAAGAGGAGCTCGCGGACGAGCGTTTCGTCACGGCGATCGCGGCAGACACGTATGAGCACTCTCCGGATCACTTCGCGGATCTTGGAGCTGCGGTGCGGACGTCGAAGGATCTCGCACTCGCCGTCAATGCGGGCTGGGTGCCGTTCCGACTCGCTCTGATGTCGCTCGGACACTCGGGCCTCGATGCGAGGACGCCGGCGGGCTGGACCTATACGGACCTCGCAGCGCACACTGCCGCGTGGGAGGACCTCGCCGCGCGACGCCTCGCGGAGATGCGCACGAGCGGCGGCACGGTCTTTCCGAAGTCCGGCGTGGACGCGGACGAGTTCAACGCGCGGGTCGTCGCGCGCACGAAGGGTCGCGACAGCCGCGACATCCTGCGCGAGCTCGACGACGCCCACCGCGCGCTGGTCGTCGAGATCGAGAAGCTTCCGGACGACTACCTGGCGCGGAACGACTCGTGGGCCAACGCGATGGTCGCGGGCAACAGCTACGGGCACTACGCCGAGCACCACACCGAGCTGTTCTCGGCGGTCCCGAAGCGCCCGCGTGAGGTCCTGGAGCGGATGCGCGAGGGCTGGCGTCCGTTCCGCGGCGCGTTGTCGCGCGTCGGGCTGACGCCGCTTTCGCAGACGACCACCGCGGGCTGGTCCGCGAAGGCGCTGCTCTCGCATCTTTCGTACTGGCTCGAAAGCCTCGAGGCCTTGCTCCCCGAGCGACTTTCGGGCCGGCGCGGCCCAGTCCCGAACGTACAGGCCGAGAACGATCGCGAGCAGGCGGCGGCCACGGGGCGGTCAGCACACGATGTGGTCAAACGGCTCGACGAGGCATACAGGCGTCTTGTCGGCATCGTCACGGCGCTGCCCGCCGACCAGGACCTGCACTTCATGGCGGTGCGCCTCATCGCCGGCGAGAGCTATGGCCACTTTGCGGAGCACCTCGCGGAGATCGACGCGCTGCTGCCGAAAACGACCGCCGGCGTCCTCGAACGATTCGACCAGACCTGGACGACGTTCCGTGGCGCCATTCGCGAACGGGGGCGCGCCCGGTTGATGGAGCGCACGCCCTCCGGTTGGTCCTACCGCGACATGTGCGCGCACGCGGCGAACTGGCTGCAGATCGGGGTCCAGGAGCTGGAGTCCGGGGACGTTCGCGCGTGGACGACCGAATCGATCCAGGCCGAGAACGACCGGGCCGTCGAGGCGCACCGCCTCGTCGGGCCTGAGGCGATGCTGGATGAGCTCGACACCTCCCAGGTCCGCATGCGCGAGACGCTCGCGGCGATCTCCGACGAGCGCATCCGTGACGCGAGGGTCTTCGCGATCGCGGCGTTCTACACCTACCTCCACTGGGAGGAGCATCTGCACGAGGACCTCGGGGTGAGCGTGTGAAGCGGCCGATCCGCGTCGTCATGGCGAAGGCGGGGCTCGATGGCCACGACCGCGGGGTGAAGGTCGTAGCTCGAGCGCTGCGCGACGCGGGAATGGAGGTCATCTACACGGGCGTGCACCAGACCCCCGAGCAGGTCGTGGAGACCGCGCTTCAGGAGGACGCCGATGCGATCGGTGTCTCGCTCCTTTCGGGAGCGCACAACTTCATCTTTCCGAGGATCGCCGAGCTGATGAAACAGAAGGGAATGGACGACGTGCTGCTCTTCGGCGGCGGCATCATCCCCGAGGCCGACATCCCCGGACTTGCGAGGGTCGGCGTGGAGCGGATCTTCCAGCCCGGCGCGTCGCTCGACGAGATCACGAAGTACGTGCGCGAGGCCGTGCCCAAGCGCCGCGGGATCGCGGCGCGATAGCGAATACGGGAGGTGAACCGTGGCGAAGAAGAAAGATGACCGTCCGGTCGACGCGGGACTCGCCGCTCAGTTTGGGAAGAACGAGCAGGAGGCGATCGAGTTCTGGAAGCATCGCTTCGGTCTGATCGCCGCGATCCCGAGCGATATCGCGCGTGTCGGTGCGCTGACGCCGCAGCTCCGCGAGCTCGTCCGCATCGAGGACCGCGAGGAGCGCAAGCGGCTGACCGCCGCGCGCATGAAGGCCTTCGTCCAGCTGCCGCAGGAGCAGCGCGACCGGATCACGAAGACGCGCCAGGCGGCGTATGACGTCGATCGCGGTGTCCTCGAAGAGGACCAGCGCATGGTCGACGAGCTGCTCCCGACGATCCCCGAGGCGCGGTCGGTCTATCCAGGCCCGACCGCGGCGCGCTGACGGCACGTTGAACTTCGCGTACCGCAACGAACAGCTCCTCATCCGCGACACGGTGCGCGCCTTCGTGCGTACACGGATCGTGCCCAACGCGGATCGTTGGAACGAGAAGGAGGAGTTCCCGCACGAGCTCCTCCCGGAGCTCGCGGCGCTCGGCCTCACCGGCCTCGCCGTTCCGGTCGAATACGGCGGCGCGGGACTCGAGATGCTCACGATCGCGATGGTCATGGAGGAGCTCGGGGCGGGAGATGGGTCGATCGCGCTCACGATCGCCGCGCACAACTCGCTCTGCATCGGTCATCTTCTCGTCGGCGCGAACGAGGAGCAGAAGGCCCGGTGGCTCCCTCCGCTCGCGCGTGGCGAATACCTCGGCTGCTGGGCGCTGACCGAGCCCTCGTCGGGTTCCGACGCGCTCGGCGTGCAGAGCCGCTCGCGCCGCGAGGGTGACCGGTACCTCGTGAACGGGACAAAGCAGTTCATCACCAACGCGTCGATCGCGGTCTGCACGCTTCGGACACGGCCCAGCTGGTCCTCGAGGACGTTCACGTGGATCCGGCCGACCGCATCGGCCGCGACGGCGAGGCGTTCGAGCACGCGAAGGTCGTGCTGGAGCGTGGCCGGATCGGGATCGGCGCGCTGGCGATTGGGCTCGGCCGCGCCTCACTCGACGTCGCGGTCGCCTATGCGAAGGACCGGAGGGCGTTCGGCAAGCCGATCGGCGAGTTCGAGATGATCCAGTGGCGCCTTGCGCGAGCGCGAACGGAGCTCGACGCGGCGCGGCTGCTCGTCCACCGCGCCGCGGCACTGGCCGACGCCGGCGTGCGCTTCACCGATGCGGCCTCCAAGGCGAAGCTCTACGCGAGCGAGGCCGCAACCCGGGCGGCCGACTCGTCGCTTCAGGTCCTCGGTGGATACGGGTATCTCAGTGACTTCCCGATCGAGCGAAACCTCCGCGATGTGCGCCTGATGGAGATCGGCGAAGGGACGAGCGAGGTACAGCGGATCGTCATCGCGCGCGAGCTGCTCCGCCTCGACTGACGACCGTGTCGGGCGATCTCCTGGAGAAGGCGCGCGCGGGCGACAAGCGGTCGACCGCGCGTCTCCTGACGATCGTGGAGAACGACGAGCCGGGTGCCGCGGCCGTACTCCGAGCGCTCTATCCAGCGACGGGGCACGCCGAGATCGTCGGCATCACCGGGCCGCCCGGCGGAGGGAAGTCCACGCTCGTGAACCGGCTCGCCGGCGCGTACCGGGAGCGCGCGGGGAAGGTCGCGATCGTGGCGGTCGATCCCTCGAGTCCGTTCAGCGGCGGCGCGATCCTGGGCGACCGCATCCGTATGCGCGAGCGATTCCTCGACGAAGGGATCTTCATCCGCTCGATGGCCACCCGGGGCCATGCGGGCGGCCTCGCGCGCGCGAGCGCCCGCGTCGTGAACGTTCTCGACGCGCTCGGGACAGACGTCGTCCTTGTCGAGACGGTCGGTGTGGGCCAGGAGGAAGTGGACGTCGCACGAGTCGCCGATACGGTGTGCCTCGTGACCGTGCCGGGGCTTGGCGACGATATCCAGGCGATCAAAGCCGGCGTGCTCGAGATCGCCGACGTGCTCGTCGTCAACAAGGCCGATCGCCCCGGGGCCGACGAGACCGCGCGCGATCTCGCGCAGATGCTGTCGCTCGCGAAGGACAAGCCGTGGAAGCCGCCGATCGTCCGGACCTCTGCGCAGACCGGCGAGGGCGTCGCCGACCTCGTCGGCGCGATCGCGAAACATCGCGCCTGGTCGCGCGAGAGCGGCGAGTATCGCGAGCGGCGCCAGGGGGCCGCGCGGGCCGAGGTCGAGGAGCTGCTGCGCGAAGCGCTCCTCCGAAAGCTCGAGGGGCGCGTCGGCGATGGGCGCCTGAACGCCGCTGTCGCGCGTGTCGCCGAGCGTGCGATCGACCCATACGCCGCCGTCGAGGAGCTGCTCGGCGAATGATGGATCTCACGATCCTTCGCACCGGAGGTGTCGAGATCCCGCGGTCCGCATTCGTTCCTGGCGCGAGCGCGGATCCCCTCTATGCCCCGGTGTGGTCGGCGCTCGTACGCACATCTGAAGGCAACATCCTCTTCGACACCGGCCTTCATCCGGTGCACGTCGAGCGTCCGGATGCCACCTTCGGTCGAGG
>VBGS01000095.1 GCA_005889445.1 Chloroflexota bacterium
TTGCAGACCACCAGGTCGGTCGGGTAGCCGAAGAGGTGGAAGTAGGTGAAGGAGCGCTGCGCCTCCTTGATCACCATCTTCTCGAGGTTCAGGACCAGCCGCACCGAGCTCTTGGTCTCGTCGGCGAGCAGCCGCTGCATGTGATCGAGCCGGTGGAAGAGCTCCTCGCCGGCCTGGAAGACGGTGTCGTCGGGAACGGGAACGCCCATGACCCGGCGGAGCACCGGGCCGGCGATCCGCATCGCCTGGCGCTGGATCGGGAAGATCCGCTCGAGCCACCACCGTCCCGCTTCGGGCAGCGAAAGCAGGCGCACGGTCTCGCCGGTCGGCGCGGCGTCGACCACGATCACGTCGTAGTTCCCGCTGTCGTGGTGCTCCGCGATCCACAGGAGCGAGCTGAGCTCGTCCATCCCGGGCAGCACGGTGAGCTCCTCGGCGAGCACGTCGTCGAGCCCGCGCCACTTGAAGACGCTCTGCACATAGCGCTGGATCGTGCCCCAGTAGCGGCGGACGTTGTAGTAGACGTCCGACTCCTGGCCCCAGAGGTTCTCCACGATCTTCGTCGGCTCACCGCCGAGCGGAACGTCGAACGAGTCCGCGAGCGAATGCGCGATGTCCGTCGAGATGACAAGCGTTCGTTGCCCGCGCTCGGCGCAGCGAAGCGCGGTCGCGGCGGCGACGCTCGTCTTCCCGACCCCGCCCTTGCCCGTGTAGACGATGATCCGCACGCTCCCCGCCACGAAATCGAGCCTACGCTTGCGACCGCTCGTTCACCGCGACCGATACGCCGCCGATTCGCCGTGCGCGCGATGCGCGCAGTACGGTCCCGACGCCGGTGATGGCGGCGTAGCAGGGGAGGCCGCACATGTCACCTCTTTCCCAGCGCGAGGTCCAGGTACTGAAGCTCGAGGCCCTTGGGCTCAACACGAAGCAGATCGCGGCCGAGCTCGGCATCAGTCCGAGCACGGTGAACTGGCATCGCAAACAGGGGCTGGCGCGTCAGACCGCGGCCTTGGCTCCGATCCTCGCTCCGAGCTCGCGCACGACGTCGACGATCGAGTCGACATCCGCTTCCGTCGTGCGCCAGTTCACGATGGCCGGTCGAAAGGCCACCAGACCGCGGTAGCGCGTCGTTCCGACATACACGCGCCCGTCAGCGAGGAGCTCGGTGCCCAGACGCAGGTTGAGGGCATCGAGCACCTCGGCCACGCCCAGAGCCTAGTAACGTGTCATGCGGTGTCGAAAACGGCCGACCCAGTTCGTCGTTCTCATGTGCGGATGCTGCTGCACGGCGTCTTCCGCGGGTTCGCGGGAGGCGTCCGCGAGGTCACGCTCGACGCGTCGAACCTGCGCGAGGCGATCGACGGGCTGGCAAGCGCGCACCCAAGCCTCGCTGAGCGCCTGCGCGACGAACGCGGCAAGCTGCGCCCGCACATGGCGCTCTTCGTGAACGAGGATGATGCGCGCCTGCTGGGGTGGGAGGACGCTCCTCTCAAGGAAGGCGACATCGTGCACGTGATCCCGGCGCTCTCGGGCGGATAGGGAGGGAGTCATGGCAAAGAAGATCACGGTCCTGGTGGGGACAAAGAAGGGCATGTACATCCTGCGCGGCGACATGAACCGTCAGAAGTTCGAGATCGATGGCCCGCGGTGGGCGCCGGCGCCGATCCACCACGCCACCTACGACCCGCGCGACGGGTCGATGTACGCCGCGGTCAACCAGACCTGGGGCGGCAGCCGCATCGAGCACAGCCGGGACATGGGAAAGACCTGGACGACATCGTCGAATCCGAAGTTCCCTGAAGGATCGGACCGCACGTTCTCGCAGACGTGGCACATCGAGCCGGGCCATCAGACGACGCCGAACGTGATCTGGGCCGGGACCGAGCCCGCGGCGCTCTTCAAGAGCGAGGACCGCGGAGAGAGCTGGTCGATCGTGCAGAGCCTCGACGACCAGCCGACGCGCGCGAAGTGGGTACCGGGCTTCGGCGGCATGGGCCTGCACTCGATCGCGATCGACGCGAAGGATCCAAAGCGGATGTCGGTCGGCATCAGCGTCGGCGGCGTCTACACGACGACCGACGGAGGTATGACCTGGACGCAGGACAACAAGAAGACCGGCGGCGACAGCGAGCGGCCGGACGTCTTCTACTGCATCCACAAGCTGCTGGCCCATCCCGAAGAGAGCGGGCTCCGCTTCATGCGGGTCCATGAAGAGGTCTACTGGCGCGATCCGAGCGAGACGACATGGCGCCACAGCACGGCCGGTCTGCCTTCGAACTTCGGCTTCGCGGCGGCGATGCATCCGCGCGACAGGCGGACCGCATACGTGATCCCGCTCGACAGCATGACGCGCGCGGCGATGCCCTTCGGCATCGGCGTGTACCGAACGCAGGACAAAGGAAAGTCGTGGGTGAAGCTCGAGAAGGGCCTTCCGCAGGGGGCGCCTCTCGAGACATTGCGCGAAGGAATGCACAACGATCGGCTCGACCCGATGGGTCTGTACTTCGGGACCGCAAATGGCGACGTATGGGCGAGCCGCGATGAAGGCGAATCATGGGCGCGCATCGCGCAATACCTGCCATATGTCACGTCGGTGCACGCCGCGACGATCGAATAGCCGCGAAGCGCGCCACATGTCGCGCGAGCACACCCGGGTACCAGGACGATCTGGCCCCGGCGATGCCATTGCCGATCACTCGCGCGCGCGTTGAAATGCACGTGGGTAGGGACCGCGATGAGGCCGGGGCTAAAGAGGGGACGTGGCCATGAGCGCGGGACAGAACGTGCGACGTGGATACGCGTGGACCGTCAGCACACCCAAGCGGCAGGCGCACTCACCGAGCGCGGGCGCGGAGGTCATGGCGGTAATGGCCGTGGCAGCGGTGATCTTCGCGGCGTTCGCCGCGTTCACTGACCCGGTGCTCGTCGCCGCGGTCCAGCACGCAGTCGGGACCGCCTGGACGAGCGCCGCCTCGCTCCTCGGGCACCGCTAGCACTCGCGTCAGCGCAGGTGAGGAGGGCCGGTCGGGGACCGGTCCTCTTTTCGTTTAGGCCGAGACGGCGGTAGGGATGAAGCGGCGGATCGCTTCCACGATCGCGATGTGCTCCTCCTCGAGGACGCGTGCCGCGAGAGTCGCGGGGTCGTCATCGGGCTTCACGGCGACACGCCGCTGCACCACGACCTCGCCCAGATCGATCGTCTCGGGATGCACGCGATGCACCGTGCAGCCCGACTCCGTCGCTCCCGACGCGAGCACCGCGGCATGGACCTTGTCGCCGTGCATGCCACGCCCGCCGAAGAGCGGGAGCAGCGCGGGGTGGAGGTTGACGACCGGGACACCGGGCAGCCGCACGAAGAACGCCGGCGCGAGGATGTGATCGAATCCGGCGAGCACGACGAGCTTCGCCCCGACCCCGGCGATGGCCTCCGCCATCGCGGCGTGCGCCGTCTCGCGGTCGGGATAGCTCCGCAGCGTGAAGACGGCGGCGGGCACACCGGCGAGCGCCGCGCGCTCGAGGGCCGGCACGCCGGCATGGTTCGCGATCACGATCGCGACACGGGCGTCGATCGCGTCCGAGGCGCACGCGTCGAGGATGGCCTGCAGGTTCGAGCCGCGCCCTGAGACGAGCACCGCGACGGGAAGCTTCATACGAACCGCACCCTCCTGCCGAATGTGTGCGTGACGACACGTCCGAGCGCGTATGCGTCGGGGATCGCGGCGAGCGCGTTGTCGCGGTCGTCGGCGTCTATCGCGACGACCAGTCCGATGCCCATGTTCCACGTGTCGAACGCGTCCGCGATCGCCACGCGACCCAGCTCCGCGAGGAGAGTGAACAGCCGCGGAACGTCCCACGCTCCCCGATCGATCTCGGCCCCGAGGCCGTCGGGCAGCGCGCGCGGCAGATTCCCCTCCCAGCCTCCGCCGGTCAGGTGAGCGATCGCGTGTACGCGAGCGCGGTCGCGCAAGGCGCGGAACTCGTCGAGATATGCGCGATGAGGGGCGAGCAACGCATCGCCGATGGTCCTGTCGTCGAGGTCGCGGCGAGCCTCACCAAGCAGGTCCTCGAACGATCTCGTCTCACTCGCCGCCGCGCGCGCCAAGATCGTCCGCGCGAGCGTGTAGCCGTTGGTGTGCAGGCCCGTCGACGGGATCCCGATCAGCGCATCGCCCTCGCGGACGCGCTCCGGTCCAAGAACGCGATCGCGCGCGACCGCACCGACAAGGAACCCCGCCAGGTCGTACGTGCCCGGCGCGTACATGCCCGGCATTTCGGCGGTCTCCCCGCCGAGCAGCGCCACTCGATGGCGCGCGCATGCGTCGGCCATCGCCCCAACGACGCGGGCGAAGACCGCGGGCTCGAGGTGCGACGTCGAGAAGTAGTCGAGGAAGAAAAGAGGCTCGGCGCCCATCGCCATCGCGTCGTTGATGCAGTGATGCACCAGGTCCGTGCCGACGACCTCGTGTCGATCGAGAAGGCGCGCGACCTCGAGCTTGGTGCCGACTCCGTCGGTGGTCGCGACGAGCACGGTGTCGGCGCCGGGTGACGCGAACAGCCCGCCGAACTGCCCGATGTCGCCGATGACCTCGGGCCGCCGCGTCTTGCGCAGCCGCTCGCGAACACGTGCGAGCGCGTCGTCCGCGCGACCGATGTCGACGCCAGCGGCCTTGTACGTCAGGCTCACGCGTTCACCTGCTCGGCCTCGAGCGAGTCCTTGCCGAGCTCGAGCTGCACGGGCACGAGGTAATCGCCGGTGAAGCACGCGGTGCAGAGCTCGGCCTCGGTGCCGCCGGTCGCGGCGACCATGCCCCCCAGCGAGAGATAGCCGAGCGTATCGGCGCCGATGTGCCGGCGGATGGCCTCGACCTCGAGTCGCGACGCGATGAGCTCGTCACGGCGCGCCATGTCCACGCCGAAGAAGCACTGGTGCCGGATCGGAGGCGAGCAGATGCGCATGTGGACTTCGCGTGCGCCGTGACCGCGGAGCAGCTCCACGATCGGTCCGCTGGTCGACCCGCGCACGATCGAATCGTCGACGACCACGACGCGCTTGCCGTCGAGCACGTCGGCGAGCGCGTTGTACTTCAGCGCGACGCCCTGACGACGGAGCTCGGGCGACGGCTGGATGAACGTCCGACCGATGTACCGGTTCTTGATGAGGCCCTCGCGGAATGGGATCCCGCTGCGGCGGGCGTAGCCGACGGCTGCCGGGATCGCGCTGTCGGGCACCGGGATCACGACGTCGGCGATCGCGGGGTGCTCGTCGGCGAGCGTCTCCCCCATCCGTTCCCGCGCCGCGTAGACCGAGACGCCGCCGAGATCGCTCGCGACCGACGCGAGATACACGTGCTCGAACACGCACATCCCCCGGCGATCGGCCGCGAAGTCGGCGATCGGAACGGCCCCGCGGTCGTCGATCCGCAGCACCTCGCCGGGCGCGACGTCGCGGACGAAGGCTGCCCCGACGGTCTCGAGGGCGCAGGTCTCGCTCGCGACGATCCACGTCTCCCCCTTGCGGCCGAGCGACAGCGGACGGACACCGAGCGGATCGCGGACCGCGTACAGCGCAGACGGTGTGAGGATCACCAGCGACCACGCGCCGTTCAGCTTCGGGAGCGCGCGGATCAGCCGCTCGTCCCACGTCGCACCGCTCTCGCACGCGACCATCTGCGCGACGACTTCAGTGTCGCTCGATGTGGCGAAGCGCGCGCCGCCACGCGCCAGCTCATCGCGCAGATCGCGCGCGTTGATGCAGTTGCCGTTGTGTCCGATGGCGAGCTCGCCCAGGCCCGCGGCGCTCACGACCATCGGCTGCGCGTTCTGGATCCGCGAGCTGCCCGTCGTCGAGTAGCGCGTATGGCCGATGGCCGCGCGCCCGCCGAGCACCGCGAGATCGGGCTCGCTGAAGACCTGACCGACGAGTCCCATGCGCCGCACGATGCGCAGGTCCGACCCGTCCGTTGCGGCGATTCCCGCCGACTCCTGCCCACGGTGCTGCAGCGCGTAGAGCGCGAAGAACGTGAGGCGCGCGGCCTCGGTCGGGTCGGCGGTCGTTGGGTTCCAGACGCCGGTGATGCCGCACATCTACGCGGCCCCCATCGCGCGAGCGAGCCCCTCGGCATGCGCGCGTGCGAGCGACGCGACCGGCGTGCCGAGGACCGGCACCACCTCGAGCAGGTCGCCACCGATCGCGCCGAGCGTCCAGAGCGCGACCTGATGCTCGGCCGCGAGCGCGCGGAGGTCCGCCTCGTGCCTCGGATCGAGCACGAGCACGATGCCCGACGGCGCCTCGCCGAACAGCGCGGCGCGCTTGTCGATCCCGCGGTACGCCGGCAGCGTGACCTTCATCCCGATGCCGTCGCGGATCGCGAGCTCGGCCAGCGCGACGCCGAGGCCGCCCTCCGCGCGGTCGTGCGCCGCGCGGATGATGCCGCGCGCGTGCGCGGCGAGCACGAGCTTCTGCAGACGCGCTTCGAGCGCGAGATCCATCTGGACGGGCCCGCGATGGACGCCGTGCATCGCGCCGTAGACGGCCGCGTCGAGCGAGACCAGCGCGTTTCCGGCGAGGATCACGACGTCACCGGCACGGCCGGTGGTCACGGGGATGTGCCTGGTCACCTCGGCGAGATGCCCGACCGCGCCGATCGTCGCGGCCGGCCAGACGTCCTGTCCGCGGGTCGCGTTGTACAGCGACACGTTGCCCGAGACGACCGGCACGCCAAGCGCCTCGCACGCGGCCTTGATCCCGGCGACCGTCCGCGTGAGCTGCCACGCGCCTTTGGGGCGCTCGGGATTTCCGACGTTGAGGCAGTCGGTGATCGCGAGCGGCGTCGCGCCCATGCACACCAGGTTGCGCGTCGCTTCCGCGACCGCCAGCGCGGCGCCGGCGAACGGATCGAGTGCCGCGAGCCGCGGCTGCGCGTCGATCGCGATCGCGATGCCATCCTCCCGCCCCTTGATGCGCATGACCGCGGCGTCGCCGCCGGGTCCGACCACCGTGTCGGTGCCGACCATCGAGTCGTAGGTCCGGTACACGGCGCGCCGCGAGGCGATCGGGGGCGACGCGAGGAGCTCGAGCAGCTCGAGCCCGATCTTGCCGGTCTGTCGCGGCTCCTCATCGCGCTCCGCGTCTCCGGAAAGGCGCTCGTCGGAGACCGGTCGATAGGACGAGGCGAGCTCGGAGATGTCGTATTCGGGCGCATCGTCGGCGAGCGCGCGCGGCGGAAGCTCGGCGACGAGCTCATCGCGGTCGAAGATCCGCAGCACCGGCTCCGCGATTACCTCGCCGATCCGCGCGCCATGCAGTTCCCACCTGCCAAAGATCCGCTCGACCTCGCGTTCGCGACCGGGACGCGCGACGACGAGCATTCGCTCCTGCGATTCGCTGAGCATCACCTCGTGGGGCGTCATCGCGCGGGCGCGGCGCGGGACAGCACTGACGTCGATGCGCACCCCGACCCGGCTCTTCGCCGCCACCTCGCTCGCCGCGCAGGTGAGCCCGGCGGCGCCGAGGTCCTGGACCGCTTCGATCGCGTCGTCGGCGACGAGTTCGAGCGTCGCTTCGAGCAGGAGCTTCTCGAGGAATGGGTTCCCCACCTGGACCGAGGGCCGCTTCTCGTCGGAGCCCGCGCCGAGCTCGAACGACGCCAGCAGCGACGCGCCCGCGATCCCATCGCGCCCGGTGTCGCTCCCGACGAGGTACACGGCGCTCCCGGGGCGCGCGCCGGACGCGAAGCGAAGGTCCTCGGCGCGGGCGATCCCGACGCACATGGCGTTCACCAGGGGGTTCTCGGCGTAAGAGTCTTCGAACGAGATGTGGCCGCCCACATCGGGGATGCCGACGCAGTTCCCGTAAAAGGAGATCCCGCCGACGACGCCCGCGATCGTGCGACGCACGCCCGGATCGGTCGGCGGGCCGAAGAAGAGCGCGTTGAGCACCGCGGTCGGTCGCGCGCCCATCGCGAAGACGTCCCGCAGGATGCCGCCCACACCGGTCGCGGCCCCCTGGTACGGCTCGATCGCGGATGGATGGTTGTGGCTCTCGACCTTGAAGACGCACAGCAGGCCGCCGCCGAGGTCGACCGCGCCCGCGTTCTCGCCGGGCCCGACCACGACCGCGGGCCCGTTCGTCGGCAACGTGCGCAGGAGCTGCTTCGAGTGCTTGTACGCGCAGTGTTCGCTCCACATCGCGCCGAACATCGCCCACTCAAGCGCGTTCGGCTCGCGAGCGATGAGCTCGCGCACGCGGGCGGCCTCGTCGTCGGTCAGGCCGACTTCGTGGGGGATCTGGTTAGGCTGCGCCGTCGTCGTCCCCGTCATCGTCGGGGACGCGCTCACGATCGGGTGATCGCTCCGCGCTGCACCATCACGTAAAGACTAGCGTGCTGTTGACCAGCGGTTGTGCCTTCGTTACTTCCGAGTGCATTTTTGCTTTGGCCACCTGAGTATCGTGGCCCTGGGCTACGTCGGGCGTCACGGGAGGGGACCTATCTCACATCGAGGCTCCAATCGGCTTCGCCGCGCGCCCAAACGTAGACCCACGTCGCGAAACCTCGCCCAAGGAGGGCCACATCGATGTCAAGCCAGGAGAGAACGACTCACGCGCGCGTTGTACGGCTCAAGGGTGAGCCCGCCAGCACCGACACAGCGATCAGGAAATGGACCAGCGAGATCTTCCCCTTGCTCAAGAAGCAAGATGGTTTCCGCGGCGCGACCCTCGTCGGAAATCGCAAAACCGGCGACGGCTTGTCCGTGACCTACTGGGAAAGCGAACAGGCGATGAAGAACGCACGTCCGAAGGTCCGCCCCCAGGCGGAAACGATCTGGGCTCAGACGGGCGGGAAGATCGTGGACGACGACGAGTACGAGGTCGCCGTGCTTGAGCGGATCCAGCCGGCAAAGGCAGGCGTGTCCGTCCGGGTGACCACCGTCGAGGGCGATCCGGCAAAGCATGCCGAAGGTATCGCGAACTTCAAAGACAAGATCCTTCCGGTAGTCCGCAAGCAGGCCGGCGCGCGTACGGCGCTGCTGCTGGTGAATCGCAAGACCGGGCGGACCTTCTCGGCGACCGGCTGGGACACGCAGCAGGCTCTGGAGCAGAGCGAACCCGCAATCGCGGGCCTTCGCGACGAGGCGATCAAGAAGATCGGCGGCAAGAGCGGCAAGGTAGAGAAGTTCGAGGTGTATTTCACCGAGATCCTCACGCCAGTCGGAGCGGCCAGCTAGGTCCGATACAGAGTGTCGAGAGCCTGAGGGCGGGGCGGCGCGATCGGGTGCCGCTCCGCCAGCGGCGCGCTGCTCTCCTAGCTTGGTTCTGGGGAGCCGACGAACCGATCGACCTGATCGGCAAACGCCGCGAGATCGGTGACGCGCGTCTGGAGCTGGCTGTACACGTCGTCGATGTCGGTCTGTTCGCGATCGTAGGCGAGCAGGTTGCGCAGGTTGGCGAGGTGCTCGAGTCGGTATGCGAGCGCCCGCTCGATCACGCCCTGCTTGGCGATCGCATCGAGGATGTCGTGATACGCCTCGGGCTTCGCCAGCGCGAGCGCCGCGACCAGGTAGGCGCCGGTGCCGAAGAGGAGCTCGACGGCCTGCTGGAGATACCACTGGGCGAGCCCGTAAAGCTTCGGGTCGGCCTTGAACTTGGCGTGCTCGATCGGCCGCAGGTCGTTCAGCAGCATCGCGTACTCGCGCAGCCGCGCGAGCCGCGCGCGAACGTACTCGACGTCGATCGCGAAGCGGTCGCCGCGGGTGCGCTCGGCGAGCGCTTTCGACTGGACCTCGTCGTACTTCTTGAACTCGAGGTACTCCATGACGGAACGCGTCTCGAATTGGACGCGCCGCTTCTCATCGCGTTGGTAGAGGAGGTTCCAGCTGCGGATGACCTGCGCCCGCTGCAGCAGCGACGCCTGGTTGAGGATCACCACGTCGAGACCCTCGGTCTCGAGCGTCTTGCTGAGCTCGGAGACGAAATAGACCTGGTACTCGAAGAACTCGCTCGCCTTCACCCCGCCCAGCAGGAGGAGCGCGATGTCCAGATCCTGGTACGACCCGGCGATGCGGCGACCGCTCGTGGTCCCCTGGGCGTAGGCCGCGTCGACCGGCGAGGTCTGGAAGAGGCTCTGTATCTGGGCCTGTCTCTCGAAGAGGTCCATACCTATCTATATAAAGCAGGCGCCGTGCCGTGCCGCACGCTTGTCAGGTTAGCGAGCATCCGATACCCATCCGTACCCCCGAGGAGACCTTCCGCACACCGTTCGGGGTGCGGCATGAGGCCGACGACGTTCCCAGCCTCGTTCGCGACCCCGGCGACATTGCCGAGCGAGCCGTTCGGATTGGCGTCCTCGGTCGCCGCGCCGCGCGCGTCCGCGTACCGGAAGACGACCTGTCCACTCGCCTCGACGCGCGCGAAGGTGTCGGGATCCGCGACCCAGCAGCCTTCCCCGTTGCCGATCGGCAGCTTCAGGACCGCGCCCGCGAGGGCGGTGGTGAACGGCGTGCGGTCGTTCTCGACGCGCACGTGAACCCAATCGCACCGGTAGCGCAGATCGCGATTGCGGATGAGCGCGCCGGGCAGGAGGCCCGCCTCGCAGAGGATCTGGAACCCGTTGCAGCTGCCCAGCACCGCGCCGCCGTCCTCGGCGAAGCGGCGCAGCTCCCTCGTCGCGGGCGAGAGCTTCGCGATCGCGCCAGCGCGCAGGTAGTCGCCATAGCTGAATCCGCCGGGGACGATCGCGGCGTCGAAGCCCCGAAGGTCGGCGTCCTCATGCCAGAGGATCTCGCTCTCGATGCCGTCGACGAGCGACAGCGCGTGCGCGAAATCACGCTCGCTCCAGGTGCCGGGGTACCGCAGTACGGCGACGCGCGTCATCCGACAGCGGCGCCGTCGCGTGCGAGCTCGACGTCCACTTCATACGACTCGATGACCGGGTTCGCGAGCAGCTGGTCCCCCATGCGCGCCGCCGCTTCCCGCGCGGCGCGCTCGTCCGGCGCCTCGAAGGTGACGTCGATCTCCTTGCCGGTGCGGACCTCGGCGACGTCGTGACCGAGCGAGCGGAGCGCCGCGAAGACGGCCTCCCCCTGCGGATCGCGCACCTCCGCCTTCGGCCGAACGACCACGCGCGCGATGAACCTCATGCGAGCTCCTTCCCCACGATGCGGCGATAGCACTCGCGATAACGCTCACTCGTGCCGCGGACGACCTCCTCGGGCAGCGCCGGCGCCGGCGGCTCCTTGTTCCAGCCGGTCTCGACGACGAAATCGCGAACGTACTGCTTGTCGTAGGACGCGGGCGAGCTGCCCGGCTTGTATGTGGCGGCATCCCAGTACCGCGATGAGTCCGGCGTGAGCATCTCATCGATGAGGACGATCCTGCCATCGTGAAACCCGAACTCGAACTTCGTGTCCGCGAGGATGAGCCCCTGCGTCGCGGCATAGTCGTGCGCGAAGCGATAGAGCTCGAGCGTCAGGCGCTCGAGGTCGCGGGCGAGCTCGGTGCCCACGACGTTCGCGAGCTGAGCGCGGGTGATGTTCTGGTCGTGACCGCTCTCGGCCTTCGTCGCGGGGGTGAAGATCGGATCGGGCAGCTGCTCGGACTCGAGGAGCGCCCGCGGCAGCTTCTCGCCGGCGACGGTGCCGAGCGCCTTGTACTCGGTCCAGGCGGAGCCCGAGATGTAGCCGCGCGCGACGCACTCGATGTCGATCCGCTCGCAGTGCTCGACGAGCACCGCACGGCCGACGAGCGTCTTGTTCTCGCGGAATGCCCGCGGGAAGCGCCGCACGTCGGTGCTGATCAGGTGGTTGGGGACGATCTTCTCGGTCTTGCGGAACCAGAAATTCGAGATCTGGGTCAGCACGCGACCCTTGTCCGGTATCGGCGTCGGAAGCACGACGTCGAACGCGGAGAGCCGGTCGCTCGCCACGATCACGAGCTTGTCCGCGCCGGCCTCGTATACGTCCCGGACCTTGCCGCGACGGAAGAGCGGCGCGCCCTGCACGCGCGACTCGAGGAGCACGCTCATTCGGGGAGCACGCCCTTGAGCCGCTCGCGCCACGAAGACGCGACGTCTTTAGCGACCTGCGTCGCGAGGCCGCGGTATTCCTCGGGCCGCTCGAGGATGCGCCGCTCGTCCGGGCTGAACTTCCTCAGGTACTCGCGCAGGTCGTTGTCGAGCGTCGCCACCTCAAGGAGCGTCCGGCCGCCGCGGTCGGCCTCGATGGTGAGCCGGCGCACCGCCTCGTGCGAGTCGGGATGGCCGTACTTCGCGAGAAGAACGTAGAGCGGCTCGGCGGCGATCGCGCAACGCGACATCGCGAGATTCGCCTTCAGGCGATCGCGGTCGACGCGCATGCCGTCGAGCGAGCTCGCGAGCCGGCCCGCCGCATAGGTCGTCGCGGCGAGGATCTCGCCCAGGAAGCGCTGCGAGGCCGAGTTGGTGAGGTCGCGCTGGTGCTCGCTGATCTGGTCCATGTAGGTGGTGATCATCCGCGGCGCCATCGCCTTCCATATCGACTTCACGTTCTCGAACGAGACCGGGTTGCGCTTGTGCGGCATGGTCGACGAGCCGACTTGCTCCGCGGCGAACGACTCGGCGACCTCGCCGATCTCGCTGCGCTGCAGCTGACGCATGTCGTCGGCGAGGTTGGCCATCACGCCGAGCGCGCTGATGCAGGCGTGCGCGAGGTCGGTCCACCCTTCGGGCGGGACGATCTGCGTCGAGACCGGCGCCGCGTGAAGGCCGAGGCTCGCGAGGAAGCGGCGCTCGAGCGCGCGCGGATCATCGGCGAGCAGGGCCAGCGCGTTGAAGGCGCCGACCGCGCCCGAGAGCTTGCCGGGCAGGCGCCGGGCCGCCAGGCGCAGCTGCTCGAGGCGGTCGCCAAGACGCGCGACGTACTCGGCCATCGCGAATCCGAACGTCACCGGCTCGGCATGCCGACCGTGGGTGCGGCCGATCTGGGCGGTCTCGGCCTCGGCCTCCGCGATCGAGATGCACTTCGCGATGAGCACGGCGATGGTCGGCACCAATACCCGCTCGACGCACTCGCGGTAGCGGAGCGCGTTCGCGGTGTCGACGATGTCGTAGCTCGTCGCGCCGAGATGGACGAACCGCTTGGCGTCGTCGGGGACCTGCGCGCGGATCACGTTCACGAGGGCGCGCACATCGTGTCGCGTGCGCGTCTCCTCCTCGGCGACCTCCTGCGCGGTGATGCGATCGGCCGCGCTCGCGATCGCGTTCGCGACCTGCTTGTCCGCGATGCCCAGGTCCGCGAGGGCCAGCGCGAGCGCGCCCTCGACGCGCGCCTGGTACTTGATCCCGGCCGCGGCGGACAGATAGGGATGAAGGGCCTTGTAGAGGACCGGGTCGCCGCCGTAGAAGCGCGAATCCAGCGGCGAGACCGTGTCGAAGCGGTTGGTGATGGTCATCGCGCCAGGACTTTTGCGGCCATGTCGTCGCGCATCGCCCGAAGGCGCGCGGCGAGCGCGTCGTCGGACACGGCGAGGATCTCGGCCGCGAGGATCCCGGCGTTCGCGGCTCCGGCGTCGCCGACCGCGACGGTGGCGACCGGAACGCCGCGTGGCATCTGCACCGTCGAAAGGAGCGCGTCGAGCCCGCCGGCGATCGCGTTCGGCGCGGCGAGCGGCACCCCGATCACCGGCAGCGTCGTCAGCGCCGCGACCGCTCCAGCCAGATGCGCGGCGCCACCGGCGCCGCAGATGACGACCCGGATACCGCGGGGCTGGAGCGAGGCGACCCACTCGCGGAGCGCGTCGGGCGTGCGGTGCGCCGAGAGGACGCGCGTCTCGGCCTCGATGCCGAGCGCCTCGAGCGTCTCGGCGGCGAAATGCATCGTGGCCTGATCCGACGCGGAGCCCATGACGATCGCGACGCGTGAGCTCATGCGACCGCAACCTCCTGCCGCGCGATATCCGAACGATAGAACTTGCCTTCGAAGCTGACGCGCTCCGCGCCCAGATACGCGCGGTCACGCGCCTCGCTGAGATTCGCGCCGGTCCCGACGATGTGGATCGCACGACCGCCGCTCACGACCGTGCCTCCGGTCGGATCGCGACGCGTGGCTCCGTGAAAGCTGAACACGCCTTCGGGCAGTCGATCGAGCCCGTCGATGCGCATGCCTGTCTTCGGCGTGCCCGGATAGTTCTCCGCGCAGAGCACGACGTCGACGAACGCGCGGTCCGAGAAGCGGACCGGGTTCTCGGCGACGTACGCGGCGAGCTTTCCCTCGCCGAGCGCGACGAGCAACCGGGCGAAGTCGCCCTCGATCCGCGGCAGCGTGACCTCGGCCTCGGGATCTCCGAAACGCGCGTTGTACTCGAGGACGCGCCATCCGCGATCGGTCCTGATGAGTCCCGCGTAGAGCACCCCGCGATAGTCGACGCCGCGCTTCCTCAGCGTCCTGGCGATCGGCGCGATGAGCGCGTCCGCGACGGGCTGCGCCTCGTGATCGGGAAGGACCGCCGTCGGGGAGAACGCGCCCATCCCGCCGGTGTTCGGGCCGGTGTCGCCGTCGCCAACACGCTTGTGATCGCGAGCCGGAGGCAGCGCGACGACCGTTTCGCCGTCGACGAGCGCTTGTAGGGAGGCCTCATCACCCTCGAGCAGCTCCTCGAGCAGCACGGGCCCGCCCGAGATCGGCGGCGAGCCGAGCGCCTCGCGCGCGTCGTCGGCAGACCGCGCGACGACCACGCCCTTCCCGAGCGCTAGGCCATCCGCCTTCACCACGACAGGCCCGCCCCAGCGATCCAGGGCCTCCCGGGCCGCGGCCGCGTCCGCGAACGCCTCCCAGCGCGCGGTCGGCACGCCGGCCTCGTCCATGAGCTCTTTCGCGTAGCGCTTCGACCACTCGACCCTCGACGCCTCGCGGGACGCGCCGACGACCGCGATGCCCGAACGCCTCAGGACGTCCCCGATCCCCGCCGCGATGAGCTCGTCCGTACCCACCACGGCGAGGTCGATGTGCGACGCGACGATGTGCTCCTCGAGACGGCCGACATCGTCCGGCCTGAAATCGACAAGGCGAGTGAACAACGACATACCCGCGTTGCCCGGCGTGATGTCGATCGTGGTGACGCTCGCGCAGTTCGCGAGCCGCCAGGCGATCGCGTACTCGCGGCCACCGCCGCCCAGCACGAGACAGTTCAGCCCGGGCGCGCCCGGCGACCGTCCCGGGCTGCGTTGCCGACGGTGCTCCCAGATCTTCTGGTGCACGCGCTCGCCGCGCAGCATGTCCCTCACCGGGCCCGCTCGCTCATTCCCACTCGATCGTCGCCGGAGGCTTCGATGAGATGTCGTAGACGACGCGGTTCACGCCGGGGACCTCGTTCACGATCCGCGCCGACACGCGCTCGAGCAGGTCGTAGGGCAGGCGCGCCCAGTCGGCGGTCATGAAGTCCTGTGTCGCGACCGCTCGCAGCGCGACGAGTGAACCGTAGGTGCGATAGTCGCCCTGCACCCCGACGCTGCGCACCGGCGTGAGCACCGCGAATGCCTGCGCGACCTGCCGGTAGAGGTCCGCGGCGCGCAGCTCCTCGAGGAAGATCGCGTCGGCGCGGCGCAGCGTGTCCAGACGCTCCGTATCGATCGGTCCGACCACCCGCACCGCGAGCCCGGGACCGGGGAACGGATGACGCCACAGGATGTCCTCGGGCAATCCGAGCTCAGCGCCGACGAGGCGGACCTCGTCCTTGAAGAGCCGCTGCAGCGGCTCGACGACCTCGAGCGCCATCACCTCGGGCAGACCGCCCACGTTGTGGTGGGTCTTGATGCGGGCGCTCGTCTTCGATTCGCGCGACCGCGACTCGATCACGTCGGGATAGATCGTCCCCTGCACAAGAAGCCCCTTGCGATCGCCGCCTTCGGCGATGAAGCCCTCCTGCCGCGCCGCGCGCTCGAACGTTCGGATGAACTCCTCGCCGATGATCGCGCGCTTCCGCTCGGGGTCATCGACGCCGGCGAGCTTCGCGAGGAACACGTCGGCGGCGCGCACCGTGTGAAGGCGGATGCGTGGACCGAACGCGGCGATCACCTCCTCGGCCTCGTTCTCGCGCAGCAGCCCCGTGTCGACGAAGACGCAGGTGAGTCGGTCGCCGATCGCGCGCGCGACGAGCGTCGCGGCGACCGCCGAGTCCACGCCACCCGACAGCGCGCAGATGGCGCTGCGGTCGCCGATGCGGCGCCGCAGGTCGGCGACCGCTTCATCGATGAACGCGGCCGGGGTCCAGTCGCCGGTCGCGCCGCACACGCGGTACAGGAAGTTCCGCAGGACCTCCGCGCCATGCGGTGTGTGCGCGACCTCAGGATGGAACTGCACCGCCCAGCGATTGGAGCCGTCGGTCATCGCCGCGATCGGCACGGTGGGCGTGCTGGCGATCGTCGTGAATCCCGTCGGCGGGCGGCGAACGGTGTCGCCGTGACTCACCCACGCCCGCTCGGTGCGTGCGAGCCCCTCGAAGATGCCGGTGCGATCCGCGATCTCGACGGTGGCGGGCCCGTACTCGCGCTTTCCTTCGGCGACGACGTCGCCGCCCAGGTCCCGCGCCATGAGCTGCATGCCGTAACAGATCCCGAGCACCGGCATGGTGCCGCCGAGGATGGACGGATCGACGCCCGGCGCGCCGGGCTCATAGACGCTCGCCGGTCCGCCGGAAAGGATGACGCCGATAACGCCCTTCGCCCGCAGCCCCTCGAGCGTGACATCGTGCGCGAAGATCTCGCAGTACACGCGAGACTCGCGCACCCGGCGCGCGATGAGCTGGGTGTACTGCGAGCCGAAGTCCAGGATCGCGATCGTCGCGCGCCGGGACGGGCCGGTTCCCGCCCCGGTCTCGGGGCGGACGGCTTGCGAGCGGGTCATGAGATTAGGCCCGGACCCGGTAGTTCGGCGCTTCGGTCGTGATCCGCACGTCGTGCGGATGCGACTCGCGCAGGCCCGCGCCCGAGATGCGTACGAACCGCGCGTTCGCGCGCAGGTCGTCGATGTTCGCCGCGCCAGCGTAGCCCATGCCCGCGCGAAGACCGCCCACCAGCTGGTGCACGAGCGGCGCGAGCGGACCCTGCACGCGCACGCGTCCCTCGATGCCTTCCGGCACCAGCTTCGAGAACTCGCCGACGTCCTGCTGCCCGTAGCGGTCGCGCGAGACACCGCTGCCCGAGCCGCGAGCCTGCATCGCCCCGAGAGAGCCCATCCCGCGGAACGACTTGAAGCGTCCCTCACCCGTTTCGACGACGTCGCCAGGCGCCTCATCGACGCCGGCGAGGAGGCCGCCGAGCATCACCGTCGACGCGCCGGCGCCGATCGCCTTGGTGATGTCGCCTGAGTGCTGGATCCCGCCGTCCGCGCAGACCGGTATGCCGTGCCGATCCGCGGCCTCGGCGCAGTCGAACACCGCGGTGATCTGCGGCATCCCCGCCCCCGCGACGATCCGCGTGGTGCAGATGGCGCCCGGACCCATGCCTACCTTCACGCAATCGGCGCCCGCGGCGATCAGCTCCTCGGTGCCCTCGGCGGTCGCGACGTTGCCCGCGATGACCTGCACGCGGTGCCGGGCCTTCACCTTCTCGACCATGCGGATGACCGCGGCGGAGTGACCGTGCGCCGTGTCCACCACGATCACATCGACACCGGCCGCGACGAGCGCGGCTGCTCGCTCGTCCGCGTCGGCGGCGACGCCCACCGCGGCGCCGACGAGCACGTCCGCGTCCTTGGCGCGCCGGACCTCGGCGACCTGATCGGCGATGGAAAAGTTGCGGTGGATCACGCCGAGGCCGCCGAGACGACCGAGCGCGATGGTCATCGTCGCGTCGCAGACCGTGTCCATCGCCGCGGCGAGGAGCGGGATGTCGAGGCGGATCTCGTTCGTGAGTCGGGTCTCGGTCGAGACCTGGGTCGGGAGGATGTCGCTGCGGGCCGGGATGAGGAGGACGTCGTCGAAGGTGAGACCTTCTTTGGCGAACTTCTCTCCCCGGTTCAATCTGACTCCTTCGTGGGGCTGGCCCCACGCCCCTCACTCTCCTCGGCGGAAGGTACAGGTTTCTTCCTTAGATTAGAGGATGGTGGCCTCGCGTTCGGGTCCGACGCCCACCATCCCGATCGGCGCCCCCACCGTCTCCTCGATACGGGTGAGGTAGGCACGGGCGTTCGCGGGAAGCGCGCGACGCTCGGCCGCATGCGCGATCGAGGTATTCCACCCGGCGAGCGTCTCGTAGCAGGGCTTGACGCGCTCGAGCGCGTGCGTCGTGGGCATGTCGCACGTCGACGCGCCATCGAGTTCGTACCGGGTGCAGAACGGGATGCGCTCGTAGACATCGAGGACGTCCAGCTTCGTCACCGCGATCTCGGTGAACGCGTTGAGCCGGTGCGCGTGCCGGGCAGCGATCGCGTCGAACCAGCCCACGCGGCGCGGCCGGCCGGTCGTGGCGCCGTATTCATGCGCGCGCTCGCGAAGGTCGTGCGCCTCTTGACCGTGGAGCTCGGTCGGGAAGGGGCCCTCGCCGACCGCGGTCGAGTAGGCCTTCACGACGCCGATGACCCGCGTGATCTTGCGGGGTGGGATCCCCGCACCGACCGAGCCGCCCCCCGCGAGCGGGTTCGAGCTCGTGACGTACGGATAGATGCCCCAGTCGAGGTCCCGCATCGCGCCCAGCTGGCCCTCCAGGAGGACGCGCGCATCGGTCGCTATCGCACGCTCGACCAGCGGCAACGTGTCCACGATTCGGTCGCCCAGCGTCGACGCGGCGGCCAGCACCACGTCCGCGACCTCACGCGGATCGAGCGGCGCGTCGCCGAAGCGCTCGAGGATCGCGTTCTTCGTGTCGAGCTCGCGGGCGACGCGTTCGCGGAAGCGCTCGGGGTCACGGACCTCGTAGACCTGGATCCCATGACGACCGACCTTGTCCGAGTAAGCCGGCCCGACACCCATTCCGGTCGTCCCGAGCCTCCGCCGTCCGCGCTCGCGCTCGTCAAGACGATCGAGCGCGATGTGATACGGCATGAGCAGGTGGGCGCGGTCGGAGACGCGCAGGTTCGTCGTCGCGATGCCGGCCTTCTCGAGCTCGGCGAGCTCGCGACACAGGAAGGGAAGATCGACGACGGTGCCCGGACCGAGGACGCACACCGCGTTCGGATTGAAGATGCCGCTCGGGACGAGATGGAGCTTGAAGGTGCCGTGATCGTTGACGACGGTGTGCCCGGCGTTGTTGCCGCCCTGGAACCGGATGACCACGTCCGCCTCCTGCGCCAGGAGGTCGGTGATCTTTCCTTTGCCTTCGTCGCCCCACTGCGCGCCGACGATGGCGGTCACGGGCACGTGTATGAATGCTAGCCCGCGCGCTGCCCCGCGACCAGCGCTCCGAGCTTCGCGAGCTCGACCAGCGTGCGGGCGCGTGACGGATCGCGCGTCCACCACACGTTGGCATCCCAGTCCGGATCGTCCGCCGGATGATTGCGGAACGTGATCCCGCCTCGCCGATCGAACTCGCGCTCGAACAGGATCGACGCGCGGCGCTGGTGATACGGGCTCGTGACGAGGATCGCCGTCCGCAGATTGCGCGCGTGCATAAGCTCGGCGACGTTCGCCGCGTTCTCCTCAGTGGTCGCCGACTCCGGCTCGGTAAGGATCGCGTCCGCGGGGACGCCCGCCGCGACCGCGGCGCGCTTCATGAGCTCGGCCGACGCGACCGACTGCGGGTCCTGCGACGCGCCCGAGAAGATGAGGACGGGTGCGTAGCCCTGCTTCCAGAGCGCGACCGCGCTGTCGGTGCGCGCGCCGGTGTCGCCCGAGATCGCGATGATCGCGTCGACGTGGGCGATCGGATCCGCGACCGCCAGATAGTGGCCGACGCCGGCCAGCGCGACGATCACGCTTGCCGCCCCGAGGACGAAACCGAAAAGAAACCGCCTCATCCCCGTCAAGCGTGCAGGAAAGAAGCCGATCGGTACAGGCTCAGCAATTTGATCTAGTCCTCGCTGCGGATGCGCTCAGTCAACTGATGCGTCTAGCGTCCCGCGAAGGAAACAGGGTGGCTATCCGGATTGCCGCCATCGCGATCGGCGCGCTGCTTCTCGGTAGCAGCTGCGGCCCGACGGCACCTGCTCCGCGCACTCCCGATCCACTCGCGGGGACATACGTTCTCCGCGGTGGCGGTGGCGCGCTCGACGCGGTCACGGCGCTCGCCTCGGCCTTCTCGACGATCCATCCCAGCGTCCAGTTTCAAGGATTCGAGGACGTCGGGTCAGACGCGGCCGTGAAGCTCACCGCGTCCGGCGAGGCGGACCTCGGGTTCATCAGCCGCGAGCTACGCCCGGGAGAGGTATCTCAAGTGTTGACAGTGTCGATCGGCCGGTCGGGCACCGCGCTCGCCGTGAACGCGAGCAACCTTCTGCAGGGCCTCACGAAAGACCAGGTCGCCCAGATCTACACCGGTGCGATCACCGATTGGAACGACGTGGGCGGCAATGCCGGGCGGATCCGTCCGTTCCTGCGCGAGTCGGGCTCCGCGGTGCGGTCCACCTTCGAGGCCTACTTCTTTGGCGGGACGAAGCCGGTCTACGGCAAGATCGTGGCCGACGTGAACGACGCGAACGAGACGCTCAAGGCGATCTCGTCGTTCAACGGCGCGGTCGGGATGTTGAGCATGACCGCGCAGGTCTACGGCGCGCAAGGCATCCGCCTCCTCGCCATCGACGGGATCTCGGCGACCCGAGCGAACGTCGCGAACGGGACGTACAGGGTCCTGCGTCCGCTGTATCTCGTCTACAACCCGGATCCGAGCAAGGTGAAGCCCGCCATGAAGGAGTTCCTGGACTTCGTGCGCGGTCCCGCGGGCCGCGACGTCCTCGCCGGCCTCTAGGCCGGGCCGAGCGCTCCCTCAGCGCGGGCGGTCATCCGCAGACCCTCAGCCAGATCCGTTCGTGGCGACCAGAGCCTGTCCCGGGCGGCCTTCGACGGGTCGACGCACCCGCGCCGAAGCTCGGCGGACCGTGGCGGCGCGCGCCGGACGCCGGGCGGCGGGCCGAGCACGGCGGTGAGGGCGCTCACGAGATCGTTGACGCTCGTCGCGACTCCGGTGCCGATGTTGTACGTGCCCTCGTGGTCGCTGCGCAGCGCGGTCATCACCGCCTCGGCCACATCGCCGACGTAGACGTAATCACGCTGGTACCCGCCATCGCCAAAGATCGTTATGGGCTCACGGCGCTTCCAGCACCCGATGAAGATCGCGATGACGCCTCCCTCGAGATCCCGCCGCTGCCGCGGTCCATAGATGTTCGCGAGACGCATCGTGATGGAGCGGAGCGTCGAGCGGGCGACGACGCGCTCGGCCTGCGCCTTGAATCTGCCGTAGTTCGATTGCGGATCGACGGGCACGGTCTCGTCGGCGCAGACCGGCGTTTCGCCGTAGATCGAGCCACCGGTCGAGATGTTGATGAAGTCGGTCGCGCCCATCTGTCTCGCGAGCTCGACCACGTTGTCGGTACCCTCGACGATCACACGCCGATAGAGATCTTCCCTTTCCATCGACTCGACGACCTTCGTCTTCGCGGCGCAGTGCACGACCGCGTGGACGTGGTCTCCGGCGAGCACGCGCCCGAGCCCGCTCATGTCCGAGATGTCGGCGACGCGCAGGTCCGCGGCCTCGTTCAGGTTCGCGCGGTCGCCCGTCGAGAGATCGTCGACGACGAGCACGCGATCGCCGCGCGCGACCAGTGCATCGACGATGTGACTTCCGAGAAATCCGGCACCGCCGGTAACGAGGACACGCAAGCCGCGACCGACTCTACTCATGCGCGCGGTTGTCCACCGTTTGGGCCGCCGGTGGATACATGGTGGACGAATTTGGTGGAGAAGCCTGTGGACCTCGGTGCGGCGACGGAGGACCCTTTGCTACCGCCGACGTTCCGCTCGCTCCGCTTCCCAGGTGTGTTTGCCGGAGGTTTTGGTTGCGCCTGCTTGTCCGCATCGAACGTATGTTCGATACTCTGTGTAGATGACGCTCGAGACCCGGACCAACCGTCAGGTCCCGTTCGACGAGGGCGCCGAGCAGCAGGTGCTGGGAAGCCTGCTGTCGGATCGCGATGCGATCTTCAAAGTGGCGGATCTCCTCGGGGTCCAGGACTTCTACGTCCCGCGACATCAGCGCGTGTACGCAGCGGTGCAGGCGCTCCTCGAGCGGCGCGAGCGGATCGATCCGCTCACCATCCAGGTCGAGCTGGCTCGCCGCGAGGAACTCGATCGCGTCGGCGGCGCGGCATTCCTGCGCGCGCTCACCGATGCCGTCCCGACCGCGGTCGAGATCGAGCGGCACGCCCACGTCGTCCGCGACCGCGCGATCCTTCGCAGGCTGCTCGGCGCGGCGACCGCGATCGCCGCCGACGCCTACGACGAGCCGACTGACATCCCGCTCGCCCTCGACCGGGCCGAGCAGCGCCTGTTCGCGCTCCGTGATGAATCCGCCAAAACGCAGCTCCGGCATATCACGGCGTCGCTCCAGACGAACTACGAGCACCTCACCGAGCGTATGGAGCGTCCCTTCGAGCTCTCGGGGATCCCCTCCGGCTTCAAGGAGGTCGACTACTACACGGAGGGCTTCACGACGGGGGACCTGATCGTCATCGCGGCGCGCCCGTCGGTCGGAAAGACGAGCCTCGCGCTGGGTATGACCTACAACATCGCGCGGCGCGGACACCCGGTCCTGCTTTTTTCGCTTGAGATGGACACCAAGCAGATCGTCGCGCGCTTCCTCGCGCTCAACTCGCGAATGGATCTGCTCGCGATGCGGACCGGGAACATCATCGACACCGACGCCGCGGCGGCACTGCACGGCCTGCCGATCCTCATCGACGACACGCCCGGCATCTCGATCATGGAGCTGCGCACGAAGGCGCGCCGCGCGAGCACGCACGAGAAGATCGAGGTCATCGTCGTCGATTACCTCCAGCTCGTGCGAACCGGCGGTGAGGAAGAGAACCGCGTTCAGGAGATCGCGGCGATCACTCGCAATCTCAAATCACTCGCGCGCGAGTTGAACGTGGTCATCATCGGTCTGTCGCAGCTCTCGCGGGCCGCGGGCGATTCTGGAGGCGAACCGAAGCTCTCGACACTCCGCGAATGCGTAACGGCGGAAACGATCGTGTGCCTCGCAGACGGAAGGCGAATTCCCGTCTCTGAACTTGTGGGAACAAGGCCAGTGGTGTGGTCGCTCCGGAATGACCGCCTCGTCACGGCGGAGGCGGAGGCTGTCTTCGTCGTCGGGAGCAAGCCCGTTTACAAGGTCCGATTGGCGAGCGGACGGTCGATCCGCGCAACGGCCGAGCATCGCCTTCGCGGATTCGATCGGTGGCAAACCGTCGCGGAACTCAAGAGCGGTGACCGGCTCGCGATCGTCAGAAGGCTCCCGGAGCCCAATTCGACCGTCGAATGGCGCGACCCGAAGATCGGCTTTCTTGGTCAGATGATCGGCGACGGTAGCTACCTGAAGAGCGCTCCGATGCGCTACACGACGAGCTCTGAAGCAAACAGTCGCTTTGTGGCCGAAACCGCGATCGACGAGATTGGAGCCCGAGTGAAGCGATATCCGGATGTGGGCAACTGGCATCAGCTCCTAATCAGTGGAAACGGCAATCGCTGGCATCCCGCCGGTGTCAACCAATGGTTCCGACAGCTGGGGATTTTCGGACAGCGTTCGCATCAGAAGCGGGTTCCTCGCGATGCATTCGCCTTGTCAAACGAGCAGTTGAAGACGCTTCTGCGACATCTCTGGGCAACGGACGGGTCGATCAGCATTCGCACCGGTCTTGGTGGACATGGCATGTACTACGCGACCAACAGCCCGGGGTTGGCGGCTGATGTCGCCGCCCTCCTTCTGCGATTGGAGATCGTGACCCGAACGATACGCACTGTTGAAACGCCGTACCTCCCGGGCTATCAAGTCCACATTTCGGGCACCGAGGCCCAGAGACGTTTCGTCGAGTCGGTGGGTGCGTTTGGGCCGCGGACTGAACCTGCCACCGCATTCATGGCCGTCACGGCGAACACCATTCCCAACACGAACGTCGACACGGTTCCGCGCGAGGTATTCGATGTGGTGCGCGCCCGCATGAAGCAACGACTGATCACGACGCGAGAAATGGCGCGCCTTCGTGGCACCTCGTACGGCGGATCAGGACACTTCAGCTTCTCGCCGTCACGACCGCATCTCGCCAGCTACGCGGAGCTTCTCGAGGACGACGAGCTCATGGCCCATGCGACCAATGATCTGTTCTGGGACGAGGTCATCGAGGTTGCGCCCGACGGCGAGGAGCTCGTCTATGACTTGACCGTTCCTGAGACCGAGTGCTGGCTTGCGGACGGGATCGTGAGTCACAACTCTGGCGCCCTCGAGCAAGATGCGGACATCGTGATGATGCTCTGGCGCGAAAAGGACGAGACCCCTCCCGGCGCGCCGCGGCTCATCAATGGCAGCGTCGCGAAGAACCGGAACGGACCGACCGGGATCTTCCAGCTCCTGTTCGAGAGTGAGCAAGCCAAGTTCTTCTCGAAGGCACCCGAAGACAGCGGAGCGCCGGTATGACGATCGCCGTCGATCGCGGCGTCAAGCCACCGCCGGAAAAACCCGAGGCGGAGGCTTCGCTCCTGGGCGCGATGCTCATGGACGGCACGATCTACAACGAGGTAGCGCGTGGGCGCCTCGCGCCGGCGGATCTCTCCCGCGAGCAGCATCGCATCGTCCTCGGGGCGATCGCGCGCGTCGCGGATCGCAGCGAGCATGTCGGGTTCGCGACCGTGCAGGCCGAGCTCGCCGCGCGCGACGAGCTCGACGCGGTCGGCGGTCCGCAGTTCCTCGTCGGCCTCATGCAGTCCGTTCCGACGGTCGCGCACGCCGCCAGCTACGCGGCGATCGTCGAGCGGACGGCGCTGCTGCGACGGCTCATCGGCGTCGCGAACGAGATCGCACGCCTCGCGCTCACACGCGACGAGGCGAGCGCCGCGGTCGCCGACGCGCAGGAGCTGCTCTTCGCCGTGAGCGAAACGACGCTGCACCGCGACATCGTCTCGCTCGAGGTCGCGCTCCACCGCTACGCGGAGCAGATCGACCAGCGCGGCGATCAGCGCATCGGGATCAAGTCCGGGCTCGATTCGGTCGACAAACGGACCGGCGGGCTGCAGCCCTCCGACCTCATCCTCATCGCCGGTCGTCCCGGCCTGGGCAAGACGAGCTTCGCGCTCAACATCGTCGAGCATGCCGCGATCGTCGAGCGGAAGACATGCGCCTTCTTCTCGATGGAGATGAGCGAGATGCAGGTCGTGCAGCGTCTTGTGTCGATGCTCGCCGAGATCGATGGGAACCGCATGCGGCGCGGGCGCCTTTCGACGCAGGAGTTCGTCGCGATCTCGGCCGCGTCCAGCCAGCTGCAGCAGGCGCCGATCTACGTCGAGGAGTCCAACCGGCTCACGGTCACGGACATCCTCGCGAAGTCGCGGCGCCTTCAGGCCGAGCGTGGGCTCGACTTGGTCGTCATCGACTATCTGCAGCTCATCGAAGGCGTCGAGCAGGACGAGAGCCGCGTCCTCGAGGTCGCCCGGATCAGCCGGGCGCTCAAGGCGATCGCCCGCGAGCTCGAGGTGCCGGTGGTCGCGCTCTCGCAGCTCTCGCGGCAGATCGAGCAGCGCGGGACCGAGCCGATGCTCTCAGATCTTCGCGAAAGTGGCGCTCTCGAAGCCGACGCAGATCTCGTGATGTTCCTCTGGCAGAAGGACCGCAAGGACCGCGAAGAGGGCGTGGTGCGGCTCAAGCTCGCGAAACACCGCAACGGCCCAACCGGCGACTTCGATCTTCATTTCCAGTCCGAGCTCACGCGGTTCCGCGATCTCGGGGAGACGCGCGAAGGCGCCTAGCCGCTACGCCGGCTCGATCGCGACGGTCACGTTGGCGCGTACATCCGGCGCCAGACGCACTTCGACGGTGTGCACGCCGAGCGTCTTCAGCGGCTCGTGAAGGGTGATCTTCGTCTTGTCGATCGGTGACCTTGCTTCCTTTGTGAGCGCGTCGGCGATCTCCTTCGTCGTCACGCTGCCGAAGGTCTTCCCCTGGTCCCCTGCCTTGAGCTTGAACACGAGCGTGACCCCACCGAGCCGCTTCGCGAGCTCCTCCGCATCGCCGTGCGCGCGGTCCTTCTTGACCTTCTCTGCCTGACGCTCCTGGGCGAGATGCTTGAGCTCGCCGCCGGTGGCCTCGATCGCCAGGCCCTTCGGCAGGAGGTAGTTGCGCGCGAACCCGTCGGCGACGTCCTTCACGTCGCCAGGACGGCCGAGACCCCGGACTTCGGATTTGAGGATGACGCGCATGCCGGTTGCGGCGGCTTAGGAGGGCGAGGACGCCTCGTCGAGTGAGGTCTCCTGCTCGCTCCGCCGCAGCTCCATCTCCCACGCCAGGACGGATGCGGCCACGGCGAGGACACCCATCACCGTGAGTGCGCCGACGATGGCGAGCAGCGCCTCGACGACGCCGAAGAAGCCGGGCCCCGAGTCACGGTCGCTCATGCGCTCCCCTTTCCGCGATCCCTTTGGAGGACCTTTTCCAGAGTAGCGCGGACGTCCGCGACCCTGCCCCCCAGGATCCGCTCGGCGGTCGCGATATCGCGCGACAGCTGATCCTTGTCCTGCGTGATGCGCGCGAGGTGCTCGTCGACGATCGCCGGCGGCGCGCTGCGGATGAAGAGGTCGAGCCCGAGGAGGACCACCGCGATGTCGTCGAGCTGCCCGAGCACCGGGACGAAGTCCGGGATCAGGTCGATGGGCAGCACGATGTAGCCGGCGATCCCGACGAGGATCAGCTTCTGCGCGGCGGGCACGCGTCCGTCCCGGAGCAGCGCCCAGACAAGGCGGATGTAGGTCGGCAGGCGGCGCATCAGGTCGACCGCCTCGGTGAGGTCTTTCGGCGCCCGCAAACGCCTAGCCATGCACTTCCCCCTGCGGGAACCGTGCCCGCAGCGCCGCGAGCGCCTTCGCGAGCGCGGTCTCGCGGTCGGCCGCCCAGAACGAGACGAGGTACTGCGCCTTGCCGTCCTGCACGCTGCGGAGTTCGGCGCGGGCCGGGGGCTCGGGCGAGATGCCGTCGGTCTTCGCGAGGCTCGCGCGGATTTCGTCGGCGGTGATCGCCGGAGCGTCCGCGGGCAGCGCAAGCCATGCATCCACCCGGCGGGTCGGGAAGCGCGTCGTGTTCACGACCGCCGAGGTCATGAACGTGCCATTGGGGACGATGACCTGCCGACCGTCATCGGTCCGCATCTGCGTCGTGCGGAACGAGATGTCCTCGACGGTGCCCGAGAAGCCCGACACTTCGATGACATCGCCGATGTTGAACGGGCGCTCGACGAGGACCCAGGCCCCTGCGAAAAAGTTCTTCAGGATGTCCTGCAGCGAAAGACCGATGACGATCGCGACCGCGCTGAATGACCCAAGGATCCAGCCGAACGCGTCGCGGGTGTAGATCGCGACGATCCCGAGCGCCCCGATCGTGATCACGGCGATCTGTGCGACGTTGCCGATGAGGATGGTCGCGTTCCCGTAAGCGCGGTGTCGCGCAAGGGTCCGCATCGTCGCCCCGCGGATGGCGCGCGCCACGAGAAGCGTGACTGCGGCGATGACCAGGGCCCAAAAGGTCCGGGCTCCGTAGTCGAGCAGGTTCTCCCGGACGACCGCCGGGTCGAGGGGCACGGCGCGAGAATACGGGGCCGCTTGACAACTGAACATCTGTTCGGTTAGCCTCTGACGAGCGTGACCAAGCAGGACCAGCAGCGGGCGGAAAAGATCCTGGCCTTCATCCGCGAGGCGGTCGCCGAGCGGGGGTATCCCCCGAGCGTCCGCGAGATCGCGGAGGCGGTCGGGCTGGCCTCCACGTCCGCCGTGCACCACCACCTCACCAAGCTCGAGAAGGAAGGCCGCCTGACCAAGGAGGCCACCAGGTCGCGGGCGCTCAGCCTCCCCGGTTCACTTGGCACAAAGGTCGTGCAGGCGCCGATCGTCGGGGAGATCGCGGCCGGCCAGCCGATCCATGCCTACGAGGACCGCTCCGAGACGATCACCCTTCCCAGCGAGCTGTCCGCGTCGCGGGGCCGCGAGACGTTCGTGCTTCGCGTTCGCGGCAAGTCGATGATCGAGGACCACATCGACGACGGCGACTTTGTCGTCGTGCAAGAGCAGAACACCGCGCGGGACGGCGACATCGTCGTGGCGCTCCTGGAGGACAACGTGGCCACCCTCAAGCGCTTCTACAAGGAGCGCGATCGGGTGCGGCTGCAGCCGGCGAACGGCACGATGTCGCCCATCTACGCGCGCGATGTCCAGATCCAGGGAAAAGTGATAGGCGTCATCCGACGCCTCGCCTAACCTCCACGCACCATGCCCACTCGCGTTCCAACGATCACCGACCGTGAGCTGAACCGCGCGCTCCTCGCGCGACAGCTCCTCCTCGAGCGGCGCAAGGTCGGCATCGTCGACGCGATCGAGCGTCTGGGAGGTCTTCAGGCGCAGTGGGCGCCTTCACCATACGTCGCGCTCTGGAGCCGGCTCGTCGCGTTCGAGCGCGATCAGCTCACCCGGCCGATCGAGCGCGGCCAGATCGTGAAGGCGACCCTGATGCGCGCGACGCTCCATCTGATATCGGCACGCGAATACCCGGCGTACTCGCTCGCCACGATGGAAGGGCGCTTCGGTGCGTGGCGTCCGCCTGGCGGTCCGGCGCTGGACGATCTGAGGGACGTGCACGCCAGCGTCCTGAAGTTCGCGGCAAAGACGCCGCGGACCCGGGACGAGATCGGTGATCACATCGCGGCGCATCTGCCAAAAAGCGCGGTGAATGACGAGCGCATGCGGAACTGGCTCCTCTGGGCCGCCATCGCCACGAGCGGCCTGATCTGGGAGGCGGCGGGCGCGCGCTGGGAGCACCGGCAGCTCGCGCGCCACATCGCACCGCCAGCGCGGCTGCGGCAGTTGCCCCGCCCGGAGGCCGCATACGACCTCGTCGTGCGGCGGCATCTCGGCGCGTTCGGGCCGGCGACCGTCAGCGACATCGCGACGTGGAGCAGCATCCGCGTCCCTCAGATACGCGCGGCGCTCGGGCGCCTCCGCGGTCTACGGCGCTTCACCGATGAAAGAGGACGCGAGCTCATCGATCTCGCGGCCGCGCCACGTCCCGACCCTGACACGAACGCCCCGGCGCGCTTCCTGGCGCGCTTTGACGCGGCGATCCTGGGTCACGCCGCACCCGAGCGGACGCGAATCCTGCCCGACGCCTACCGCAAGGCGGTCATCTTCTCCGCAGAGGTGTTCACCACATTCCTCGCGGACGGCTTCGTCGCCGGTCTCTGGAAGATCTCGGCGACGCCCAAGCAGGCGGTGCTCGAGCTGCGTCCGTTCAAAAGACTCCCGCGCGCCGTCCGCACCGCGCTCGTCGAGGAGGGCGAGCAGCTGGTGCGCTTCTATTACCCCGAGTCCCGGATCCACGGGGTTCGCGTATGAGGGTCGCCGCGGAGAAGGCACTCACGCTCCGCGAGCTCAATCGCGCGATGCTCGCGCGACAGCTCCTCCTCGAGCGCACAAAGCTGGGCATCGTCGCCGCGATCGAGCGCCTGCCCGCGCTTCAGGCGCAGTGGGCGCCGTCGCCGTACTACGCGCTGTGGGCGCGACTCGCTCACTTCACGCGGGAGCGTCTTTGGGCTGCGATCGAGAGCCACCGCGTGATCCGCGCGCGGTTGATGCGAGGCACGCTGCACCTGGTGAGCGCTCGCGATTTCTACGCCTACGCCGTCGCAACGCAGGACCTCCAGCGCGGCGCGTGGAACCGCGTCCAGGTCGCAAAGGGCATCGAGCCCGATGCGGTCGCGGAGCTCGCGATCGCGTTCGCGCGACACCCGCGCGCGCGCGAGGACGTGATCGCGCACCTTCGCGACCGGCTCGGCGAGGTCTTCAACGAGGACTACCGGTGGCTGCTCTGGCGTTTCGTCAGCGCGCACGCCGATCTGGTGTCGGCGCCGCCCGGCGGGCACTGGGGATACGGCGGGACCGAGGCGCCGTACGTTGCCGCGAAGCACTGGATCGCACACGGATCGCGGCCAAACGAGGACGCGGCGCTCGACGTCCTTGTCCGGCGCGCCGTCGCCGCATTCGGTCCGGCGACCCTCGCCGATGTCGCCAAATTCGCCGGCGCGGTACCGGCCCGGATCCGACCGGCCCTCGACCGTCTCGCGCCACGGCTCGCGCGCTTCCAGGACGAGCAGGGCCGCACGCTGTTCGATCTCAAGCGATCGCCTCGACCATCCCCGGACCTGAAGCCACCGATCCGTTTTCTGCCGCGGTACGAGCAGATCCTCATCGCCTATCAGCACCGGGATCGCGTCATCGCCCCACGCCATCGCCCGGCGATCTACTCCAAGAACGGAATCATCGAGGCAACGTTCCTCGTGGACGGGTTCGTCGCCGGGACATGGTCGGTGGTCAGGAACAAGAGCGACGCGGTCGTCGCGGTGCACCCGTTCGCACGGCTCGCGCCGGCAGACCGAACGGCGGCGCTCGTTGAGGCCGAGCGGCTGGCGAGATTCGCTGTGCCCGAGGCCCGCGTCCACGGGGCGAAGGTCGCGTGAACGAACCGCGCGCGATCCTGCACTGCGATCTCGATGCGTTCTACGCGTCGGTCGAGCAGCGCGACCACCCCGAGTACCGCGGAAGGCCGGTCATCGTCGGCGGCGGCGGACCGGAGGAGCGCGGTGTGGTCATGGCGGCTTCGTACGAAGCGCGCAGGTTCGGGGTCCGCTCCGCGATGCCGCTGCGGATGGCCGGGCGGCTCTGCCCCGATGCCATCTTCGTTCCCGGCGACCACGAGCAGTACGGAAGGGCGTCCGACGACGTGATGGCGCTCTTCGAGGAGCGCACGCCCCTCGTTGAGCCCATCTCTCTCGACGAGGCGTTCCTCGACGTCACCGCCAGCGTGGAGCTGTTCGGGGGTCCGGAGCAGATCGCGCGTTCGATCAAGGACGACGTACGCGCGCGGTGCGGACTCGTGATCTCGGTCGGCGTCGCGACGAACAAGCTCTGCGCGAAGATCGGTTCCGACCTGCGGAAGCCCGACGGGTTGGTCGTCGTGCCGCCCGGGACAGAGGCCGCGTTCCTGGCGCCGCTTCCGCTCGAGCGCCTGTGGGGCGTCGGCCCGAAGACGCGCGAGGTGCTCGGTCTGTGGGGTCTGCGGACGGTCGGCGAGCTGGCGGTGTTCGACCGAAAGACCCTTGAAACGCGGCTCGGCGAGCATGGCATCGACATCTGGGAGCGCGCCAACGGGATCGACGACGGGGCCGTGATCGCCAGCGGCGCGCCACCGAAGTCCGTTGGTCATTCGCATACGTTCGACGAGAACACGCTCGATCCGTCGAAGATCGAGTCAACGCTGCTCCGGCTCGCGGAAGGAGTTGGCCGGCGGTTGCGCGATCACCGGCTGCTCGGCAGGACCGTCACGCTCACGCTGCGCGTCGCGCCGTTCGAGACGCGGACGCGCCAGCGCACGTTTAGCGAGGCGACCAACGACGACGCGCGGATCTTTCATGTTGCGCGTCAGCTGCTGCGGGAAGCGCTCGCCGAGGATCGGCAGGGCGGACGCACGAGCCCTGTTCGGTTAGTCGGCGTCTCGCTGTCCGGACTTGTTGGAGGGGAGCAGCTTGGATTATTCGAGAGCGCCCGTCACAACCGACTCAATGCCGCGTTAGACGCAGTTCGCGCTCGTTTTGGCGATGACGCGCTCGATCGAGCGAGCGTACGCGAGCGCGCCGAGCGCCGTCGGTTCAGCGGACACAAGTCGAGATGAGCGTCAATGAATCCTGTGGGATTTCGGCGCGGATCGACATGTGGAGAACTCTGTGGAGAACTTCGTGGACAGATCGTCTTGTGGTGGACGCACCGCGTGTCGATGATGCCCCGGTCCAACAGCGCGAAGGGGAAGGAAGGGGTGCCCGACGAAAGGATCGCCCAAGTGGCGATCGACTTCATCTCGTTCTGCTTCTCTCGGCGCGAGGTGGAATGGCCTCTCCTCTACGACGAGATGTGCCGCGTGGCGTCGAACAAGCTGTACCGAGGTCTTGGCTACGAAGAGCTGCGTGAAGCGGGGCTCGATCTGACGCTCGGCGGTCTCGTGCGAACGAGCCGCATCGCGAACGAGGTCACGCGCGAGATACGGCAGGGCAATCGAGAGCTGCGCGAGGGCCTCTTGGCGGCGAGCTAGCGACATTGGCCACACCGGCGGGGCGGCGAGTGAAAGGAAGCGCACTCGCCGCCTCTTTTCTTGTCTGAGACACGCTCTGGCACAATGGTCTGACGCGAGGGGAGAACGCGAAAAATGCGGCTCTTTTCGCTCGGTCCCGTGGTGCAGCGGCCTAGCATACGTCCCTGTCAAGGACGAGATCGCCGGTTCGAATCCGGTCGGGACCGCCGGTTCAGCTGACCCGCTGAATCTCGCCAAGCCAGACGCGCAGACGTTCGCCCATCGCCGTGGCGCCGACGATCGGCTCTTCAAACCGCCAGTCCGTGGGATGGAGCACGAACGCGTGGCTCTGCCATCCACCGAGACCGCCGTGCGATCCGAGCTGCTCCTCGAACGGGGCGACCTCGCCGGACGCGTCGTCGAACATGCTGATCAGGACGAGATCGCCGCAGTTCGGCATCGCGTCGATGCGGCGAAGCCCTTCCAGTCCGTGCGGTCCGAACGCGGCGATCGGGTCGGTCCCGATGACGAGATCGTTGGCGAGGCGATAGACGCCGCGTCCGCCAAGCACGAGCGTCCCCTCGTCGCGCGAGTGGACCATGACCAGACCGATGCCGGGATGTTTCATCAGGCCGTCTATGAGTCCAGGGAATCGCTCGTCGATCGTCTCTCTATCGACGCGGCCCGCGAGCCGCGGCATCGAGATGTGTGCGAGGTTGCCCGTGGCAGCCACGACGAGATGGGGCAGCTCCTTCTCATCGCGCGGCCCAGCGCGCGAATCCGGCGGACCGCGAAGGATCCGGCGGCCGGCGGTCGCAAGGATCGGTGACGCCTCGGCGTCGAGTGCCCCGAGCCGACCCAGATGCTCGGCGAGGGCGGTCTCGCCGCGCACCGTCGCATCACCGCTGAGCTCGTCCACGAGCTGCTCGAGGGTCTTGCCGAAGCGGCGGCGGAACGTGGTCCCGGGACTCTGGCCGTGGTCGGAAAGCACGACGAACCGATAGCGGCGCGGAGAGTCGGCCGCCGCCTTCTCGAGCACCGCGATGATCCGATCGGTACATCTCCTCGATGACGAGGGCGGTGGTGAGGTGCCGCAGGAGCACGTTGGTCGCGGCGCGCGCGAACGGATACGGGAACGCGCGCGGTCCGCGGAACGGGCCACTTCTTGCGCGTGCCGCTTGCACGATCTCCTTGGCGATCTCGCCGACCGAGAGCACGATCCACCGCAGGTAGCTGTACGGACTCAGGAACCACCAGTCGAGCACGTGGCTGCGGCGAAGCTCGCGTGCCGGATCATCGATCGTCGCCGCGGTGAGGTAGCTGCGGCTCGCGTCGCCCGAGAGCAGGTTGCCCACCGACGCTCCGCCGCCGGTGAGCAGGCCGGTGCCGTCGGAAACCCGTTTCTCGATCTCGCGCGCGTCCGCGGGATGGTTGGACACCAGAAGCCGCTGGGTCTCCTTCTCCCACCAGCGGAAACCGGGGATGCCGTCGTTCCGACGGTGAAGCAGGCCCGCCTGGCTCGCCGAGGTCTGCGTCGGCAGAAGCGGCTGCCACTCGTCGAGGGTCATTCCGCCACTGATCCAGCGCGCGAGCGTCGGCATACGGCCCGCCAGGAGCTCGCGGCGCAGGACCGGAGCGGAGAGGCCGTCGATCTGGACGACGACGGCACCCTGCCCCGCGCTGCCCGGAGCGAAGGGGTGGCGCACCGCGAGCTGGCGGCACAGCGTTCCGAAGAACGAGTCGTCGTCGCCGATCGAAAGTCCGGCGGCGAGCAACGCATCGATGAGCGAGTACACCAGTGACGCGAGCGCGGCGGACCAGAGCCCATCGATCTGAAAACCTCCGGGCAGGCGGGAGAGAAGGGCGAATCCGGCTGTCTGGAGCACGAGCGTCGCGATCCCGACGAAGATCACCGAAAACCCAGACAGGAGCCCGATCAGCACCGGTCGTGCGAGGGCGGACAGCGCTCCGAGCACCAGCGCCGCGACGATGACCGACCCCGGCTCGCGGACCCTGATCCCCGGTATCGCCCACACGGTCACGCCGAGGGCGATCGCCGACACCGCGAAGATCTCGAGGATCCTGCGCGCGATCGCGGCCCGGCTCCCGCTCCAGCGACGAAGGAGGTGGAACTGGGTCGCGTAGAAGCTGCGGACGCGGCGGAGCGCGCTCATCGGTGAGCGTCAGCGGCACGCCGCTCTCGTACGCTGCGAGCATGAACAGGGGGCCGTCGATCCGGTTCCTCGGGCACTCCACGGTGCTCATCGACGTCGACGGAGTCCGCATCCTCACCGATCCCGTGCTCGTCGATCGGATCGGGCCGCTGCATCGGCACACCGGTGACCTGCGCGAGGCGATCGCGGACCTCGGCATCGACGCGGTCCTTGTCTCGCACGGACATCACGACCACCTTCATCTGCCATCGCTCGGGCGACTGGCCGGGCGCCCGAAGATCGTCGCGCCGACAGGACTCGGCACGATGCTCTCTCGACGAGGCCATGACGTGGTCGAGATCGGTCCGGGTGACACGCTCCGGATCGGACCGGTCCTGATCGAGGCGATAACGGCCGTTCATCATGGCGGTCGCCGTCCGCTCGGGCCGTCCGCGACCGCCGTCGGATTCTGCGTGCGCGGATCGACGTCGGTGTACTTCGCTGGCGATACCGACCTCTTCCCCGAGATGGACGATCTGGCAGGGACCGTCGACGTCGCGCTCCTTCCGGTGTGGGGCTGGGGACCGCGGCTCGGCGGAGGGCATCTCGATCCGGCCCGCGCGGCGGAGGCTGTCGCGCGGATCCGCCCGCGCATCGCAATCCCGATCCACTGGGGCACGTTCTACCCGTTCGGACTGGCGCGCCTCTGGAGGCGTCCGCTCGCGGAACCGCCACTCCGCTTCGCGGAGGAGGTCGCTCGTCGGGCCCCCGGCACGGAGGTGCGCATCCTGGCGCCCGGCAGCCCCGCGATCGATATCGGTCGCCGCGGCTCGACGGCCTAAGCGACCTGGCGTTTCAGCAGATCGAGGATCTCGTTCTGACCTTCCAGGATCTGAAGCTGCTGCTGCGCCATCGTGTGGAGCGCGGTCAGCGTTTCGTGATCGGCCTCAGCGCGGGCGTCCTGGGCCGCCGAGATCACGTTCTGACCGACGATGATGATCGGCAGCAGAACGAGCTGCAAGAAATTCGAGGATAGCCAGTTCACGAGTACGGTCGGGGATCCCTGCTCGATCGCCGCGGGCAGCGCGACCAAGGCGACGAGCGTGAATACGTACGCGCAGTACATCGTCCCGACGATCCTCGTGATACGGACGGCAACGGCGGCATTGAACCGGCCGACCGCGCTCGCACCGTGCACCTTGGCGAGGACGTGCGCGGTCTGGACCAGCCTCGGCTGATGTGCATTCGCGCTCTGGGCCACGTGATTACCTCCTTCAGGGCTTCGAATTGTTTGTGCCGTGGGAATCATCGAGCCCAGGTGCCTCGTCCTCATCATCCTCGTCGCGTTGATCGCCCTCGGCCCCGGCAAGATCGGCGAAGTCGGGGGAGCAATGCCGCCACGTGTCGGCGAATCGCACACGACCGAGCCAGGCGCGTGGCGACGCTATCCGAACTCCCTCCGCCGGGTGAGGCCGCCCTGAGCGACTCGTGACTTCATTAGCTCCGGCCCACCGTGGCATCAGGGACTGGAGGACAAGACGTATGAAGCTCTTTTGGAGCGACGAGGAAGGTCAGGGACTCGTTGAGTACGCCCTGATCATCGCGGTCATCGCGATCGCCGTGATCGTCGCGATGGCGTTCCTGCGCGATCAGATCTCGAACATCTTCAGCAACATCGGCAACAACCTCACCTAGCGTCCGCGAGTCATCTCCCACCAGGAGCGGCGCGCGGTGGGCGCGCCGCTCCTGGGATGCACCGATCCCTCTCCGCAATAGACTGCCGCCGTGAGCCCGCGTCTCGCCCTGATCCTCGGCGCGATCGGCGCCTTCGCTGTAGGGCTCGCGCTCACGGTCACGCCGAGCGCGATGCTCGGCGGCTTCGGGCTCAAGACACCCGAGGAAGCGATCGTGCTGGCCCGAGATGAAGGCGTGACGCTCATTGGGCTCGGTCTGATCAACTGGATGGGCCAGCGCGCGACGGGCGCCCCGCTCCGAGCCATCCTCGCCGGCAATCTCGCGGTCCAGGCGCTGGAGATCCTCGTGAACGGCTACGAGCTCGTCGCCGGGACGCTTCCTCTCCAAGCCGCACCGGGTCTTCTCATCCACATCGTGTTCGGCGCGATCTTCGTCCTGGCGATGACCCGCGCCCGCTGAGCGGCCTCGCTCGCTCGCTGATACATCGCATCGCACGCGCCCACGTCTAATCGGCGATGTGAGCAGGGGAAGTGCACTTCGTTCGTTCGCCCTGCTCGCGATGCTCATCTTCGGGTGCACCTCAGCCCCTCGGACGACCGAGCCTGCTCCCGACGTCTTCTTTCCTGACGATCACGGCGTCCACGCCGCGCGGCCGGCGGACCCGCTGCGCTGCACTGACCGCGCGACGATCCCCCTGATCGAGCACGTCACCGGTACGAAGTGGTCGCCGGACTCAAGCGCGGTCGCGGTGTCGCGAGTCGTGACCATCCCGTCAAGCACGACGATCACGGGGTACGAGGAGGACTCGCGCATCACGGTCCTGAGCGTCCGGACCGGCGCGGTGCGCGAGCTGGGCCAGGGCAACCGACCGGAATGGTCGGGCTCCGGGGCGTATCTGTCGTATTGGCGCGACAACGGGCTGCTCTACGTGAACCTGAATGGCACGATCGCCGCGCGGATCGAGACGTCCGAGCCAGAGGTCCGCTGGAACGGCGACGACCTCTACTACTGGTACGCCGACGAGATCCGCGTCTGGCATGCGGGTGAGACGACGGTGGCGTCGCGCGTCGATCCGGAGTTCATGCTCCGCTACCCGCACGACGACGCATATTTCAGCGCCGACGCCGCGCTGTTCACGTTCACCCGCTACTCGCTGGACGGCAGCGCCGAGCGCTGGGTCGGAGAGACCAACACCGGTCAGGTCGCACCGCTGGACGAGCCGGGCGCGACCTTCACGGAGTGGGCTCCCCGCGGCGAGACCCTCCTGGTCCGATCGAACGAGACGCTCGTACTGCGTGGCCCGGAGGGAGCGCGCGCGACCGCGCCGCTCGCTTCGTTCGGCGGGACGGTGCACGGCTGGACCGCGGACGGCCATCTTCTCGTGGGCGCGGTCTCGGCGACGGTCCCGGGCGGCAACACGTTCGACTCGCTCGCCGAGTGGGATCCGTTCGGGGGCCACAAAGCGGCGGCGGCGCTCCCGAACCTCTTCGGGGCGCGCATGTTCAGCCCGGATGGCGCGTTCTTCGCGGGAGTCTCGCGGACCGGGCTGTACACCACGCAGCTCGAGCTGTTTCGCTGCGGGGTCACGGGCGGAGTCGCGGCCGATCTCCGCGCCGACCCGGCGGCTCGCTCGCGCCAGGCGCGCATCGATCAGGACCAGCGGAGGTTCGTACGTCCGGTCGCCGGAGCGATCACCCAGTTCCTGCAGGGCTCCCACACGGGCATCGATATCGCCGCGCCCGTGGGCTCGATCATCGTGTCCGCCGACGATGGCGTCGTGACGGATGTCGGATGGGTGGCGGTCGGCGGGCGCCGGGTATGCGTGCAGCATGCCGATGAGATCGAGAGCTGCTACTACCACACGTCCGCGGCCCTCGTCACGATCGGGTCCCGCGTCGCGCGCGGACAGCCGATCGCGCTCATCGGGATGACCGGGGTCACGACCGGGCCGCACGTCCATTGGGAAGTCAAGAAGGCCGAGAGGATCGTCGATCCGCTGAGCCTCTAGGTTTAGCGCGTGATCCGAGCGCTCCTCGCCGTCGTCGGCATCGCCGCTCTGGTCATCATCGTTCTGGCCGCGCTCGGGTTCTTCGGACCGACGAACACGTCGCAGCCGGCGCCCTCGGCGACCCGGACCGCGGCGCGGTCCGCATCCGCCACCGCGTCCGCGAGCTCGCGAACGACGGTCACCCTGACGATCACCGAGCAGCAGCTCACCGATGCCGCGAGCGCGAGCATGCCGATGACGGTCTCGGGGATCACGGTCACGGATCCGAACGTTCGGCTTGCGTCGGGACGCGCGACGCTGACCGCCACCGGGCATGCCTTCTTCGTGAGCGGCACGATCGTCGTCGTCGCGACGCCGGTAGTGACGAACGGCGAAGCGGCGGCGCGGGTCGAATCGGCGACCTTCGCCGGGATCGGGCTCTCGGACGCGACGAAGCAGGACATCGCCGACACGTTCACTCGAACGCTGCGCTCGAACATCCCGGCCGGCGTCCGCGTGACGTCGATCACCGTGAACGCAGGTACGCTCGTCGTCGAGGCGGGTCCAGCGTGATCGCGAGGGAACTGCGATGATGACCCCCGCGACGTCTGGGGAGGTCGAGATGGACTGGATCGAAGCGCTTTTCGGCATCTCACCTGACGCGGGGAGCGGGACGCTCGAAGCGCTCACCGCTGGCGCTCTTGTCGCGGTGATCCTCGGTGTGATCTTCGGTCTGCGCGCGCGGCAGGGGCGGGCCGCCGAAAGGCGCCGCTAAGCCAAGACACCACGGAGCTCTCGCTCCAGGAAGCCGCCCGGCTCGTCCAGGCGCGAGAGATCTCGCCCATCGAGCTCGCGGAGGCGTGCCTTCGGCGGATCGACGCGGTCGAGCCGGAGCTGAACGCCTTCATCACCGTGACCGGCGATCTCGCGCGCGCGTCCGCCCGCGAGGCCGAGCGCGAGATCATCGCGGGGCGGTACCGGGGAGCGCTGCACGGCATTCCGATCGCGGTGAAAGACCTCTTCGCGACAGTCGGAATACGAACGACCGCCGGCTCGCGGATCCTCCGCGACTGCGGTCGCGGTGCTTCTCGGCAAGCTCGGCATGCACGAGTTCGCGTATGGGATCAGCTCGGTGAACCCGCACTTCGGTGACGTTCACAACCCGTGGGATCCGACCCGCATCCCGGGCGGATCGTCCGGGGGATCGGCCGTCGCGGTCGTCGCCGGCGAGGCGTACGGAACACTGGGGAGCGACACCGGCGGGAGCATCCGCATCCCCGCCTCGCTCTGCGGGTGCGTCGGGATCAAGCCAACGTACGGCCGCGTCAGTCTGTCGGGAGCGGTGCCGCTCTCGTGGTCGCTCGATCATCCGGGACCCCTGTCGCGGACGGTCCGCGACGCGTCGGTGCTGACGGCGGCGATCGCGGGACACGACGACGACGATCCCGTGAGCTCTGACCGTCCGGTGCCGGACCTCCTCGGTGGAATCGATGCGGGTCCGCGCGGGCTTCGCGTCGGGGTGCCGAGGGAGTGGGTCTGGGAGGAATGCGACGCGGCGATCGCGGCGATGGTGCGGACCGCGATCGAGACGCTCGCGCTGGCGGGTGCGGACGTCCGCGAGGTCTCCTGGCCGCGGGCGGCGGCCTACGCGCGCGCGGCGAGCGATGTGCTGTCGATCGAAGCGCGCGCCTACCACGACGGGACCTACCCTGGGCGAGAAAGCGAGTACGGCCCGCTGATCGCGGCGCGGCTGCGCGCAGCGCGCGACACCAGCGCGGACAGGTACGCGGAGGGGCTGCGGCTCCTCCGCGAGGCGCGTTCGGGCGTCGCCGACGCCGATCTGGTCGGCGTCGATGTCCTCGCGATGCCGGCGGTGCCGTGGCGAGCATGGACGATCGCGGAAGCGAAGGAGATCGGACGCCCGAGCGAGTGGACGCGGAACACGCGCATCTTCGACCTGACCGGCCAGCCAGCGATCTCGGTGCCCTGCGGCTTCGATCCCGATGGCATCCCGGTCGGCCTGCAGCTCGCCGGGCGGATGTGGGACGAGGCCGCGGTGCTACGCGCCGCGCGTGCGTTCGAGCTGGTGCGCGGACCGTTCCCGCTGCCAGACCGAGGCGGCAAGCGCCAGCAGCAGGAGCGACTGGGCGACCGGCTCGCCTGAATCGAACGAGCCGCGGACGAAGAGCACGATGAGGCCGACGATCGCCGCGATGACGACGAGACAGCCGCAGCCGGTCATACGCTGCGACGCTACGGCGTTCGGTACGATCGCGTGCGGGGAGGTGCGCTCGTGACGAGAGACGAAGCGTGGGAGCTCCTCTGCGAGCACACGAGGTCTGAGAGCCTCCGCAAGCACGGCCTGGCGGTCGAAGCGGCGATGCGCTATTTCGCGGCGCGCGGCGGCGAGAACGAGGAGACCTGGGCGATCACCGGTCTGCTCCACGACTTCGACTACGAGCGCGACCCCGCAGGTCATCCGCAGAACGGGAAACCCATCCTCGAGCAGGCTGGCGTCCCCGGGCCGATCGTTCACGCGATCCAGAGCCACGGCGACCATACCGGGGTGCCGCGGGCCACCGCGATGGAAAAGACGCTCTACGCGGTCGATGAGCTGTGCGGGTTCGTGACCGCGGTCGCCCTGGTGAAGCCGTCGAAGGCCGTGCGCGACGTCACTGCCTCGTCCGTCCGGAAGAAGATGAAGGACAAGGCATTCGCGCGCGCGGTGAGTCGGGAGATGATGCTGAACGGCGCCGCCGACATGGGCATCCCCTTCGACGACCTGGTCGGTGAGGTCGTTCGAGCGATGGACGCCGTCGCCGACCGGCTCGGTCTTGAGGGCGTGGCCGCCTGACCGACGACCCGTGCGGCCGCGGCCGCGCGCGTCGTGACGCCGAGGGTCGCGCGTGCACGCCGGATGTGCGTGTTCACGCTGTTCGGGGTGATACCGAGCGCGAGCGCGATCTCCTTCGTCGTCCGGCCCGCCGCCACGGCGATCAGGACCTCGCGCTGGCGCTCGGAGAGCGGATCTCCCGCAGCCCGTCGCACGAGGACACCGCGCGAGAAGAGCGCGCGGCGCTCCGACGTCCGGACGACCTCGTGCTCGAAGCGCTCGAGAAAGAGCTGTCCCCCGCAGCGCGGGCAGAGCGGCTGCTCGGCCTCGTCCCAGTTCGGCTGCTCGCGGCCGGTGGTGCGCTCGTAGGCGGCGCGAAGCTGCTCGATGGTGGGACGGCGCGCGCTCGTCGGCACGAGCACCTCGCCCAGACCGTGACCGCAGAAGTAGCAATAGAGCTCAGCTCGTAGCGCCATGTCGCGATTCCTCCACCCCCGAAAACGACTGACGTCGACTCTTTGTTCCATACCGCGCAGGGGGCGTGCCGGTTTTGTATCCCTACATACGCGCCGGCGAGGGCGGTGGTTGCGTCCGCGGCCCCAACAGGGGCGTGTTCTTAAAGGCTCTTTAGTTAGCTCGCCTCGACCTGGAGCGAGACCAGCGATCCCGCGTCCCGCAGGTAGGTCAGCTGACGGATCACGCCGCGGGGAATGATGTGGAAGTCGTTGTGGCGGTAGTCGCGGCCTTCGTTGGTGATGTCGTAGTCGCCGACGACGACGACGTAGTCCGCCGTCTCCTTCCAGAGGAGCCCGCAGGTCAGCTTACGCAGCCGGTACGGCTCGAAGTCGTCGGGGAGGGCCGTCCGCGAGTAGGCGGTGATGTCCTCCCACTCGACGGCAACGAGTGGCGCGGTGATCTCGTCCACGTCCCTTCCCTCTACGACCTCGGCGGTCGTCCGCTCATCGGTACACGGGACCGTCGGACCGACATTTCCGCGTACAGCGCGCGACGATAATTCCGCGCCAATTCGTGTCAATGGGAAACGAGGGTGGATCCCGATCGGAATCGGATCGGTCGCGCGCGTCATGCCTGTTCGCGCGCTTCCTCGGTCGCTCTCCGAACCGTCAACGAAGGTGGTTATGTCGCCTGCCTGCCTCTCGCGATCAGCTCGGCGACCTTCTGACCACCCTTCTTGCCGATCTCCTCGAAGTGCTCGTGTCCATATTTCTCGGAGACCGTGTCGCCACCTATTTTTCCGATGCGGCCGTAGAACCGAGGACCGTAAAGCTCCTTGACCTTCTGCCCGCCCTGCTTCCCGATCTGCTCGTAGAAGTCCGAACCGTGCCTCTGCGCGGTCGTCTTGCCGCCTTTCTTGCCGATCTGCTCGTAGAACTCAGGGCCGTGACGCTGTGCGGTCGTCGCACCGCCACGTCGTCCCGCCTCGGCCACTGTCATCGCGCCTTTGTTCCGCGTCATGCAGCACCTCTCTTCACGGGTGCCAGGTCGACCGCGCGCCTTCCCGGCTAGGTGCCGATGGGTGGCTGCAAGGCGCATGCCATCGCTCGGACGGCCGCTCAGATCTCGACCGGTCAGGCGGACGGTTGTAGAACGATCAGCCGCCGATGCGCATCGAAAGCGTGCATAGGTCTGGACACCCGAGTGCTCGCCGCGTCGCGTTCGAAAGGTCGAGGGCTCGGCCCACGACGTACGGGCCGCGATCGATCACCGGCACGGTAACCCGATTTGCGCCGTAGCTCAGAACCACGATCGTCCCGCAGGGCAGCGTGCGATGAGCGACCCCGAGGATCTCGGCCGTGTATGTCTGGCCGCACGCGGTGCGGTTCCCATAGAAGCCGGGGCCGTACCACGACGCGAGCACGATGCCCGCCGTCGGCGGAGGCTCGAGCGAAGGAAGCAGAAGAGGCTGTGGCGGAGACGTCTTTGTCGGCGGTCGTGGCGCTAGCGTGGGCTCGGGTGTCGCTTCGGGCAGCGTTTCGATCGCTGCGACCGCTACTGGTATCAGCCCGTCGCGGACGAGGCGCGGCGCGCGGGCGACACCCTGCACGCCGCTCGCTTCGACCGTGGTCGGAGTGACAACGTCGCTCTTCGCGGGCTCGGCGTGCCCTCCTACGAACGGTACCGCCAGAGTGAACGCGAACGCGAAGAGCCCCACGCGGGCTAGTGGCTCCCCGACCATCGCGAGTGGGAGTTAGCAAGAGCGGTTCCACCATGTGTCGATTTCGTGAACACGTCGTAACCGCGCTGACAGCGGACGTGCGTAGTGACCCCGCCTGCGGAAGGTTTCTCGCGATACGAAGTCGTTACGCCGAGAAATCTCGTTACACGGGGGCGGCGACGACGACGAACCGCGGGTCGGTGCGGTCTGGTCCGGTCGATGTCTGCAGCGTGAGCCGCTCCGTCGGACTGGGTTGGATCCAGCTCGTGTCGTCCGGGGACACGCGCGGATGGACCTCGGTGACGACGTACTTGAGCGCGGTGCCGGCGGGTGTGCTGACGAAGACCTCATCGCCGACGCGCGCGTTCCAGAGTGTGAGGAACATGCCGCGGCGCGCGTGCGCGTAGAGGTACGTGTTACCGCCCTCTCCCGGAACCGCGGTGCCCGGAAGATGGAACGCGAAGTTCTCGGGGGTCTGCTGCACGACCACATCACGCTCGACATCGCCTTCCGCGATCGGGAGATCGATGCCGAGCCGCGGTACCTGCACGCGGTAGCCATCTGCGATCGGCGCGAGGGTCGGCGACGCCGCGGGCGCGCTCGGCGGCGGCGTCGATCCGGCAACGGCGGCGACCGATGAGCTGGGCCCGGTGCTGACCGCGTCGGATCGCGGCTGTCCACCAGCCGCGAAGACAACGATGCCCGCGATAACGAGCGCGGCACCGGCGAGCGCGATGTATGGACGACCCATCGGGCTATCCTCGCGTGCACACCCGATGCCGACCGAACGAGCGAGCTTCGCCGACCGACGCGCCCGCGCCGCGGCGAAGCTGCGCGAGCGATCGATTGCCGCGCTCCTCGTCACGCCCGGGGCCGACCTTCTCTATCTGACCGGCTACCAGATGTTCCCCACCGAACGGCTCACCTGCCTCGTCGTGGCGCGCGACGGCGCGGCCACGCTGGTGTGCCCCGAGCTCGAGGCGCCGCGAGCCGCCCACGCGGCGCCGGACCTGGGACGTGTGACCTGGGGAGAGACCGACGATCCGTTTTCCGTCGTCGCCACGCTCGTGCGCGGCGATGGTGCGATCGCGCTCGCTGATCAGATGTGGGCCGCGTTCGTTCTTCGACTCGAGGCGGCGCTCCCGAACCGGGAATTCCGCGTCGCGTCCGAGCTCACACGCGAGCTGCGGATGCGGAAAGACGCCTCCGAGCGCGAGGCGCTGCGGCTCGCGTCGGAGTCCGCTGATCGCGCCTACGTCAGGGTCCTGGACGAACCGTTCGCGGGACGAGCCGAGCGCGAGATCGGCGAGGCGCTCGCGCACGCACTCCGTGACGAGGGCCACGACGAGGTCGGGTTCACGATCGTCGCATCGGGTCCCAACGGCGCCTCGCCGCATCACGAGACCGGCGACCGACGCATCGCGCCGGGCGACACGGTCGTCCTCGACTTCGGCGGCGCGATGGACGGCTATCGCTCGGACATCAGCCGGACCGTGCACGTCGGACGCGACGTCGACCTGGAGCAGCGCCGCGTCCACGAGGTCGTGCGTCGCGCGCAGCAGGCGGGCTACGCCGCCGCGAAAGAAGGGGCGACCGCGGAATCGGTGGATGCGGCCTCGCGAGCGGTCATCGAGGAGGCGGGGTACGGGAAGTTCTTCATCCACCGGACGGGGCACGGGATCGGCCTCGACGGGCACGAGCATCCGTACCTCGTTCGCGGGAACCGCGAGCGGCTCGAGCCGGGCATGGCGTTCTCGATCGAACCCGGTGTCTACCTGCCGGGTCGCTTCGGTGTGCGCATCGAAGACGTCGCGATCATCGATGACGACGGTTCCGTTCGCCCGCTCAATCGCGCCGACCACGCCTTCGCCGTCGTCGGGTAGCGTGCGCTTCGCGCTCGCCGTCGTCGGTGGCGCGATCGTGCAGCTCGTCCCGTATCTTCGCGCGGACACCCCGGCGCTCCTCGCGATCGCGTACCTCTTGTTCGCCGCGCTCGGCGCGGGCTTCTTCGCGGGACACCGACCCTGGCTCGCGGGCGCGCTGTCGGTGCTGCTTGGAGCCGCGCTCTATGGCGTCGTGAGCCAGCTCGGCTACCGGACCGAGGGTGGCACCACACTCGGCGACTTCTTCACCGCGGAGACCGGGCTCGTCCTCGGCATCGTCCCGTACGCGTTCTTCGGCGCGCTCGCCGGGATCGCCGGCGGTTGGCTCCGCGCCAGAGCCGTCGGAGCGGCTCGGTGAGCTGGCCGCGTCTCTTCGGCGCGATCCTCGCGAGCGCGATCGGCCTCGCGTTCTGGTGGGCGCTCACCGAGCCCCTGCCGGTCCCGCCCGCGATCCTCCTCGGCGTCCCCGCGGCGATCCTCGTCTGCACGGGGATCGTCGCCGGCAACGGCGGCGCGATCGCAGCCCCGGTGGCGCTCCTCTTCTCGCTCTTCATCGGAAGCATCTTCGCGACGCAGCTCCATCAGGCCTTCCGGCCGCAGTCGCCGCCGATCGAGGAATTCAACCCGCTCGTCTCGCTTCACTTCCCCGAGGTGCTCGGGCCGCTCGCGCTCGCGATCGTGATCGGCGCGGCCGCCGGTTGGCTCGGCGAGCGGATGCTCCCGACGCGCTCCTAATGGATCAGCGGCGCCGCCGCGCGTAGCGCCCACTCGTAGAGCGAATTCGGCAGGATCCCAAGCGCGATCACCGCGAGCGAGGCGAGCCCGAGGCTCGCCGATAGGCCGCGCGCGCTGATGATCCGGGGCACTGCGCCCTCGGGCTCGTACATGTACATGTGCACGACCACGCGCAGGTAGTAGAACGCCGCCAGCACCGCGTTGAGCGCGATGACCACGGCGAGCCAGGCGAGCCCCGCGTCGAGCACAGGCTGGATGACGATGAACTTCGCGACGAAGCCCACCGTGGGCGGGATGCCGGTGAGCGAGATGAGGAAGATCGCGAACGCGAGCGCACCGACCGGCTCGCGCCGGCCGAACCCGTTGAGCTCGTCGAGCGTTGCGCCGCGGGTCCCGTCTAGATCGAGGTACAGCAGACACGCGAAGGCCCCGAGGTTCATGAGCCCGTAGGCGAACAGATAGAACAGGACAGCCGCACTGGCGCTCGGGCCCGCCTTCGCCGCCGCCACGGCTGCGAGGATGTATCCGGTGTGCGCGATGCTCGAGTACGCGAGCATCCGCTTCGTGTTCGTCTGCGCGAGAGCGACGATGTTGCCGCCGGTCATGGTGAGGGCCGCGAGGATGGCGAGGACGGCGCTCCAGTCGACGCCGAGCGGCCCGAGCGCGCCGACCAGCAGTCGCAGGATCGCGGCGAAGGCCGCCGCTTTCGGGCCGACGGACATGAAGGCCGTCGCCGGCGTCGGGGCTCCGTCATACGCATCGGGGGTCCACTGGTGGAACGGGACGACTGCCGCCTTGAACCCGAGCCCGACGGTGACGAGAGCGAGCGCGACGATCGTCGGACCGTTCGCGATGCCCTGCGTCGCGAGCACTCCCGCGATCGTGGCGAAGTCGGTCGCATGGGTGACCCCATACAGCCAGACGAAGCCGTAGAGCAGGAGCGCCGAGCTGAACGCGCCGAGGAGGAAGTACTTGAGGGCGGCCTCGTTCGCGTAGCGATCCGTCCGCTGGATGCCCGCGAGGACGTAGATCGGGATGGTCATCGTCTCGAGACCAACGAACAGGGTGATCAGATCGGACGACAGCGCGATGGTCATCGCGCCGACGGTCGAGAAGCAGATGATCGCGTAGTACTCGCCGGCGGGAACCCTGCGGCGCGCGAGATATGCGGGCGAGACGAGCGCCGCGAAGACCGCGAGCAGGATGAAGATCGCGCGGAAGAACGTCGTGAACGCGTCGATCGTGACGAACCCACGGAAGTACTGACCCGGGGCGACCGCGCCGAAGACGCTCGCGAAGGCCACCAGCAGGCCGGCGACGGTGATGATGGCGAGGATCGCGCCCTGGCGGCGCTCGCCGAGCGTCGCGCCGGCGACGAGAACGATCATCGCGACGACCGTCACGATGATCTCTGGGTAGACCGCGGCGATGTCGCTCGGATTCATTCGCAGGGTCTCACCTGGACGCCAGCAGGTGGAACGATGGATCGGTCGCGAGCCGCACGACCTGGTCGACCGACGGTTCGATGATGGCGATGAAGGGCTGCGGGAGCACACCGAGCAGCACCGTCAGCACCAGCAGCGGGACCGCGCACGCGACCTCGAGCGGGCTCAGATCCGGCAGAGCGCGGTAGGCCTCGCGCACCGGGCCGTACATCACGCGCTGGAACATCCAAAGCAGATAGACCGCCGCGAGGATCACGCCGATCGCGGCGAGCGGTCCCCAGACGAAGCCGTTCACCGGCACACCTGGAAAACGGAACGTCCCCAGGATCACCAGGAACTCGCCGATGAAACCATTGAGCCCGGGCAGACCAAGCGACGCGAGCATGAAGATCCCGAAGAACGACGTGAAGAGGGGCCACATGTTCGCGAGACCGCCGAGGTCCGCGATCATCCGGCGGTGGGTCTTCTCGTATTGGATACCGACGAAGAGGAAGAGCGCTCCGGTGACGAAGCCGTGATTGAGCATCTGGAGCACCGCGCCGACACCGCCCTGCAGGTTCAGCACGAAGATCCCGAGCGTCACGAAGCCCATGTGGGCGACCGACGAGTACGCGACGAGCTTTTTGAGGTCCTTCTGCACCGCTGAGACGATCGCGCCATACAGGATCGCGATGACCGACAGGAGGATGAGCACCGGCAGCCAGGCCTGGACGCCGATCGGAAAGAGTGGCAGGGCGAAGCGGAGGAAGCCGTACCCGCCGGCCTTCAGCAGGACGCCCGCGAGCACGATCGAGCCCGCGGTCGGCGCCTCCACGTGCGCGTCGGGTAGCCAGGTGTGAAAGGGCACCATGGGAAGCTTGATCGCGAACGCGAGCGCGAACGCGAGGAAGACCCAGAACTGGAAGTCTCCCGAGAAGCGGCCGCGCGCCTCGATGAGATCGGGAAGTGAGAGCGTGCGCGCGCCGGACGGGTCCGCTGAGGCGAGGTACACCGCGACGATCCCCACAAGCATGAGCAGCGATCCCGCGAGGGTGAAGAGAACGAACTTCAGGGTCGAGTAGATCCGTCGCGGCCCGCCCCAGATGCCGATGATGAGGTACATCGGGATGAGCATCAGCTCGAAGAACACATAGAAGAGGAACAGGTCGAGAGCCATGAAAACGCCGACCATCCCGACCTCGAGCAGCAGGAAGGTGGTCATGTATTCGGCGACGCGCATCTTGATGGCGCCGCCGCTCGAGTACAGGACGGCGATGAACGTCAGGAGTGTGGTCATCGGGACGAGGAGCACCGAGATCCCGTCGACCCCCAGGAAGTAGCTGATGCCCAGGCTCGGCAGCCACGGCGCCTGGTCGGTCAGTTGGAATCCGGCCTCACCGATATGAAACTGGGTGAGCATCCAGAGCGAGACCAGGAGCTCGACCGCGGTCGTCGTGATCGCGACTTGCTTGACCGCGCGGGCGTCCCGACGGAAGAGCCACAGCGGGATGAGCCCCGCGAGCGGGATGACGACCAGGAGCGAGAGCACGTGGGTCATCGGCCGAACACCCCGGCCGCGTATCCGCCGTACGCGGCGAGCACGATCAGCAGGCCAGCCACGATCGTGAGCGCATAGTTCCCGACGACCCCCGTCTGCACGCGCCGCAGGCCCGAGCCGCTCCTCGCGAGGGCCCAGCCGAGCCGATTCACGAGGCCGTCGATGATGTGGATGTCGAACGCCCACGACGCGCCGGCGAAGGCGCGCGCGGCCTCGACGACGCGATGGTCGTAGAGCTCGTCGAGGTAGTACTTGTTCACGAGGACTCGGTAATACGGGCCAGAGGCGCGGGCGATCGCGGCGGGATCGGGCCGATGGCGCACGTACATCGATACTCCGATCGCGATGCCGACGAGGCCGGCGACGATCGAGATGGCCGCCAGCAGCACGATCGTTCCGATCGCCGGAAGGCGCTCGGCCGCGCCGGGCACCTCGACCGCGGGATTCAAGAAGCGATGGATGAAGCCCTGCTCGGGCGGGAACCCGATGGCGATGCCGAGCACGACCGTCCCCGCGGCGAGCGCGATGAGCGGCAGAGTCATCACGCTCGGTGACTCGTGCGCGTGGTCGTAGAGGTGATGGTCGCGCGGCTCGCCATAGAACGTCATCCAGAGGGCCCGCGTCACGTAGAACGCGGTGAGGACCGCGGTGGTGATGCCGACCGCATAGAGAAGGAAGTGCCCGCTCACGAAGGCCGCGCTGACGATCTCGTCCTTCGACCAGAAGCCCGCTAGCGGCGGCAGCGCCGCGAGTGCGCCTCCGGCGACGAGCATCGTCCAGAAGGTCACCGGCATCTTGCGGCGCAGGCCGCCCATCTTGCGCATGTCCTGCTCGTTGCCGAGGCCGTGGATCACCGACCCCGATCCGAGGAAGAGGAGTGCCTTGAAGAATGCGTGGGTCGCGAGGTGGAAGATCGCCGCGACCGGCGCCCCGACGCCGAGCGCGAGGAACATGTAGCCGAGCTGGCTCACCGTCGAGTAGGCCATCACGCGCTTGATGTCGAATTGGACCAGCGCGATCGTCGCGGCGACGATCGCCGTGAGCGCGCCGATGGTGCCGACGACCTCGAGCGATGAGCCCGCGGCCGCGAAGAGCGGCGTCGAGCGCGCGACGAGGTAGACGCCCGAGGTAACCATCGTCGCCGCGTGGATGAGGGCGGACACCGGTGTCGGGCCTTCCATCGCGTCGGGGAGCCAGGTGTAGAGCGGGATCTGCGCCGACTTCCCGGTCGCGCCGAAGAAGAGCGCTATGCAGATGAGCGTGAGCGTGCTCTGCGCGGGCGCGCTCGATCCGTCCTCGAGTCGCTTGAACACGTCGAGGAAGTTCATCGAGCCGAAGACGAGGAAGATCGCGATGATGCCGATGGTGTAGCCCCAGTCACCGATGCGGTTCATGACGAAGGCCTTCTTGGCCGCGTAGTACGGTGCGGGACGCTCGAACCAGAAGCCGATCAGCAGATAGCTACAGAGCCCGACACCTTCCCAGCCGACGAACATCAGGAGGTAGTTGTCGGCCATGACGAGGATGAGCATCGCGAACACGAAGAGCGAGAGCCAGGTGAAGAACCGCGGGAAGCCCGGGTCGTGCGCCATGTAGCCGTTCGAATAGACGAAGATCAGGAACGACACGACCGTGACGACGAGGAGCATCGTCGACGAGAGCGGATCGACGAGCGCCGAGACGTTGATGGTGAAGTCGCCGACGCCGATCCAGCGGTAGAGCTGCACGACGGTCTGCTGCTTGCCGCCGAGGACCTCGAGGAAGATCGCGATGGAAAGGAGCGCCGACGCGCCGACGGCGGCTGAGGCGATCCAGCCGGTCAGATGACCGAGCCAGCGCCGGCCGAGCAGTCCGTTGACGAGGAACGCGGCCAGCGGGAAGCCTGGGATCAGCCAGACGAGCTCGATCATGCTCACCCTCGCATCTGGTGGATCTCATCGACGTCGACGACCGGCCGGTTCCGGTAGGCCGAGAGCACGATCGCCAGGCCGACCGCGACTTCCGCGGCGGCAATGACGAACACGAACACGACGAAGACGCTGCCACGCTCGTCGATGGCGCCGTACCGGCGAGAGAAGGCGACGAGCGCGAGGTTCGCCGCGTTGAGCATGAGCTCGACGCACATGAGGATCACGACCGCGTTTCGGCGCACCAGGACGCCGGCGCAGCCGATGAAGAACAGGAACGCCGAGACCGCGATGTAGGCCCCGAGCGGGACCATCAGCGCCGTCGCCGCTCGTCGAACTCGTGCGTCTCGTCGCGTTTGGTCAGCACGATCGCTCCGACCATCGCCGCGAGGAGGAGGACCGAGGCGACCTCGAACGGAAAGGCGTAGTCGGTGAAGACGCTGGTCGCGAGGGCTGGCAGGTCGCCGCCACCCGGGCGCGGTGGCGGCGAGGTGAAGAAGAACGCCCAGTAGGCGACGGGTACCGCCAAGGCGAACACGAACACCGCGGCGAGCGGCGTCTGGCGCTGGAAGAACAGGCCATACGGCCGGTCGCCGTACTTGGTGAACATCACGCCGTAGAGGATCAGCACGGTGATCGCACCGACGTAGATGAGGACCTGGAACGCTGCGATCGTCTCCGCGCCGAGCAGCACGAACATGCCGGCCATGCACAGGAACGTGAGCGCCATGAGGAGCGCGGCGGCCGTGATCCGGTTGATCAGGACGACCGCCGCGCCGGCGCCGATGACGCCGATGGAGAGCACGGCGAAGACGACGGGCTCGACGAAGTCGAAGGTCACGGCACCCTTTAGCTCGCCGCGCGCACCGGCAGCGCCGAGCGACGCGCGCGCTCGCGCAGGCCGGCCAGGCGCCGTCGCTGGACCAGCGGCAGTCCGGCGACGAATGCGATCAGGAGGATCCAGCTCCCGATCGCCACGGGCACGCGCGTGTCCGGGAATGCGAGCGAGAGGACCGCCACGACGAGGATGTTCACGAGCGCAGCCGGAATGAGGCCCTTCCAGCAGAAGCTCATCAGCTGATCGATCCGCAGGCGCGGCAACGTCGCGCGGATCCACATGAAGACGAGGATCAGCGCGTAGACCTTGAGCGTGAACCAGACGACCCCGAGAAGCGGCAGCGCGTCGACACCCGGGCCCTGCCAGCCGCCGAGCCACAGCGTCGCGAGGATCCCGCACACCACCGTGACGTTCCCGTACTCGGAAAGGGCGAGCATCGTCCCCCACCGCATACCCGAGTACTCGGTGAGCCATCCCGCGACGAGCTCAGATTCCGCCTCGGGAAGGTCGAATGGCGTGCGGTTGGTCTCCGCGAGCGCGGCGATGAAATAGATGACGAATGAGAAGGGCAGGATGAGGACGTTCACGAGCGGCCCGGCCTGGGAACGCGTGATGTCCACCATCGAGAGCGACCCCACGACGAGTACGACGGAGACGAGCGCGAGGATCTGCGGAATCTCGTAGGAGATGAGCTGTCCGGCTGAGCGAAGGCCGCCGACCAGGGCGTACTTGTTGTTCGATGCCCAGCCGGCGACCACGATCCCGAGCACGGTCATCGACCCGAGCGTCGTGAGGTAGAGCAGTCCGATGTTCAGGTTCGCGCCGACGATGTCGCCGGCGAAGGGGAGCACCACCCACGACGCGAGCATCGGGCAGAAGACGAGGGCGGGAGCGGCGAGAAAGAAGTAGCTGTCGGTCCCCTTCGGGCGTACGTCCTCTTTGGCGATGAGCTTGAGCGCGTCGGCGAAGGTCTGCAGGAGACCGAACGGACCCACGTGGTACGGACCGAGCCTGTCCTGCATCATCGCCTGGATCTTCCGCTCGAGATAGATCTGCAGCAGCGCTCCGTTCAGGATGAGGAACAGCGCGAGCGCGACGGCCACGACCAGACGCAGCGGCGCCCAGATGACCGGGTCGAGGCCGAAGGGTCCGATCGGCACCCCTTACCCTCCACGCGCGTCGCTGCGAGGCGGCAGGAACGATTTGCGAAGCGGATGACCGGGGAAGCTCTCCTCGAGGAAGATGCGCCGCAGGTCGGGATGGCCGTACACGAGTCGTCGTGCCGCGAACGAAGGTCACCGAGCGAAGCTCGATCCCCGTGTCGACGCCGGCGTTCACCGAGTACAGATCGCACTTCGTTCGCGGGTCGTCGCGGAAGAATGTCGCGACCGCCACGAGATTCTCGCGGTCGACATCCACGACCAGCATGTCGTGGAGAACGCTCACCTTGGCCGTGTTGCCCAGCTTCTCCGCGGCGTACGCGCGGATCAAGGGCAGGTCGATCGTCGGGCGCGGTGCCGTCAGTACCAATTCAGAGCGTCCTTCTTCCACGCGTAGTAGAGGCCGACGACGAGGATGAGGATGAAGACGACCACCTCGATGAGACCGGTTACGCCGAGCGACCGGAAGAGGACGGCCCAGGGGAACAGGAAGATCACTTCGACGTCGAAGACCACGAAGAGCAGCGCAAACACATAGAAGTGCGTCGGATAACGGCCCCATGCCTGCCCGGTCGGCTCCTCGCCTGATTCATAGGTGCGGAGCTTCTCGGGCGTGGCCTTCTTCGGAGCGACCAGCCGGGCGACGGTGAGCAGCGCGGTGACAAAGAGCACGCCGACCACGAAGAACGCGAAGACGTAGACATATGACAGGCTGTAGTCGGGCACCGGAAACGTAAGCCTACGAAGGGACATGTGACCGAGCAAACCGACACCGCGCCGTGACCGACGGCTTGGTTGCAGAACCCTCGTTGCGCGGTTGACACCTTCGTTGGGCGCGGGTTACGGTGACGACCTCCCGAAGCTCAAGTACGCAATTCGTACATGTCTGCTTGTTGGGATAGCGAGCGAGCGTCGTGGTGAGAGAAGAAATCGGGGAGGGAAAGCCGGGTCTTGGGACAGATCGTCCGACGCAGTCAAGCGACACGAACACCCAAGCGGCTTTTCCAGCGCTATGCGCGCATCGCCGGTGAGCACGTCGCGGGCGGCGCGATGCGCGGCCGAGACCTCGGCGGCTCCATCCTCCAGGGATCCGGTTCATACGTTGCCGGCCTCGTCGGGCTGCGCGGCCTCCGTCTCGCGCTGAACACGTCGGTCGCGGTCCTCGTGCTGTCGCTTCCGTTCGCCGCGACCGCGGCCTCGCGCGCGAGCTCCGCGCCGGCGACGCTCACGGCCACGGCCTACACCACGACGGACGCCGCGCGCGCACAGACCGCGGCACGCGGCGCCATCTCGGGCAGCCGCAGCCCGGTCACGGTCGCCGCGGAAGGCGCGCGTCCGATCCAGGAAGTGACGATCCACGATGGCGACACGCTCGCGACGATGGCGAATTACTACGACGTCTCCGCCGAGGCGATCGCCTTCGCGAGCGGCATCAGCGATGCCTCGACGCTGCACATCGGCGAGAAGCTCGTCATCCCGCCGGCCGAGGGCGCGCTCTACACCGTCACCGACACCGACACGGTCGAGTCAGTGGCTTCGCGCTTCAAGGTCGACCCCTCGGTGATCATGTCCTACAACCGGCTCTACTTCGAGCCCGAGCACTTCGCACCGGGCCAGCTCATCTTCGTCCGTGGCGCCGCGCTCCCGAGCCTGCGCTACGCGAGCGCTTCGGCGCAGATCCTGGCCGGCCCTCGGCAGCAGAACGCATCGAACGCGCGGATCGGCAGCCTGTCGTGGCCGGTGGCCGGGGTCATCACCCAGTACTTCTGGTCCGGCCACACCGGTGTGGACCTCGCGGCCCCCTATGGGACGGGCATCGGCGCGTCGGATGACGGCGTCGTGAGCGCGACCGGCTGGGTCGCCGTCGGTGGGATACGAGTTTGCGTGGATCACGCCTCCGGCCTGACGACCTGCTACTACCACACGAGCGCGGTCTACGTGAGCGTTGGGCAGCAGGTCTCGCGCGGTCAGATCATCGCCGCGATCGGCCTCACCGGCGTCACCACCGGGCCACACGTCCACTGGGAGTGCAAGCGCGGCGAGCAGTTCCTGAACTGCCTCGGGGTCTAGCGCTCTCCTAGCGATAGCCGCGGGCGCTCCGCCTGCGCGACCTATCCTCGGTCGATGTTCGCCGCCGTTCACGCCGACCGTTCCGGACGGATCGTTCTCGCACGCGACCGCGGCGCGGCGGTCTTCGACGGCAGGGCCGCGCGAGCACTCGAGCGCGCCATCCCGCTGCCTCTGGGCGCGCTGGTCGAGCCGCTCGTTGACCGACTGGCGATGGGTCTGGACCGGACCGGCATCGCCCGATCGCTCGGTGCCGGACGATGGGCGGTCGGCGTGCGCCTGCCGGCGGGATTCGTCCGCCTCGGTCATCCCGCGTATCTCACGAACGATGCGTCCCCGCTGACGCCGGGCCGCTTCGCCGCCGTGGGCGCCGACGAGCGCGGCGAGCTTGTCGTCGCGGCCGAGGCGATCGAGCGCGAGGATCAGGCCGGCGAAATGCCGGAGAGCTCGCTTGCGGCGCGTATCGCGGACGGTCTGCGCGAGCGGCCTTCGAGCAGGCTCGTCCGGCAGCTCGCGCGGTGCGCGAAGGATTACCGCTGCCGCGCCGCGGCCAATGCGTTCCTCCACCGTGCGGACATCGCCGTCCCGGTCGCCGCACCGGTGAACGAGCATCCGCCCGACGGGATCGCCGTCCGCGCCCAACCCGACGCGATGCCGACCGAGCTCGCGGCGCTCGAGCCGACCACGGCCGAGATCGCCGATCTCGCGGTCGAGCATCTCGAGGCCGGCGGGACGATGGTCGCCTTCGGCCGGGCATGCGAAGGTGAGCCGCTGCTCGCGGCAAGAACGATCGATCTCGCGATCGCGCAGATCCGCGCGCGCACCGCGCTCGGATCGATCCATCTGGAGACGAATGGCTCGGTGCCGAGCGCGCTGCATCGGTTCGCGGAAGCGGGACTTGACTCGGTCGCGATCAGGATCGGCTCCGCGCGTTCGGAGACCTACGAGCGGCTCCACGGACCTCGCGGATACCGCTTCACCGACGTGCGCGCTTCGATCGACGCCGCGAGCGAGGCGAAACTCTCCCTCGCCGTCATCGTGCTCGTCATGCCCGGGCTGACCGATCGCGAGCGAGAGCTCGATGCGCTGGTCTCGCTCTGCGGCGCGCTTCGGGCGGGCAGCCAGGTGCTGCTCCGCGATCTGGTGGCCGATCCCGCGGCAGTCGTACGCGTCATCGGCGCGGGCGAGCCTCTCGGCGTGGACCGTCTGCTGGCGCGGCTCCGAGCGGAGCTGCCGAGCCTCCGCCTCGGGACGGTCGTCCGGCCGCTCGCCCGGGTCTAGATGTTCCTCGACCAGGCCCGGCTCGTCGTGAAGGGCGGTGACGGCGGCCGCGGGGTCATCTCGTTCCGCCGTGAGGCGCACGTGCCCCGGGGCGGACCCGATGGCGGCGACGGCGGAAAGGGCGGAGACGTCGTCCTGCGGGTGGACCCGCAGCTCGGCACGCTCGCCGATTTCCGTTTCGTTCACGAGGTCGAGGCCGAACCTGGCCGCCCGGGCGCAGGGCGGAAGAGCACCGGGCGCTCCGGCGCCGACCGCGTCCTCGGCGTGCCGCCCGGAACGCTGGTCATCGATCGTGCGACGGGCCAGACGATCGCGGACCTCGTCGCCCCCGGCGAGGAGCTCGTCGTCGCCCGCGGCGGCGTCGGTGGCAAGGGCAACGCCCGCTTCGTGTCGAGCACGCGCCGGGCGCCCCGCATCGCCGAGGACGGCGGGAAGGGCGAGCGCAGAGAGATCGATCTCGAGCTCAAGCTCCTGGCCGACGTCGGCCTCGCGGGCATGCCGAACGCCGGAAAGTCGACGCTGCTGGCCGCGCTCACCAGCGCGCGCCCCAAGATCGCGGACTACCCCTTTACGACGCTCGTGCCAAACCTCGGCGTCGCGCGGCTCGATGATCGCGAGCTCGTGATCGCGGATATCCCGGGTCTCATCGAGGGCGCGAGCCAGGGCATCGGTCTCGGCGAGGAGTTCCTTCGCCACGTCGAGCGCACGAGACTCCTCGTCCATGTCGTGGACGCGTCCCGGCCGGATCCGCTCGCGGACATCGCGACGATCGATCGCGAGCTGGCGCAGTACGGTCACGGACTCGTCGAGCGGCCGCGGATCGTCGCGCTGAACAAGATGGATCTCCCGGACGCTCGCACGGCGGCACCCGCGCTCGAAGCAGCGCTCGCCCGGCAGGCCACGGAGACCATCGCCATCTCCGCCGCGGCGCGGGAGGGCACCGACACCTTGCTGCGCCGCATCTTCACGCTGTGCCCGCCTCGCGAGCTCGCACCCGCGGCCGCGCCGCGAGAGCGGCGCATCGCATTCGCCGGGCGCGAGCGCGACTGGAGCGTCAGCCGAGAGGGCGACGCGTTCAGGGTGTCGGGCGATCGCGTCGAGCGTCTCGCGTCGGGGATCGACTGGCAGTCGCCGGAGGCATCGGCCTACTTCCAACGACAGCTCGTGCGGAGCGGCATCGATCGAGAGCTTCGCTCGCTCGGCGCCAGAGAAGGCGACACTGTGAAGGTCGGCGCGCTCGAGCTCGAGTGGCGCGAAGGCGGGAGCGACGAGTGACGCGCGTCGGAGTGTTCGGCGGAACGTTCGATCCGGTCCATGTCGGACACCTCGCCATCGCGAACGCCGCGCTCGATGACATCCCGCTCGAGCGCGTGTTGTTCGTGCCGGCGCGACGCTCGCCGCTCAAAGCGGAGGGGCCCGTCGCCGGCGAGATCGATCGGCTGCGCATGCTCGAGGACTCCATCGTCGGGGAGCCGCGCTTCGGTATCTCTCGCGTCGAGCTCGATCGTCCGGGCCCCTCGTTCACGGTCGACACGCTCGCGGAGCTTCGGCCCGAAGGGGAGCTCTTCCTGATCGTCGGGAGCGACGCGTACGCCGACTTCCCGCGGTGGCGAGACCCGCAGCGGATCCGGTCGCTTGCGAGCATCGTCGTGGCCGCGCGACCTGGCGCGCCCGGCGTGCCGCAGGACGTGCGCTTGCTCGATGCTCCTCTGCTGGATATCAGCTCGCGAGAGCTTCGTGCACGGGCCGCGCGCGGGAAGTCCCTGCGGTACCTTGTGACCGAGGCCGCACTGCGCTACATCGAGGAGCACCGCCTGTATCGATGAATGCGCTCTCTTCGAGAGCGCTCGCGGACGTCGTTGTCGACGCCGCGGGCGACAAGAAGGCGGAAGACATCCTCGTCCTCAACGTTTCCGAGCTGACGACGATCGCCGACCTCTTCGTCATCTGCACGGGCCGCGGCGAACGGCAGGTACAGGCGATCGCCGACGCGGTCCGCGAGAAGGCGAAGGAGGCCGGACGCGAGCCGCTCGGGATCGAGGGGTACTCGGGTGGCCGCTGGGTGCTCATCGATCTCGGCGACGTGGTCGTGCACGCGTTCGTGCCAGAGGAACGACACCTGTACCGGCTCGAGCGCCTGTGGGGCGACGCGCCGGTGGTGCTGCGCATCGCGTAGGCCTACCCTCGGCCCGCGATGGAGAGGCCGCCATTCCTCCCGCGCGGCCAGCTTCTTGTCGCCGCGATCGTCGCGCTGTCCGCCCTTTACTTCGCCGCGGGCAAGCTCGGCCTCAGCCTCGCGGTCGTCAACACGAGCGCGACCGCGGTCTGGCCGCCGACCGGCATCGCGATCGCCGCCCTCCTGCTGTTTGGCTCGCGGCTCTGGCCAAGCGTCCTGATCGGCGCATTCCTTGTCAACGTGTCGACGACCTACGGCCTCGGCTCATCGATCGGGATCGCGGTCGGGAACACGCTCGAGGCCATCGTCGCGGCGACGCTCGTCAGTCGGTTCGCGCATGGCGCGCGCGCGTTCGAGCGTCCGCACGACGTCTTCAAGTTCGCGTTCCTC
>VBGS01000216.1 GCA_005889445.1 Chloroflexota bacterium
GCTCGGCCACGTCGGCCATCGCGCGCGCGACCTCATCGGCCGCCTTCGTCGCATCGAACGCCACGAGCGCGGCCATGCCCTGCGCGACGTTGCGGGTCGGCACGATCCGTACGGTGGCCTTCGCGACCTTCGCCGCCTGCTCGGCGGCGAGGATCACGTTCTTGTCGTTCGGAAGGACGACCACCGTGCGCGCGTTCGCCGCGTTGATCGCCTCGAGAAGCTCCTCCGTGGAGGGGTTCATCGTCGGGCCTCCGCGCACGGCCAGCGCGCCGAGCGAGCGCGCGACCGCCGCGAATCCTTCCCCGGGGACCACCGCGACAACCCCGACGGCCGCCGCGGCCGCACGCGACGGCGGTGCGACGACGATGCCGGTGGTCCGCTCGTGCTCGGCGGTCATCGCGTCGAGGTCCTCGACGACGACGTCGCCGATCCGTCCGGCCGTGAGACCGATCCGAATGATCTCGTCCGGCTTGAGCGTGTGGACATGGACTTTGATCACCGACTCGTCACCGACGACCAGCACGCAGTCCGCGCCGAACCGGAGCATCTCCTCGCGCACCTTCGCGACCGGCCGGGTCGGCTGCTGCACCAGGAATTGGACGTCGTACGCGCCTTCCCACGAGGGCGCCTGGGACGTCGCGACATGCAGCGATGGGGTCGCGAGGGGCACTTTCGTGAGCGGCACTTCCTTGCCGGTGAGTCCGGATAAGACGCCTTCGAGCAGGAGCTGCAGGCCTCGCGCGCCCGCGTCGACGACGCCGGCGGCGCGGTTCGTCGGATTCTCTTCACGCGTCCGCGCCACCGCGCGGTCTGTCTCCGCGACCATCCGCTTCAGCAGCTCGACGACGTCGTCGCCTTCGAACGCGGCAGCGTCCTCCATCGCGACGGTCAGCGTCAGGATGGTCCCGGGTGCCGGCGCGCTCACCGCCTCGTACGCGTATCGCCTGGCGAGCTCGGCGGCGCGTCGCATCTCCGACGCTCGCGCCTCCGGCTTACCCGCGAAGGCGTCCTTCATGCCCCGAACGATCTGCGAGAGGATCACTCCGCTGTTACCGCGCGCACCCATCAGCGCCCCGTGCGCCGCGGCCGCGCTGACCCCGGTAAGCGTTCCATCGGCGGCGCGGGCTTCTTTCATCGCCGATCGCATCGTGTGGAGCATGTTCGTGCCGGTGTCCCCGTCCGGTACCGGATACACGTTGAGGGCATTGACTTCGTCCACGCTGGCCTCGAGGCGCGTGGTCGCGGTGTCGAGCGCGCGCAAAAGCGCGGCGCCGTCGAATTGCGTAGCGATGTCGGCGAATGTAACATTGAGCATTACTTCCCCTGAGGAGAAACGCTGTCATGCCACGCGCCTGCGCGATCTGCGGCAAGACCGCCGCCTACGGATACAACGTGAGCCACTCGAAGGTGCACACGCACCGTCGCTTCGACGCGAACCTTCATCCCGCCGCCATCGACGGTGTGAAGCTGCTCGTGTGCACGCGCTGCCGACGTGATCAGACCAAGGACGCGCGCATGGCGAAGAAGCGGGAGCGCGTCCGCCGCTAGCGAACACGTCGCGATCTGACGTTAGGCTGCGGCCCGTGTCCACATCAGCGTCGTCGCTCTGGCAGCACCCGGACTTCCTGAGGCTCTGGGTCGGGCAGACCATCTCGAAGCTCGGCTCGGTCGTGACGCGGACCGCGGTTCCGCTCGTTGCGATCCTCGTGCTCGGTGCGGGCCCCTGGGAGCTTGCCGTGCTCGTCATCGTGCAGAGCCTCGGGATCCTCATCGTCGGTCTCATCGCCGGCGCATGGGTCGACCGGCTGCGCCGTCGGCCGCTGCTCATCTGGGACGATCTGCTCCGCGCGGCGCTTCTGCTGTCGATACCGGTGGCATACGCGTTCGGGACGCTGCGGATCGAGCACCTCTACCTGGTCGTGTTCCTCGCGTCCTGCCTCGGCGCTCTCTTCGACGCCGCGTACCCCGCGTACGTGCCCACGCTCATCGGCCGGGACCGGCTCATCGAGGGAAACAGCAAGCTCGCCACGAGCTCGTCGATCGCCGAAATTGGGGGCCCGAGCTTCGCGGGAGGCCTGGTCCAGCTCGTGAGCGCGCCGTTCGCGATCCTCGTCGACGCGATCTCGTTCATCGTCTCCGCGGTCTCGCTCCTGCTCATCCGCGCGCCCGAGCCGTCGCATCCGCCGCGCGAGACACGGACGCGGATCGTCCAAGAGATCGCCGTAGGACTGCGCAGCGTTCGCCATCAT
>VBGS01000217.1 GCA_005889445.1 Chloroflexota bacterium
TCGCGATCACGTCCGTACGGCGCTCTCCAGCGTCGCGAGGGCAGCGCGCGCACGCGAGAGCGTCGTCCGGTCGGGGTCGCGGTCGCCGTAGCGCAGCTCGTCGAAGGCGATGACGATCGGCTCCGCCGCCGACCAGCGTGGATCTGACAGCGCGACTCGACGCTGGTGCTCGTCCGGCGTCTCGCCTTGGTCACGCCAGCCGTGACCGGCGCGGTCGGCCAGCGCCAGGAGCCGCCAGTACACGACGCGAAGCGCCGCCGCCGGGGAGCCGTCATCCGGAGGCGGTCGTCGGCGCCGCGGGCGCCGCGGCAAGAGGCCCCGCAGCGTTTCGCCCAGGCTCAGCCCGGCGGCGCTCCCGCGCTCGAGCTCGCCGCCCTCGGCGAGGGTCAGCCGGCGGTCGCGCACCACCCGCTCGAGGAGAACGAGCGCGATGACCAGGACGGCCAGGACGACGACGAGCTCGAAGCCGCCCACGACGAGCGGCCGGTTCCGCTCGATCTCACGAAGCATCGCCTGCTCCTCCTCGGGCGAGCGCTGCGGAATGCTCCGCTGGATCCACGACAGATCGATCCTGCGAAGGAGCGGCTCGAGCAGCATCACCACCGCCGCCGCGAGATAGCCGAGCGGCAAGAGGATGAGGAAGATGACACCGTCCCAGGTCATGCCGAGCGTCGGCCCGAGCGCGCCGAGCAGCTGCTCGACGAGCGGCGTCAGAAGCGCGACGATCAGACCCGCGACGCCCAGGCCGAATAGCACCGAGGTCACGTACTGCAGCTTCGTGGAATGCGGATCCTCCGGGCGCGCCAGTGAGAGCTCCTCGCTCGCCCGTGCGAGCGACAGCGACACCGCGCATGCGCCGACCAGCGCGACCGACAGCGCGGGGAGGGGCGTTCGGTCGAGTGACAGCGGAAGCGTGGCCGCGAGGGCGATCGACACCGCCGCGAAGGGCGCTGCGTTGCGGGCGTCGGCCCAACGGACCGCGCCACGGCCGATCGACAGGATCCTCCATAGGTACACCTCTCCGAGGATCGCGAAGAGGATGATCCGACCGAGCCAGGTGACCGCGTCGAGCGCATGCGCCGGCAGGCCTGTCGCGAGCGCCACACTCGCGATCAGCGTGATCGCCACGATCGCGCGCCCGCGCTCCTCCGTCGCCCGCTCGCGAAGGACGGCGAGCGCCACGCACGAGACTCCCGCCACGGCTGCCGTGGCGACGATGAGGTCGAGCGGCGCGGCTCCGCCGGTGAACGCCTGAGCGAGCGCCAGGAGGCACGCGAACGCGATCGCCTCGATGACCACGCGGGCGACGATGAGGATGCCGACGGCGCGCGCGTTAGACCGCGGCACGATGCTCGATGGGCGCGAGCGCGTCGCTGGTGACACCGTGCGCCGCCAGATGAGCGGCGATCGCGCCGGGCGGCTCGGCGACGGTGACCACCAGCACGCGGTGATGCGCGCGTCGGAGCGCGAGCGCGGCGCCTGCGAGACCCGGACCGACCCGCGGCGTCACGATCACCAGCGTCGCGCCCCACGGTAGCCGGCCGCGCTCGCGGAGGAACACGACCTCGGGGGCGCCCACCGCGTATGGGCCGAGCCGCGCGAGGATCTCGAGGCTCCGCGTGAATGGCCGAGGACCGCGCCCCAGCGCCGAGCGAGGACGCTCATGCGTCAGGTTGTCGATCCCGTTCGTGACGAGGCCGACCTGACGTCCGGCAGCGGCGGCGTGGCGAAGGAGCTCCGCCGCCGCGGAGATCACCAGCTCCACGGCCTCGGGATCCGCCTGGATCCAGTACTGCCCGTAGGAGGCGACGTTCACGAGGAAGATCGAGTCGAGGCTCGTCGCGGGCTCGTACAGCTTGGTGTGCAGCTGCCGGAGCCTCGCGGACGCCTTCCAGTGGATCTCCTTGCGCGCGTCGCCACGCTGGTGCGGGCGCACGCCACGGAATCGCAGCGGGTCGGGGACGAGTCCTCGTCGGGTCGCGGCCTCGGCGAGCGGGCGGAGCGACGGCAGGGTGCGATCACGCACCGCGAGCGGCACCGGGTACGCGATGACCTCCGCGCGCACGGGCACCGTCCGCTCGGCCTGCACGAACCCGAGCCAGTCTCCGGCGCGCAGTCTGACCGGTCCGATCGCGTACGCGCCGCGCGCCGGCACGGCCAGCGGCAGGCGGACGACGACGCGCTCGCGGCCACGCAGGGCGAAGCCGCTGTCCACCCAGCCACGCGGCTTCCCGGGCATCGCACTAGCCGGATCGACACCGTCTCCGATGAGGAGTCGCGCGTCCACCCACGTGAGCGGCAACGGCTTCCGGTTGCTGACCGTGAGCGTGGCGATCGCCGGCTCCCCGGCAACGAGGCGATCGGGCGCGAGCGCGAGGGTGACCTCGACCGCCGTGAGCGCGAGACGCCCCGTCACAGCGACGATGATCCAGACGCCGAGCGCACCCATCGCGAGGACGATCACGGACGGCGCGCCGGTCACCACCGCGACGATGGCGAAGATCGCGACGATGGGCCAGGGGAAGGATCCGGTGCGGATCGGTTCGCTCGACATCAGCCCGCGCTCGCGGCAGCGTCCTCCGCCGGGACGGGCGTACGGGCGAGCACCTCGGTGATGACGGCGGGCGTCGTGCGGCCGCGCATCTGCGCGTCCGCGCTCAGAAAGAGCCGGTGACGCAGCACCGCGGTCGCCTGAGCCTTCACGTCGTCGGGAAGAACGAACGCGCGCCCGCGGATCGCCGCGTGGGCCTGCGCCGC
>VBGS01000218.1 GCA_005889445.1 Chloroflexota bacterium
CGCAACGATCGGCGGGGTGGCACTGAGCAGCCCCACCATCACCAGCACCGCGATCAGCGGCACGACGGGACCGCACGCGCCGAACGCAACGAACTCCGTAGTCGTCACGAACCCAGACACGCAGTCGGGCACGTGCGCGTGCACGTATGGCTACGACGCATCGCCGGCGCCGACCGTGAGCTCCGTCTCGCCGGCGAGCGGATCGAGCAACGGCGGAACGACATTAACCATCGGTGGGTCGGACTTCCGATCAGGCGCGACCGCCACCATCGGCGGTGTCGCGCTCACCGGTGTCATTGTCACGAGCACCGCCATCACCGGGACGACCGGTGCCCACGCCGCCGGGACCGCGTCCGTCGTGGTCACGAACCCTGACACGCAGAGCGGCACCTGCGGTTGCACCTATCAATACCTCGTCGTGCCGGTCATCAGCAACGTACATGCGAGCCCGAATCCGACGACGGCGACGATCACCTGGACGACGGACATCCCATCGGACAGCCGGGTCGAATGGGGCACGACGGCCGCCTACGGCAATACCAGCGCGCTCAACGCGGCGCTCGTCACGAGCCACTCGGTGAAGCTCAGCGGGCTCACGCGGCTCACGACCTATCACTACCACGTGCTCAGCCGGGCCTCGTCGGGCGGCCTGGCGGTATCAGCCGACTTCACGTTCAACACGAAGTAGCGAAAGGGGGCGTCCCGTTGGGACGCCCCCTTCGCGGTTGGCTTCGTGTCAGTCGTCTGCTATTCGATGTTGATCCAGCCGTCGGACTTCGGCAGGGTCGGGATCGCGTTGCCACCGATCGTGACGGTTAGTCCCGTCGCCGTGAGGGTTGCCGTCAAAGCGAGGCCGCCCGTCGGCGCGGTGCCGTCACCAAGGTCCAGCGTCCCTGTGCCGTTGAAGGTCATGCTCCCATCAGCGTTCTGAGTACCGCTGGTGATCCAGCCGGTGACGGTGATCCACTGGCTGAGACCGATGAGGCTCGAGCCGTTGAGCTGCAGCTCGAGGTCGCCGTTGGCGGGCCCTGTGCCCGTCGTCTGTACGCCGAGGCCGAAAGTGCCGCCAGCGATCTCGATGCCCTGGAACGACGCGCCGGTCGGGAACAGGCCCGCGCCGGCCGCGGTCACGAGATTGGGACCGCCGATCGCGGCCGCCTGACCGTCCGGGAAGACCAGCACGAGGCTCGCGAGCAGAGACGTTGCGATAAGTGGAGCGATGAGTCTTTTCATCACGTCATGTCCTCCTTTTCGTCCTTATGGGAGACGGAGCGGCGCCCGTGCCGCTGTTGGAACGTTCACACCGCTGCCGGTGATCGTCTGCCGCACCTGGATGTTCCCGCTGCGAAGGGTGTTGCCCTCGGGCCCGACGCAGCTCGCTGGAGCAGTGCTGCCGTTAAACGTTGGCCCGGGAAGGAACGGACTGAGCGTGCAGAAGAAGATCTTGAACACGTCATTGTTCGCACCGGAGTCGGAGTTGTCTTCGACGTACACGATCGCCGAGGCGAAGCCGCTAGGACATTCCGCCGGCGCGGTGCAGTCGGCGGACATCGCTGCGCTACCACCGGTGCCGTTGGGCGAAGGATTTGCGGACATGGCCGCCTCCATCAGGACGACCGGTGCGTTCAAATGGCGGGTGTTGACGTTCGCGTGCTCGGTGTAGCTGACCCGCCCTGACGCGACGCCGCCGCCGGCGAACCCGTCAGGCCGGCGCGCGTTCACGCCGAAGCTCGCGACGACGTTCATCGGGCTCTCGCCGACGATGACCGTGCCCCCTCCAGTGACGATCGCGACGGTGTCGGGGCTCATCGCCGCGACCGCCGTGGACGTCGACACCGGATCGACGCGGCCCTGGGCCACGCTCGCGGAGAGCGCCACGCCGCTCGCGACGACGATGACCGCGACGATCGACCAGCGTCGCCGCGATCGGGTGATGCGCTGCGTGAGTGTGTTTCGCATTGCGTCCGATCTGCCTCCTTGCAGAAAATTCGTCGGCCCAGCGCGGGCGACGCGCGGACGCTACGAATGCGCGCTCGAACGCAGTGAGCGGCGTCGACCGGATCTTGGCCGCACACGTTCATGCGGAACACGACGTACGGTGCGGACCGAACTGCCCCGTTGCGGTCAAATACGGTTCCCGC
>VBGS01000233.1 GCA_005889445.1 Chloroflexota bacterium
CGGGGATCGCGTTCATGGTGTTCGGGATCATCCTCTTTGCGCTCGAGATCAAGCTCCCCGCACATGGGCTGCTGACGGTCGGCGGGATCGTCTCCTTGATCATCGGGCTCGTCATCCTGTTTCCGCCGTTCAGACCGACCTTCCCCGGATTCCGGGCGAACGTCGACCCGGCGATCATCGCCGTCGTCGTGGCGCTGACCGCGGGGTTCTTCATTTTCCTGATCCGCCAGGCGAGGCGGTTCCTGCGTATGCCCATCTACCGAACGTCGATCCTCGGGGCTGTCGGTGTCGCGAAGAACGACCTCGCCCCGGACGGCATCGCGCTCGTGGCGTCGGAGGACTGGAGCGCGGTCAGCGAGGGCGGAACGATCCCGCGGGGATCGAAGGTGCGCGTCAAGCGCGTCGAAGGTATGCGTCTTATCGTCGAACCGGCGCAGCCCGGCGAGGCTAGGGGAGGCTCTTCATGAATGTCGGTCTTGTTCTGCTCGCGGTCATCTTCGTGCTCTTTCTGCTCATCGTCCGCGCGATCGTCCACATCGTGCCGCAGTATCAGCGGCTCATCGTCTTCCGCTTCGGGTCGTTCGACACCGTCGCCGGGCCGGGCCTGATCCTGCTGTACCCGCCGCCCATCCAGACGATCGCGCAGACGATCGACCTGCGGGAATTCGTCGTCGAGATCCCGCAGCAGACCTGCATCACCCTCGACAACGCGCCGATCTCGATCGATTTTCTGATCTACCAGCGGATCATCGAGGAGCAGGCCAAGGACTCCTTCCTGAACATCCAGAACTTCCGGCAGGCCATCCAGGGAATCGCCCAGACGACCCTTCGCGCCGTCATCGGGAACATCCCGCTCGACGACGTCCTCGGGAAGCGCGAGCAGATCAACGAGATGCTTCGCGTGAAGCTCGACGAGATCACGCACCGCTGGGGCGTGAAGGTGACCAACGTCGAGATCAAGGAGCTCACGCCACCGCGCGACGTCCAGGAGGCCATGAACCGGCAGCTCACCGCTGAGCGGACCCGGCGCGCCTCGGTCACCGAAGCGGAGGGAAAGAAGGCCTCAGCGATCCTCGTCGCCGACGGCGCGAAGCAGGCGGCGATCCTCGAAGCCGAGGGCGCGCGGCAGGCGGCGATCCTTCGCGCCGAGGGCTTCGCCCTGGCGCTCTCGACCATCAACCAACAGGCGATGGGCGCCGACGCGAAGACGATGACGCTTCAGTACCTGGATGCACTCCGGCAGCTGGGCGCCTCGCCGGCCACGAAGTTCATCATCCCGACCGAATTCACGAACCTCGCGGCGCCGCTCGCCGCGCTCTCAGCCCTGCGCGGCGGCGGTGACGGAGAGAAGAAGACCTAACGAGTCGCGGAAGACCTGCGGTCGCGGAAGAGGCGTCGCCACGCGAGGCCAGATCGCGCGGCGGCGGCCTCCTCCGCGACTGCCGGCACGGCCATCGGCCGCACCCTCGCTCGAGCGCGGAATGGTGAGTACACGCGAGGCGGCACCCGCCAGGACGCGGATGCCACCTCCGTGCGGCGTGGTGAAGATGGGGAGGGGGACTCCCCTTTTGGAAAAGACACCAGAAGCGCTGATGCGGCTGCCATGACCTGCACCCCTTACGAGCTGTTAGAACGTACGTTCGGCACTATAGAACGAATGTTCTTGCTGTCAAGGGGACGGCAGACGCGCGAACGCCGCTGGCCCAGACGGGATACTGAGAAGTCGGGTGGCAACTCTTTTGGGCGCGGACATCGCGCCGCAGCGCCCGCGGGTGGTCCGTGATCGGACCGAGCCGAGCGGTCACATCCTCGAGCCGGAGTGGTCGGGTACCCGTGTGCTCGTCCGCATCGGCGGTGGCCCCCGCTTTCGCGGCTACGCCGGCACGGTCGAGGGACCACGGGAGCTCTACGACGCGATCGTGGCCGACGCTCGCTGCGAAACGGCCATCATCGACGGGGTGCTCGTGCTCCTGGAAATCGACGGCGAGTCGCTGCTCGCGGTGCCGCTCCTGGAGCGCCGCCGACATCTGGCGGGCGTGCTCACCCCCAGCCCGAACGTCCGCCTGACGCCGTATGTGACGCGAGGTCTGCGGTCCTGGCATGACACGCTTCTGGCTCAGGGTTTCAAGCGTGCGGTGCTCAAGAATTGGAACAGCGCGTACGCGCCCGGCAAGACGACCGATGATTGGCTGGTCGTCGAAAAGCTCAAGCCCGCGATCCCATGACGGAGAAAGAGGAGCCCGTGAAGACATCGACGGCGGTCATCGATCACACCCAGCGCGATCCGTGGGAGGTCGCACTCGAGCAGTTCAGCATCGCGGCCGATCGGCTCCACATCGATCCGAACATGCGGCGGATCCTCAGCACGACCCAGCGCGAGCTGACCGTCCATTTCCCCGTCCGCATGGCCGACGGCGTCGTCCAGGTGTTCACCGGATACCGCGTGCAGCACAACACCACGCGGGGTCCGGGAAAGGGCGGCATTCGCTACCACCCCTCCGTGACCCTCAACGAGGTCAAGGCGCTCGCGATGTGGATGACCTGGAAGTGCGCGGTGGTCGGCATCCCGTACGGGGGTGCGAAGGGCGGCGTCGTCTGCGACCCGAAGACGATGAGCGCGCAGCAGCTCGAGACGCTGACACGCCGCTACACGACCGAGATCGAGCTCCTCATCGGACCGGATCGGGACATACCTGCGCCGGACGTGAACACGAACGCGCAGACGATGGCGTGGATCATGGACACGTACTCGATGCACCACGGCTACACGGCGCTCGCCGTCGTGACCGGCAAACCGCTCTCGATCGGCGGCAGCGAAGGCCGCAACGAAGCGACGGCCCGCGGCGCCGTGTACACGATCATCGAGTCGGCGAAGCACCTCAACATGGATCTCGAAGGCGCGCGCGTGGTCGTCCAGGGGTTCGGCAACGCCGGAAGTTTCTCCGCAAAGCTCATGGCCGAGCTCGGTGCGGTGATCGTCGGCCTCTCGGACACGAGCGGAGCGATCACCAGCGGGAAGGGTCTCGATCCAAACCGGGTCGACGCCTACAAGCGCGAGACCGGGGCCGTCACCGGGTTCCCCGGGAGCGAGAAGATCTCGAACGCGCAGCTTCTGGAGCTCGACTGCGACATCCTCATCCCAGCCGCGATCGAGAACCAGATCGGCGAGCACAACGCCCCGCGCATCAAGGCGAAGGTCGTCGCCGAGGCCGCGAACGGCCCCACCTCGCCCGAAGCGGACCGGATCCTCTTCGACCGCGGTGTCTTCCTAATCCCGGACATCCTCTGCAACGCCGGCGGCGTCACCGTGAGCTACTTCGAATGGGTCCAGGATCTCCAGAACCTGTTCTGGCGCGAGGCGACGATCAACGCGCGTCTCAAGGAAGTCATGGTGAAGTCATTCAACGACGTGCTCGAGACTTCCAAGAAGCACAAGGTCGACATGCGCACGGCCGCGTACATGGTGGCGGTGGGCCGGGTCGCCGAGGCGACGCAGACGCGCGGGATCTATCCCTAGTGGAATGAGATGGCGGCGAGCAGCTGCTCGCCGGCCATGGGCACCGGCGCGGTGCGGCCGGACCCGAGATCGACCGCGACCGCGCCGCGTCCCGAATCGAAGCTGACCACGGCCGCCGCGCCGTCCACCGTGACAAGGAGCCCGCTCGCGGGCTGAAGGCCGCGCGCGACGACGCGGTGAGCGCCGCCCGCCGCCGGCCAGAGCTCCAGCCGGTCGGCGACGCTGACGACGATGTCGGTTCCGCCTGGTCGCCACCGGGCGAACGCGATGCGCTCGTCCGCCGTCGCACCCAGCTCCCGATGTTGGTCATACGAGGTGACGCTCCAGACACGCACCACGCCGGCGTTCTGCACCCCGAGCACCGCCGACCCATTCGCCTCGACGGTCGCGGCCGGGATGGTCGAGTCCATCGGTGCGCGTGAGATCTGGGCATCCTCGCCCACGGTCGCCCAGGCCATCGCGGACCCGTCCGCCGAGACTACGCACGCGCCGACCAGCTGCGCGTCCCGGTCCCACGCGATCGGCACGAAGTGGCCGCCATCGGTGATGCGGGCGATCTCATGGACCTGACGACTCGGCGTGTCGACGGTCCGCAGCGCCGAGAACGGCGCAGGCGCTTGCCCTCCCGCGGATCGGCCGGTCGCCTCGACCGCGACCGCCACGCCGCTGCGGTCCGAGGACCACACCACTGAGGTCCCATGCTCGTCGGCAAGGACGGTCGCGAGCGTTGTGTCCTGATCGGGCGCGGTCACGTCGAAGACACGGAGATCCTGGGCGCCCGCGTCAGTGGTCACCCAGTACGCCACCCGGCGGCCCGTTCCGCTCACCGCGCCCACCAGACCATGACCACGCAGCGAGGCGAGTGGCTCGGCGACGGTCTCGCGGCGGATGATGGCGGACGCCTCCGGAGATGAAAGCGCGATCAGGCCACGTGACTGATCGAGGACTTCGGCGCTCTGCGCCGACGCGGTCGCGGAGGGCGGGACCGCGGGCGCGGGAGTCGGAGACGTATCGCCCGGCAGGTACGCGGAGCCGAGTGCCAGACCGGCGAGGAGCAGCGAGAGGACGGCGATGCCCGACCAGAAGAAGAATGGGCGAGGATTCCGCTGGCGCATTAGCCGCCGTTCGAGCGCAGGCCTGGTGCCAGGGGGTATTTTTCGGACGCGCGTCTTCGGACGCGACGAGCGACCGCCGGCCCGGCGGCTAGATCGGCCCTCTTGGAACGCGACCTGATCGCGGTCGACCTCGAGACCACGGGGTACGAGGCGCAAGCGGAAGAGATCATCGAGGTGGGGGCGGTGCGCGTGCACCTCGGGCCCGACGGAGCCGTCACCCTCGGGGAGAGATTCCTGAGCTTTGCCGATCCGGGCCGGCCACTCGCGCCTCCGATCCTACGTCTGACCGGGATCGCCGATGCTGACCTCGTTGGCGCGCCGCCCGCGCGCGATGTGGTGGCCGCGTTCTCCGCGTTCGCGTTCCGTGATGGTGCCCCCTGTCTGGTCGGGCACAACGTCGGTTTCGACATCGGCTTCCTCGAGCGC
>VBGS01000234.1 GCA_005889445.1 Chloroflexota bacterium
GCGGGCATCACCGCGTCGGAGGGCGCGACGACGTAGCGGATGTCGAACAGCTGGAAGTCCTCGGGCTTGTTCGGGTCGAAGTCCCAGAAGAGGTCGGCGTTCAGCGAGGCGCTCGAGTACGGCGATGCGACGACAGGGATCATCTCGAAGATGAGGAGATCGCTGAAGCGCACCGAATTGAACGGGATCGCGAAGTCCAACCCACGCGCCCCGAAGCCGGTCGAGCGCAGGCCGGCGAAGACCCGGCCCGCGGGCTGGTCGCGGATGGCCGCAACGATCGTTCTCGCGTCGGCGTCCGCCGAGATCGCGTCCATGGTCTGACCTATCCACCTGCTATTGAGTGAATAGAACTGTGAGCGCTCGACCATCGCTGGGACGAGCAGCACGACCGCGACGATCGCCGCGACCGCGAGCCGCCGCGGCGACGCGGCCAGGTGCGCGAAGTCTGCGCACCAGGCGGCCCCGACGCCGATGAGGACGATCGCGAAGAGCTCGACGCTCCCGATGAAGCGGTGCATCAGCAGGCTGTCGTGCATCGGGAGGAGCGACACGAGCGGTCCGAGGGTCGGCCGACCGAAGTAGAGCACGAGCCACACCAGAAAGAGCGCGAGCGCGGTCCGCGCGAGGACCGTGCGGGTCACTGCGGCGGCCACGATCCCAAGGGCGAGCAGCGCCGTGATGACCGGAAGGCGGCCATGGTCCATAAGGTCGCCCGAGACGAGCCAGCCCAGGATCGCACCGGCCCCGTAGCTGTCGTACTTCTCGGGTTGGAGGTACGGGCTCACACCGGCGTAGGCCGTCTGGGACAGGAACGGATACCACAGCCATGCGGTGGCTACCGCGGCGGGAACGCCGGCGATCACGTACCGCGCCAGGCGGCGGAGCACATCGCGTCGCGTCTCTGCGCCCGCGACCACGACCACGAGGAGGGTGATCGCCATCATGTACGAATAGATGAGGTGCGTGAGGATCAGTGCGGTGATCGCGAGCGAACCCCATACGAGCGTCGTCCTTTCGCGCGAGCGCAGCATGTTCCACATCACTGCGAGCACGACGAATGAGAGGTGCATCGCCGCGAGCTGCGTGTACAGACCAAAACCGCGCCACACGTAGCTGTCGTAATCGAATCCGTACCGGAAATCGCCGGAGAGCAGCGGCGCGGCACCCGCGGCGACCGCGGCGCCGATCGCCGGCAGCCCCATCCGGCGGAGCGACCAGAACACGGTGAGTGGGAAGCCGACGAGGAGGGCGTAGCGGACCGCGTCGAATACGTTGAGGAGATCCACGAACCCGAAGAGCAGACGGTGGATGCCGACGACGACGAGCGCCGGGAGCGGCTGGTAGTAGACCAGCCACGGGAACCCGAGCTCGACCTGCGGCACCCAGAAATCGATCGGGTTCTCTCCGCGCGCGAGCGCTTCGCTCATGCGCTGGATGAGGAGAAAATGCGTCGCGTCGTCGTTGTTGCTCGGGACCGGGACGACGAGCTCGGGCAGGAGCGCGATCGCCGTGACGATCGTGGGCACCAGGACGATGCCCGCGAGCATCAGCGCGCGGCGACGCTCAGCGGTCCAGCGGATACTCACCCTTCACGAGCCGCGCCGTCGCGTGGATGGGCGTGGTCGGCGATCCCTGGACGTCGAGCGTCAGCGCCTGCAGGAGGAGCTGCACGCCCACGATGATCGGCAGGACCGCGATCATGACCGTGCCGGTCGTGGCGACAACGCCGGTCTGCGACGAGACGAAGAAATGCCACGCTCCCCAGATACCCCCGAAAAGGGTGAGGAGCGAACCGCACAAGACGTAGAGCGACACCGCGCTGAAGTCGCGAACGAAGTACTGGATGCGGATCCGCCGCAGGAAGCCACGGAGCAATTGCGCGGGGAACTGGAGCGCCGCTCGCGACTCGGAGAGGTGACTCTTCGCGCCCGGGTAGCGCGCGGGGATGTACACGTCCCGCACCACCGCGCGCAGGAGACTCAGGTTCAGGAGCATGCTCGACTCGAAGAAGAAGCGGCGCGCGATGCGCCGGTCGTCGAGAAGCGGGATGACCGATGCGTGAATAGCGGTGTAGCCGTTCGTCGGATCGAAGATCCCCCAGTACCCCGACGCGAGCTTCGTGAGGAATGACAGGCCCGCGTTACCGAAGCGGCGACGTCCCGGCATCGCCTCGAGCTCGCGCTCATGGAGGAACCGGTTGCCCTTTGCGTAGTCGGCCTCGCCGACGACGATCGGCGTGATCAGCGCGAGCAGGTACTCGGGATCCATCTGCCCGTCCGCGTCGACCTTGGCGATGATCTCAGCGCCGAGCGCCGCCGCGCGGCGGTACCCCGTGAGCACGGCCGCACCGACACCCTCGTTGCGCTCGTGCTCGACGACGACAACACGCGGATCATCGACGGTTCGGGCGACTTCCGCGGTCCGATCGGCGCCGCCGTCGTCGACGACAACGATGTGGCGCACGAAGGTCGGGATCGACGCGAGCACCGCTTCGATCGTCGCCGCGGCGCGGTATGCCGGGATCACGACGGCGACGGCGGGGAGCTCGATCGGGACGCCCTGGAGCTCCGCGGCGCGAACGACGAAGAACTCGGACCCGCGCTCTCGCTGGAGCGCTCTCACGGATGCGGGGTCGAAGTGGCCTGTCGGGCGGGCGACGCGGGTGCGCTCGGCGCGACGAGCTTCGCGTCGAGCTGCTGAGCCTTCGCGAGCTCGGTCTGCGCTTCGGCGGTCTGGCCGAGCTGTCGCAGGAGCAGCCCGAGGTTGAAGTGCGCGGCGGCGTAGCTCCCGTCGGCCTCGATCACCCTCCGGTAGAGCGCGACCGCTTCCAGCGGCGCGCCGGCGTTCGTGCGGATGATCGCGAGATTGAAGAGCGCGCTCACCATGCCCGGGTCCTGCTCGAGCGCCAGGCGGTAGTACGACTCCGCGCCGCCCAAGCGGTTCTGTCGCTGCGAGATCTCACCGAGGTTGTAGAAGGCGAACTTGTTCTTCGGGTCCTTCGCCAGGGTCTGGAAGTAGGC
>VBGS01000235.1 GCA_005889445.1 Chloroflexota bacterium
TCCCGCGTGATGGAGGCCGCCCGAGTAGTTCACCGACACGCGGGTGCGGCCCGCGAGCACCTCCTCCATCGCGCTGAGCGATCCACCCGTCGTGAGAAGGCTTACCTGGTGCATGCCGGCGAAGGGAGGCGTGTCGCCCCAGGCGGAGAGCCCCCACTCGGCGTAGTCGAGATCGGGATCGTCCGATGCGCGGATCACCGCCTCCACGTATTCCGGCGCGTGGATGCGCTCGATCTCGTCGCGGGTCGCCGCGCGCGGCGTGAGGACGCGGGCGCCGGGTAGTGAGAACGCGCCGAGCCGGTCCAGCGTGTCACGGACGCCCACGAGGCGGATGGGCTTCAGCGGATGATCGTCGCGATACACGTGCCTCGCGACGCGCTCATCCCATACGAAGCCGGCGCCCGTCGCGACGCTCACCCCTTCCGGATTCGCTCGAGCGTGAGGAACTTGAACGGGTACGCATGGCGCGGGTCGGCCGGATGCGCGATGTCCTCGGCGACGCGCCATTCGCTCTGGTCGAAGTCGAAGGAGGTGTCGCCCCCAACGTCGGCATCGACCTCGGTGAGATAGATCCGATCGGCCATCGGCAGGAACTGGCGGAACACCTCGGCCCCGCCGAAGACGATCACCTCGGGAACGTTCCCCGCAAGGCGCAGCGCATCCTCGGGGCTGCGCGCGACCAGGACGCCGTCGGGATGGAACCCCGCGTCGCGAGTCAAGACGATGCTGATGCGGTCCGGCAGCGGCCGGCCGATCGAGTCATAAGTGCGCCGTCCCATGATGAGCGGCTTTCCCACGGTGAGCGCGCGCACGCGCCTCATGTCGTCCGGGAGTCGCCAGGGAAGTCCGCCCCCCTTCCCGATGACGTGGTTGCGGTCGAACGCGAGGACGAACGAGATGCGCGTCAAACGGCCATCTTCGCCTTGATCGGGGGATGGTGCTGGTAGCGCTCGAGACGCGCGAAGCCATCGAGGAGCGGCCCCGGCGCCTCGCCGCGCTCGACGCGAGCAAGGATGTCGCGGTACCGCGCGACCGCATCGTCGACGCCGCGCGCGCCCGGATCGAGCCAGAGGAGCGGCGAGGGGAACGGCTCGCGCGACAGCTGCTCGCGCGCCGCGTCGACGTGATCGAGGTAGACGTGGGCGTCGGCGAGCACGTGGACGAACTCATGCGGCTCGAGCTCGACCTCGCGAGCGACCAGATGCAGAAGCAGCGCGTATTGCGCCATGTTGAAGGGCACGCCGAGCACGAGGTCGCACGAGCGCTGGTACATCATGAGGGAGAGGCGCGACCCCTCGACGAAGAACTGGAAGAACGCGTGGCACGCCGGCAGGGAGGTCGCGTCGATCTCGCCCGGATTCCACGCGGTGACGAGCATGCGCCGGCTGCTGGGCTGCTCGCGGATGAGCCGGATGACCTCGCGAAGCTGGTCGATACGCCGTCCGTCGGGAGCGACCCAGTCGCGCCACTGCTGCCCGTAATTGCGACCGGCGTCGCCCGGAAAGCGCGCACGCTCGCGCCAGTAGTCGGCGAACGCGTTGCCGTCCCAGATATGGACGCCGAGCGCGTGGAGCTCGTTGACGTCCGAGCTTCCGGCGAGGAACCAGAGCAGCTCGGCGATCACCGCGCGGAACGCGAGACGCTTCGTCGTGACCGCCGGGAAGCCGTCGGCCATGCGAAAGCGCATCGTCTCGCCGAAGATCGCGCGCGTGCCGACGCCGGTGCGGTCGGTGCGCGGGTCGCCGTCCTCGACGGCCTTGCGCAGGATCGCGAGGTACTGTCGCACCGCTCAGGCTTTCTGGCGGCGGTAGACCCGGCCGCCCGCGCGGATCCAGCGGACCGTCCCGTTCGGATCGCGGAGCACCTCGGCGCGGGTGTCCTTGAGCGGACCTTCGAGACAGACGAAGCGATCCTCGCCGATGAACGCGACCGGCGCGGGTGCCGGGTCCGTCGGGGCGGGCTTGACGCCGAGAACGTTGTGCGAGATCGAGCGGATGAGCATGTCGCCGTCCGACCCGGCCTTGAGCTCGAGATCCGAGAGCGCTGCGGTGTAGCGACCCACGAGCTCCTTGCGCCGATTTCCGGGGACCGGCAGATGCTCCGCTTCCTCTTCCTGCACGCCGAGGAACGTCTTCTGCGCCCACTTGGTGACCTCTCCGTGGAGCAGGCCGCCCCGTCCGGAATTCGTCTGCACCGCGATCGCGAACCGGCGCTCCGGAGCGAGCACGAGGACACCCTGCTGGCCGATGGCCCCGCCGCTGTGGTACTGGAAGGTGACGTTGCCGGCATCGCGGAGGAACCACGAAACGCCGACGCCGCGGTCGTTGTCGGCGGGCGCCAGACGCGTCCGCATGAGCTCGAGCGAACCGGTCGAGAGCAGCCGCGCGCCGTTCGGGGCACGGCCGTCGCCGAGATGGAACCGCGCGTAATCGAGCAGCTCGCGAACGCTGGACACGACGCCGCCCACCGGCGTCGTCGCGCGGGGGAACGCCCACGGCCGGGCGACCCGCGGCTGCTCGTCGACGATCACGTGGCCCGCGGCCACGCGGTGCGTGATGGCCTCGTCGGCGTTGAAGCAGCTTCGGGTCATCCCGAGCGGGAGGAACAGGAGCTCGCGGACGGCCGCCTCGTAGGTCTTGCCGGTCGCGACCTCGATCAGGCGGCCGAGGACCGCGAAGCTCGAGTTCGAGTAGTGCCAGATCTCGCCGAGCGGCGTGAGCTGCTCCAGATCGGCCATCGCGGCGACGTATTTGGCGAGTGCGTCGTCGCCCTTGCCGAAATCGGCGAAGCAGTCGCCGAGCCAGCCCCCGGTGTGCGTGACGAGGTGGCGCAGCGTCGCGCGCGAAGCGGCATCCTCGTCGCGAACTCGGAACTCAGGAAGGTAGCGGCGGACCGGCGCGTCGAGGTCGAGGGCGTCGCGCTCGACCAGGCGCATGACCACGGTCGCGGTGATCGTCTTCGTGATCGACGCGATCTGGAACAGCGTGTCGCCATCGACCGGCAGGGGGTGCTCGATGTTGGTGACCCCGTACGCGGCGATGTCTTCGTCGCCGTCGTGGAGGATGCCGATCGCGACACCAGGGACGTGGTAGCGGGCCATCCCCTCCCGTACGAGATCCTCGAGCTCAGGCCGCACGCGCAGCATTCTGCGCGACTTTTCTAGAAGGGTGTCACTCCCGCGAC
>VBGS01000185.1 GCA_005889445.1 Chloroflexota bacterium
TGTATGTCAGCGACGACCATGCCTGCCGTATCCACTGGCGAGAAAGCCGGTTGGGGGAGGCGGGCGCTCGCGATCCTCATCGACGCCATCGGGATCGGGATCATCGCGGGTGCGGTCTCGAGCATCGTCGGGGCTGCCCCAGGGAGCACTCAGTACCAGGGGCTGACGACGCTCTTCCAAGCCGCGTACTTCACGTACTTCTGGTCCGCGGCGGGGAAGGGACAGACCCTCGGAAGCCGAGCACTCAACATCCGAGTGGTGAAGACCGACGGGTCGTACCTCGACTACTTCGGCGCGTTCCTTCGTTTTGTCGGGTTCGTCATCTCGTGCTTGGCGTTCTTCATCGGTGTGATCTGGGCGGCCTTCGATGCACAGAAGCAGGGTTGGCACGACAAGATCGCCAGCACCTACGTGGTCAAGGCATAGCCACAGGGTCTCGGCTCCGCCTCACACGGGCGCAGATCCTCACCTTCCGGCGACACGTCGGCGCGCTCGACCAGCGGCTCCCGCGCGGACGACGCTCGCTCCGGATTGCGGCGTGGGCCGGATTGCAGGACAGCATGCCCCGCGCCGCGCTCCTCTCCATCCATGCGCGGGTCGAGGGGACCGGGCCGTCGACCTGGGAGGATCCGTCGCTCGTCCAGCTCTGGGGGCCGCGCTACTCCGCGTACGTCATTCCCGCACGAGACCTCGCGGTCTTCACGCTCGGAAGGCTGCCGGACGAAGTCGGGCCCCGTCGTGTCGCGGAGGATCTGGCGGCTCGGGTGTACGGCCACCTCCGCGGCGCGAGGATGACGTACGGCGAGGCCGGCCGCGCGCTCGGCCACAACCCCAATCGGCTCAGGTACGCCGCATCGACCGGCACGATCCTCATTCGGTGGGACGGCGCGCGGCAACCAATCATCTGGACCGTGTCGCGACCCGAGGTCGACCCGCGCGACGCTCGCCTTGAGCTCGCGCGTCGCTACCTGCACGTCTTTGGCCCCACGACGGCCGAGGCATTCGCTCAGTGGGCGGGGATCGGCTCGAAGGGAGGCGTCGCAGCGTTCGACGCGCTACGTAAGTGGCTGACCCCGGTACGAACGCCGGTGGGCGACTCGTGGATCCTCACAAACGACGAGCCAATGTTCCGCGCTGCCCCAGCGCCTGCGGCTTCCGCGCGGCTGCTCCCGAGCGGTGACGCCTACTTCCTTCTCCAGGCGCGAGACCGTGAGCTCCTGATCCCTGACGCCTCTCGTCGCAGCCGGCTGTGGACGTCTCGCGTCTGGCCGGGCGGGGTCCTCGTCGACGGCGAGATCGTCGGGACGTGGCGACGTGCGCTTGGGATCGTGACGGTCCAGAGCTGGCGCCGTCTCTCGCGATCGGCACGCGACGCTGTCGAGGCGGAGGCGGCGTCATTGCCGCTCCCAGACGTCCAAGGGGTCGTCGTCCGCTGGGACGACTGATTAGATCCGAGTGCGCGAGAGCTTCCGAAGCAGTTCCGCGAGTCCGAAGGCGTCGACGATTGCCGCGTGCTCGGCGACGGGGCGAACGCCGACTTCAGGACCGGGTCGTTCGCGGCAGACTGGATCGGCCCGTCATTACGCCGACGCGTCTACCAATGCGGGTCGCGTCTGTAGGAGCTCCAGAACGGCCGGTTCCACATGCTCCCGTCCACCCAGACCTTCTGCGAGACGACCGCGCGCGCCGACCACCAAACCCACCCGGCCTGCGCCGTCGGGATGTACGTGCCGGCGCTGTAGAGATAGGGGCCGTCGATCTCGACGTGGAAAGGCTTGAGCTCGGGCGGAGCCCACACCTCGATCGTCAGGGTCTGCGCGTTCGTGTCTACGCGGGCGAAGAGGCGCACGGGGTGGTCGTACAGGTTACGGATCACCAGGTCGGGTCCCCAGGGCGGCGCGACCGTCGCGTCGAATCCGAAACCCTCGGGGTAGCCCCAGTAGAAGTAGGGAAAGTACGCATGCGAGGTGCGCTCGACGATGTCGAGGCCGGCTTTGGCCGCGGCCGGGAAGACCGTGGAGGGCAGTTGGCAGATGCCACCACCGATCGCCGGGACGTCGATCAGCTCGCCGTTCTCGAAGCCGATCGCCTTACCCCAGGTGTAGCCGGTGCGGGTGGAGATCTCACCCAGCAGATAGATCAGCGAAAGGCTGTCGCGTGGCGCGATGTAAGGATGCGCCGCGTTGTTGAAGAAGTTGTTGACCGAGTTCGCCGACGCGATGATGTTGGTGACGCGCTCACGGGGCGAGCCGACGAAGCGACTTGTGTGGCTGCCGATGATCTTCCATTTCGAGTAATCGGTCTCGAATGCTGGACACGCCGGGCGCGGCCCGAAGCCAGGAACCCGTAGGCGGGTGCCCGGGGTGAGTCCGTAGATGTTGTGTAGCTGCGGGTTCCACAGGAGCATCTCCCGAAACGCGTCAGGTCCGCTGATCCCCAGATGCGCCAACAGCTGGTTCGTCTCATGATCACCCTCGACGAGGGTGTAGAAGACCGGGATCTCAGTTGCGCCGCCCCTGTCTTCGGCGCTGGCCTGGGTCGGTGCAAGCATCAACGCGAGAGCGATGAGCAGGACGCCACCACACCGCGACTGCAGCATGACAACTTACCTAAGCAGTGAGCGTGCCGGGGCCTTCTCTCTTGGCACACGCGAATCGTCAGCCGACACACGGTCGTTACGTGGCTGCTGCCCGCCTCGGCCCCAGGCTCGACGCGTGACGCCGCCGCGG
>VBGS01000006.1 GCA_005889445.1 Chloroflexota bacterium
TCGAGGACAACGGTGATGCCGCCGAGCACTGCCTGGAGCGGATAGAGGACGGCCGCGACGAGCGCGAGCACGAGCACTCGCCGATCCGCGCGGTACGCGACGACGGTCCACACGATCATCGCGGCCACGGTCAGGCCCGAGACGATCGCGAGGAAGCGATGCGTCCACTCGATGCGCGTCGCAGGATCGAGCGACGGCAGGAACTGTCCGTGGCAGAGCGGCCAGTCCGGGCAGCCGAGCCCGGAACCGGTGACCCGCACGATCCCGCCCCAGACGACCACGAGGAAGGACGCGACGAGACTCGCGTAGACGAGCGCGCGATAGCGCGGGCTGAAGCTCACCTGATGAGACTAAGTCCGAGCGAGGAGCGATTCACTCGCGAACGAGCGAGGTCGACGAGCGGTGTCGAGGCGGCGAGGCGCAGGCAGCAACGCTGCCGAGCCGAGCGCGAAGAACTAGTGCGCGACGTCTTCCTTGAGCGGACGGGCGCTGTGGACGACCGGGATCCGCGCGAAGTTGTACGGCTGTGGCGGCGACGTGGTTGCCCACTCGAGCGTGTCGGCCTCCCACGGGTCGTCGCCCGCGGGCTTGCCGTTGGCCAGAAGGATGGAATGGATGTAATTCCAGATGAAGACGATGATCGAGATCGCGATGATGTACGCCCCGATCGTGGAGATCAGGTTGAGGCTCCCCCACTCGGGCGCCTGCGGGTAGTGGAACGTCCGGCGGGGCATGCCGTCGAGGCCGAGCTGATGCATCGGGAAGAACGCCATGTTCACGCCGATGAAGAAGAGGAAGAAGTGCAGCCGGCCGAGCGTCTCGCTCATCATCCGGCCGCTCATCTTGGGGATCCAGTAGTAGAACGCCGCGAACGCGCAGAAGAGCGCCCCCTGGACGAGCACGTAGTGGATGTGCGCGACGACGAAATAGGTGTCCGAGAGCTGGATGTCCACCGGGACCGACCCAAGGAACACACCGGAGATGCCGCCGATCGTGAATACCACGATGAAGGCCATCGCGAAGAGCATCGGCGTCCTGAAGCGGAGCGCGCCTCCCCAGATCGTGCCGAGCCACGAGAAGATCTTCACTCCGGTGGGGACCGCGATCAGCATCGTCGACGCCATGAAGAAGACCTGGAGCGCGGGGTCGATGCCCGCGACGAACATGTGGTGCACGAACACTCCGAACGAGAGGAAGCCGATGGCGGCGGAGGAATACGCGATCATGCGGTAGCCGAAGATCGGCTTACGTGAGAAGACCGGCAGCACCTCCGAGATCACGCCGAAGCCGGGCAGGATCATGATGTAGACCTCGGGGTGCCCGAAGAACCAGAACAGGTACTGCCACAGCAGCGGATCGGCGCCCTGACCCACGGCGAAGAAGTTCGTCCCCGCCATGCGGTCGAAGAGCAAGAGGATGCCCGCCACGGTCAGGAACGGCATCGCAAGCACGAGCAGGAAGCTCGTGACCAGGACGCTCCAGCAGAAGAGCGTGATGCGGTGGAACGTCATCCCGGGCGCGCGCAGCGAGAAGATCGTCACGATCATGTTCAGCGCCCCGAAGATCGAGGAAAAGCCGAGGACCGTGAGGCCGAGGATCACCAGGTCCATGCCGTTCGTCGGCATGAACTCCCTGGTGGAGAGCGGCACGTACATGGTCCAGCCGGTCATCGGCGCGCCGACGAGGAAGCTCGAGTACAGGACGATGCCGCCGGCGAGCAGCAGCCAGTAGGAGAGCGCGTTCAGGCGCGGGAACGCCATGTCGCGAGCGCCGATCTGCAGCGGGAGGATGAAGTTCGCGAAGCCCGTCCAGACGGGGACCACGAAGAGGAAGACCATCGTGAGCCCGTGCATCGTGAACGCGGCGTTGTACTGCTCGGCGGTGAGGAACGTGTTGTCTGGCTGCGCGAGCTGCGTCCGGACCGAAAGGGCGAGCAGGCCTCCGGTCAGGAAGAAGAAGAAGGTCGTGTAGAGGTAGAGCACACCGATCTTCTTGTGATCGGTCGTCGTGATCCATTCGAGGAGGCCGTTGTAACGGGGGCGTGAGAGCGGAAATGTCCGCTCGAGGGTGGCCATGCGCTGACCATTGCAACCTGCGTAAAAAGGGGTGTCAAATTGCGCCGCGCAGCCGGAGCGAATTCGTCACGACGGTCACCGACGAGATGGCCATCGCCGCTGCCGCGAGCACCGGGGAGAGCAGCGAGCCAGTGATGGGGTAGAACACGCCCGCGGCGAGCGGGATGAGCGCGACGTTGTAGAAGAACGCCCAGAAGAGGTTCTGTCGGATCGTCGAAACGGTCCGGCGCGCGAGCTGGATCGCACGCGGCACGCCCCGGGGGTCGCCCCCCACCAGGACGATCTGGGCGGTCGCGATCGCCACGTCGGTGCCGCTGCCGATCGCGATGCCGAGATCGGCCCGCGCGAGGGCGGGCGCGTCGTTCACGCCGTCGCCGACCATGGCGACATGATGCCCGGCGCGCTGGAGCTCCTCGACGATCTGCGCCTTGTGATTCGGGCGGACCTCCGCGCGCACGTCCTCGATGCCAAGCTCGCGCGCGACCGCCTCGGCCGTCCGGCGCGCATCACCAGACACGAGCATCGTGCGAAGGCCCATGCGCCGGAGCTCCGCGATCGCGTCCGCGGCCGCGACCTTCGCGACGTCGGCGACCGCGACGATCGCCCCGGGTTTGCCATCGATCGTCGCGACGAGCATGGTGCGCCCCAGCTCCTGATGGCGCGCGAGTGACGCCTCGGACAGGTCGGCGAAGCCATGCGCCCGCGCGAGCTCGGGATTGCCGACCCAGATGTCGTGCTCGTCGACGACCGCGTGCAGGCCTTGGCCAGGCACGGCCTCGAGCGTTGACGGCTCGCTCAGGGCGAGGCCCCGCTCGCGGGCGGCCTCGACGACGGCCGTGGCCAAGGGATGCTCGGAACGCAGCTCGGCGCTCGCGATGAGCCGCATCGCCTCGTCCTCACCGATGTCCGCGCAGGTCATGTAATCGACGACCTTCGGCCTGCCGACGGTGAGCGTCCCGGTCTTGTCGAAGGCGACCAGGTCGATCGCGCGGGCGCGCTCGAGCGCCTCCGCGCTCTTGATGAGGATGCCGCGCGCCGCACCGCGTCCCGTGCCGACCAGGATCGCGGTCGGCGTCGCGAGCCCGAGCGCGCAGGGGCAGGCGATGATGAGGACCGCGACGAACGCGGTGATCGCGTAGCCGAACGCTGGCTGCGGGCCGAAAGCGAGCCAGGCGAGCGCCGCGGCGAACGCGATCACGAAGACGATCGGCACGAACACGGCCGCGATCCGGTCGACGGTGCGCTGGATGGGCGCCTTCGAGCCCTGCGCCTCCTCCACCAGAGCGACGATCTGCGCGAGCAGCGTGTCGGCTCCGACGCGGGACACGCGAAACCGGAACGTGCCCGTGCGATTGAGCGTGCCGCCGGTGACCTCGTCCCCGGCGGTCTTCTCGACCGGGATCGACTCGCCGGTGACCATGGACTCGTCGACCGCCGATGATCCGGCGAGGACGAGGCCGTCGCTAGCGACGGTCTCACCGGGCCGGACGATGACGACGTCCCCGACCGCGAGGCGCTCGATCGGGACGTCCTCTTCGGCGCCGCCTGGCCGCCGCACGCGTGCGGTCTTCGCGCCCAGCGAAGCAAGGGCGCGCACCTCGTCCGAGGTCCGGGCGCGCGCTCGCGCCTCGAGGTACCTGCCCACCAGGATCAGCGTCACGATCACGGTCGCGGTGTCGTAGTAGAGGAACGCGTGCGAATCGAGGCCGAGCGCGGCGAAGGCGTTCGGAATGAATGTCGCCACGACCGAGACCCCGTACGCGGCGGTCGTGCCGACCGCGACGAGCGTGTTCATGTCGGCTCGCCCGTGTCGCGCAGCGTTCAGCGCGCCGCGGTAGAAGGGCAGCGCGGCCCAGAGCTGTACCGGCGTCGCGAGAACGAACAGCGCATACGCGCGCCACGTAGCCTCGCGCAGCGACGGGACGATCAGCTCGCCCATCGAGAGCACGACCGTCGGGATCGCCAGCGCGGCGGCGATCGCGAGACGCATCCGCAACGATAGCAGGTACCGAAGCCGAAGGTCACGCTCCCGCTGCTCGATCTCGGCGCGGGCGGCGCGATCCTCGGAAAGGACGAGCGCCCCATATCCGGCACGCTCCACGGCGCGGACCAGCGCGGCATCGTCCGCGCCGTCCACCTCGACGCGAGCGCGCTCCGTCGCGAGATTGACGTCGGCATCACGCACCCCGCTCACCCCGCGGAGCGCGTCCTCGACGCTCGCGACGCACGACGCGCAGGTCATCCCGGTCACCACGAGATCGCGCTTTTCAGTCGTGCCCGGTGCCGCTACAGGTACCGCTCCCATCAGCGCTGCCGTCCGGATTCGCGAAGCGAGCGCGCGATCTCGTGGATGAGCTCCACGTCATCGGCGCTGCCGGCGTCGAGCGTGTAGGCGCGAAGCCGTCCCGCGATCAGCGCCGCGATCTTCGCGCGCTCCGCCGGTGCGAGCGAGCCCTCGCGGGCGACGAACTCGCGCACCAGACGCTGCGCCTCGCCGGGCAGGCGCCGCGTCTCGGCGACGCGCCCGGGACCGAGCGGTGTCAGCGTCCGCAGCGACAGCCAGTCCACCCGCGGACGCGGCGCCCGCACGACGAACGTGCCCGCGGCGAGGTCGCCGAGCCGCTGCGACCTCGGGCTGAGGATGATCACGAGGACCCCGATCCCATAGAACGCCGGCAGGAAGTCGGCCGCGCGCAGCAGGTTTCGGACGAGGACCGCCGTGAACGGCGCCGGTGAGCCGTCCTCGGTGATCACGCGAAGGCCGAACCACCGCTTGCCGATGGTCTGCCCGTTCCAGAGCCACTCGAGAAGGACGAAATACGCCGCGATCAGAGCGACCGACAGGATCAGCACCGCGCCGAGGCTTACGAACGCATCACCCGTCAGGACCGCGAGGCCGGCGAGCACGAACACCATCGTCAGGACGATGACAAGCACGATCGTGAAATCGAGCAACGCTGCGAACCCGCGGTTGCCCGCGCCAGCGAGGTCGTAGCGGAGCAGCACGTGGTCCGGTGTCTCTACTTCGAGTCGACCAGCGGCGACGGTCACAGGAAACATGCTACGAGTGCTAGCGTGCCGCCATGGCGACGATCGACCGTTTTGTCGAGGACCGTCGCGCGCGATGGTCGCGCCTCGGACAGCTCGTGCAGGACGCGCGCGGGCGGGTCGCGCGCCTCGACGGAGAAGAGGTGCTGGAGCTCGGCCGTCTCTATCGCAGCGCGACGAGTGATCTCGCCGTCGCGCGGCGCGACTTCGCCGACGACGCCGCCACCGAGCGTCTCAACGACCTCGTCGCCGCGGCGCACTCGCTCGTCTACAGCGAGTCACCGACAAGCGGTCGTCGCTTACGGCAGATGGTCACGCGAGAGATCCCGCGGTCCCTCCGCGCCGGCGGTCGCTTCACGCTCGTGTCGTTCGCTGTCTTCGCGATCCCGCTGCTGGCGACGCTGGCGATCGGACTGCTGCTCCCCGAGATCGCCGCGAACGCGCTGCCGGCGGAGACCCGTGCGCATCTCGCGGAGCGGCGACTGTGGACGGATATCCCGGATGGCTTCCGGCCGCTGGTCGGTCCGCTCATCGTCGTCAACAACGTGAGGGTCGCGATCGTCGCGTTCGCGGGCGGACTGACCGCCGGAGCCCTCACCCTCTACGTGCTGGGTTCGAACGGCGCGTTCCTCGGCACCGTGCTCGCGGTGGTCCAGGGCTACGGACTCTCCGGGGGTCTGCTCAGCTTCACAGCCGCGCATGGGCCACTCGAGATCTCGTGCATCGTGCTGTCGGGTGGCGCCGGTCTGCGGCTCGCGTGGGCGCTGCTCCGTCCGGGAGATCGCAGCCGGCGCGACGCCGCGCGCCTGGCCGGAGCGCAGGCGGTCCGCGTCATGTTCCTCGTGATCCCGGCGCTCGCCGTCGCCGGAGCACTGGAGGCGTTCCTCTCCCCAAGCGAAGCGTCGGTCACCATCAAGATCGTGGTCGGCCTCGTCGCCGCGGGGCTGCTCTGGGGCTACATCTTCCTGGCTGGGCGAACGTTCAGAAGAAGCGCCGCTTGAGCTCCAGATAGCGCTGGATGGTCGCGACCGAGAGCCGCTCGGCCGGGACGTCCAGCGAGTGCACGCCGCGCTGCCGCAGGATCGCGAGCGCGTGCTGACGGGCTTCGCGAACCTGGCTGGCGACGACACGCTCGTACAGCGCGGTCGAGGTCGTCGGTTCGCGCGTGGCCGCCTCGAGCAGCTGCGGATCTTGCAGGAGGCAGCAGAGGACGAGATTGTTTCCCGCAAGGCGCGTGATCGAACGCACGAGCCCGCGTGACGCTTCTTGATCGACGAGATCGGTGAAGAGGATGACGAACGCGCGGCGCGCGGTCTTGGAGCGAAGGAACTCGAACGCCGCCTCGTAATCCGACTCCGTCATCGTGACGTCGAGGCGACGCAGATCCTCGGTGAGTCGCAGGAACTGTCCGCGACCACGATGCGGCGGGCTGTAGGCGCGGACCGTGTCCGCGAACCCCATGAGACCGACCTCATCGCCCTTCGCGATCGCGACGTAGCTGAGCATGAGCGCGGTGTTCACGGCGTGGTCGAGCTTCGTGAGGACACCGAGCGTGCTGGACATCATCCGGCCGGCATCGAGCAGGATCACGATGCGCTGCTGGCGCTCGGTCTCGTATTCGACGCTGATCGGCCGGCCTCGTCGTGCGGTCGCGGTCCACGAGATGGAACGCGGGTCGTCGTCGGGGGTGTACTCGCGAAGCCGCTCGAACACCGAGCCCGCACCAGGAATCCGCGCCCGTCGCTGGCCGGCGTCGTAGGCGAGCCCGCGCCGCAGCGAGACCTCGTATCGCCGGATCTCCTGCAGATCCGGGTACACGTTCGCCGGCGCGTCCGCGGCGACCCTGCCCTGTCGCTCGACGAGGTCGAGCGGCCCGCGGAGCCGCAGATGGATGTCGCCGAAGCGGAAGGTGCCGCGATGGCGCGGCCGTGCCGCGTACCGGATCTCGCCGTCGCTTTCGGGTCCGACCTCGAGCTTCGCGGTACGGCGGTCGACGTCGAACGACACCGGCACCGTGTCGCGAAGTGTCGCGCGGATGGGTCGACCGGACGGATTGCGCAGGCGGAGCGCGACCGGATTGCCGACGCCGATCGAGAGCTGTGGCTCGGCGCTCCGCGTCACGCGGACCGTCTCGGGCACCGGTGTCGCGCGGTAATCGATCACCGCGACGACCAGAGCAGCGCCGACCACCAGGACGGCGATCAACGCAAACGCAGCGCTCACCTGGACCAGCGCGATCGGGACCGCGGCGATCGCCACGAGCGCGAGGAGGCGAGGCCGTGGGACCGGGAACGCGCGGAGCCGCTTCAGCGCGGCACGTCGAGTCGGGCGAGGATCCGGCGGCAGACCGCGTCCGCGTCGAGCCCCTCGATCTCCGCCTCGGCCTTCAGGACCAGGCGGTGACGCAGGGTGGGGGTCGCGAGCGACTTCACGTCGTCGGGCGTGACGAAGTCTCGCCCATCGACGGCCGCGCCGGCCTTCGCGGCGCGCAGCAGATGGACGGCGGCGCGCGGGCTCGCCCCCAGGATGAGGTCGGGTGAGCGACGCGACTCCTCCGCGATCCGTGCGACGTAATCGAGGATCGAGTCCTCGACCCGCACCGCGTTGATCTCTTCCCGGCATGCCTGCAGCGTGCCTCCTGGGAATGGCTCGAGGCTCGCGATGTTCGCGACCGGCTGACCGTGGTCATGGGCGCGCAGGATGGCGCGCTCCTCCGTCGCGGCCGGGTAGCGCATGAGCGCTTTGAAGACGAACCGGTCCAGCTCCGCCTCCGGCAACGGATAGGTCCCTTCGTACTCGACCGGGTTCTGGGTCGCGAGCACCAGGAACGGGTCGGGAAGTGGCAACGAATCGCCCTCGAGCGTCACCTGGCGCTCTTCCATCGCCTCGAGGAGAGCGCTCTGCGTCTTGGCCGGAGCACGGTTCACTTCATCCGCGAGCACCACGTTCGCGAAGACCGGACCGGTCCGCAGGCGGAAGGAGCTCGTCGAGATCTCGTACACGCTGGTGCCTACGATGTCGCTGGGCATGAGGTCCGGCGTGAACTGGATCCGTTTGAAGGTGCCGCCGATGAGGTGCGCGACCGTCCGCGCAAGGAGCGTCTTCGCCGTGCCAGGGACACCCTCGATGAGCACGTGGCCGCGCAGGAGGAGCGCGATGAAAGAGAGCCCGATGGTCTCGTCCTGGCCGATCACGACCTTGTGGACCTCGCCGGCATAGCGCGCGGCGACGTCCTTCGTGGTCACGAGCTCCTCCCGATATCGCGGTCCCGCGCGACGAGCCGTCCGATGTCGCGGACGGTACGCAGGAGCGCGTCATCGCGCAACGGACGTTCCAGTGCGCCGTCGAGCCGCTTGGCTTCCGCCGCGCGCGCGGGAGCGGTCGCCGCCACGACGTGGTCGAACGGCGTCGCCGGATCGAGCCCGAGCTCGCGCGCGAGCGCGGTGCGGAGCTCGTGCCGGAATCGCTGCCGCGCGATCTCACCGTGGCCGCTACGACGCACGAGGCTCGCGAAACCGCGGATGTAGTCGAGGCTCGAGCGCGCGGGACGCGGGTCGAGCGGGATGGCGGGTCCCAACCGGCGGCCGCTCAGCACCAGATAGCCGAAGAGCGCGAGCCCGATGAAGAGGAGCGCGCGGCCCGGCCAGGTGTTGGTCATCAGGACCAGCGCATCGGTGGTGGGGTGCAGTCCGTGGTGGTACTCGTCGAACGCGACGGTGCGCCCGCCGGCGACCGCTGACGACGCGAGCGCGAGCGCGAAACGGCCGTTGTCAGCGTCGCCGAGCTGCCCCGAGAGGAACGGACCGGCGCTCCCGACCACCACGAGCGCGCCGCGGCCGAGGGGTGCGATCCCCGCGATCACGCGCCCGGCGTCGGCGACGACCGGCATGGACCCGGCGGCGAGCGTGAACGTGACGCCCCGGTCGATCGCGATCGATCGCGCCGGTGGGTCGGAGACGGCCACGCCGCGCGGGAGGTAGGTCCCCGGGCCGAGTGTGCCGCTGATGCGAACGTTGAACGCGTCCAGGAGCGCGCCATCGAAGAGCCCGCTTTCGGTGGCGAGCACGACGGTTCCGCCCGCGTCGACGAAGCGGCGGACCTGCTCAGCATCGGGTCCGGTGAACGCCTCGCTCGGCGCCAGGATCATCAGGACGCCGACGGCCCGCGGGTCCACGGCGAACGTGTCGCCCTGCAGGACCACGGTGTCGACGCTCATCGCGTCGAAGAACTTGCGCAGCGCCGCGGCGCCACCCGGTGTCTGGTCGTAGACGGATGCGGACCGCGCCGTCCCTGAAGGACTCGCTGTGACCGCGAGGAGCGCCACGGCGACGAGGAGAAGGACGGCCGCGGCGTAGTAGAGCGGGTGGACGCGGCGCAGCCGCTTCACGGCGCGACTCGGCGAGCCAGGCCGCGGGCCCGTTCCGCTTCGGAGGGGCTGGCATCGCGGAGGCCGAACCAGGACCGCTCGTATGCCGCCACGAGCTCGCGCAGAGCTTCGGCGTTGGGGATCGCCTCGGCGCGGGCGAGCAGCTCTCGGTCGGTCAGGGCGGGGTCGTAGCGGATGAGCTCGCGGGCTTCGAGCGAACGGATCGCGTAGAGGTAGAGCTCATGGATCGCGTCTCGCGCTCTGCCCTCGGACAGGGCGACCTCGGCGCGTCGCAGATGCGCGAGCGGTGAGCACGATCAGTCCGACGCCCATGAGCGCGACCGCCAGCAGCGGGTACCAAAGATCCGGCAAGGACCCATGGAGGCCCGAGAAGAAACCCGCGAGCCAGGACTGCAGGGACGCGAGGAGCGCGCCGAGCCACGTCGCCGATGCGCCTGTCGCGTTATTCGCGCCGATGATGTCGTGAAGGCGCTGGTCCGCGACCGCCGGATCGATCCGACTGCGAAGGGCACTGTCGGCCGAAGCGATCTCGAGGTCGATCAGGGTGATCGCACGGTTCGCGCCATCCGGCCCGCGGAGCGTCTCGGCGATCGGCGCATCGTCGATCGCGATGGCTTCGCCGCGCGAGGTCACGACCGATGTTTGCCGCAGGAGCGTCGTCGCGTCGGCGAGGAGACGATCGCGCTCGAGCGTTCCGGCGGGGCGCGAGCGGTCGACGAGGCTCCGGATCTGTGCGAGCCGTGCTCGATATTGCGGGAGGTCCAGCATGTCGGCGGAAGCCACCGAACCGAGGGCGAGGAGGATCGCGACGCTGAGCGCGAGGACGCGGATCAGAGCTGCGGCAGCGCCTCGGCCGCGAGCTGAAGATCGAACGCCTCCTTGCGCACGCGCAGGTCGTAGTACAGGACGGTGAAAGCAATCCATTCGACGGGCGCCCAAATGATCGTGGATGCGAGGTTGACCAGAGTTTGCAGCAAGGTAGCGACCCCGGGCTGCTGACTCTGTCCGAACGCGAAGAGGCCGCCGATGAGCGCTGACAGGACGATGTTCAGAAGCCCGAGGAGGAGCTGGATCCCGATGATCCGCCACCGGTGTCCCTGCGAGAGGGCCCATGAACGGCTCAATGCGGCGATCGGACCCGCGCCTTCGACGACGACGACGACGGGGACGACGAGCCACGACGCGCCGAGGTACACGGTGCCGACGAGCGCGACAAGACCGGCGATGACAAAGACGATGACTTGCTGGCTGATCGCCGCGATCAGGAACACGAGCGCCCAGAACAGGAGCAAGAGCACGAAGACCAAGACGCCCGCGAGGAACACGCGCGGCGAAGCGCGAAGACCGACGCCGAAGGCCTCGCCGATCGTCGCCTCTTTTCCGAGATAGCGGAGCGCCGCCGCGCGTACCAGCGAAGCGCTCTGTCCCGAGAAGAGCAGGATCGCGATGAGAACGGCCACGATGATGAACGCGATGAACCCGGCCGCCGCGCCCGCGAGTGAGGTTGGATCGAACGTCGAGCGATTGACCTGCTGCGCGAACGTGGCGATCACGCTTGCGAACGCGGCGAGACCGAGCACGATGAACACGATCACGAGCACGAGGTACCAGAGCGCCGAGAGCCCGATGAAGAGCAGCGCGCGGCTCCGATAGACGTTGAAGGTCCGGTCGAGGACGTCACCGACCCCGAGCGGTCGGAGTGCCGGCGCGGGAGAGGGCGGCGGCGTGGTCTGCACGTCCGCATGGTACGGGGCAGGTCTAGTAGGGCTTGTCTCCTAGGCTGCCGCTTCGGCGAGTCCCATGCGGCGCTGGAGCCGTCGCAGCGGCCCCGGAGCCCACCAGTTGAGGTTCCCGAGCAGGCGCATCGTCGCGGGCACGACCAGGGCCCGAACCAGCGTCGCGTCGATGGCGACCGCGATGGCCATGCCGAGGCCGATCGCCTTGATGAGCACCATGTCGGCGAGCGCGAACGCCGCGAAGACCCCGACCATGATCGCGGCCGCGCCGGTGATGAGCCGACCGCTGCGCTCCAGGCCCATCGCGACCGCGTGGGTGTTATCGCGTTCCTTCAGGTACTCCTCCTGCATTCGCGAGAGCAGCAGGACCTCGTAGTCCATCGAGAGCCCGAAGACGGTGCAGAACATGATCACCGGGAGCGTCGGATCGATCGGCCCGGGCGTGAACCCCAGCTGCGCCGAGAGATGACCGTCCTGGAAGATCCAGACCATCGCGCCGAACGACGCGGAGATCGAGAGCAGGTTCATGACCACCGCCTTCAGCGGCAGGACGACCGAGCCGAGCAGCAGGAACAGCACGACCATCGTCGCGACCATGATGTAGGCGATCGCCACCGGGGTCTTCCCGAGGATGTACTCGACCGTGTCGAGGTCGATGGCCGTGAATCCGTCGACGACCTTCTCGGCACCGGGCGGCGGATCCAGGGCACGGATCGCCCGGACGATGTTGCGCGCGTCATCGCTGTAGGCCGGCACGTTCGTGACCGCGTCGAGCAGCACGATGTGTTGACCCATCGTCTGTGTCAGCAGCGCCTGGACCTCGGGCGGAAGCGCCGTGCGAGGCTCCGAGTACAGCCGCACGTAGTCCGATGGGAGCAGCCCTTGATCGAAGCTGACCGCGCTGTTCACCTTTTCGACGTTGGGGATCGAAGCGACGCGCTTTGCCAGATCGACCAGCGCCGTGATGCGGTCGGGCGATAGCGGATAGCCATCCGGGTAGTTGACGACCACGGAGATGTGGTTCTGGTCGGCGCCGACGAAGTCCGAGCGGAGCTTGTCGTAGGCGGCGCGCGACTCCTCGTGCTTGGGCAGAACGGTGACGTCGCCGGTCGCGAGGCGCAGGTGCAGGAACGGCGAGCCCGCCAGCAGGATGAACGCGACGACCGGAATGAGGACCGCGACCGGCCGGCGCATCACCGCCGTCGCGATCGTGTGCCACCAGCCGCGTCCGGATGGATCGGGCTGCATGATCGGAACGCCCAACCGGTCGACGTTGG
>VBGS01000186.1 GCA_005889445.1 Chloroflexota bacterium
CTTGCTTATTGAAAGTGTTACGCGTACGGTTCGGAGCGAAAAGGGAGTACAGAATGACCGTAATCACTCAGGACAAACCCAGCACCTATTCGGCGAACAGCGCCGCCGTCAAGGACTCGATCCTCGGCTTTAACCGCGGCAACCTCGACCAGGCCGTCGCCCCGTACGCCGACGACGCCGAGATCATCGACCCGTCCGGCACGCACACCGGCAAGAAAGAGATCCTCGCCTCGTTCGAGGTCTGGCACACGGCGTTCCCGGACGCCAAGGGCGATGTGACCAACCAGATCGCCGAGGGCGACCAGGTCCTCACCGAAGTCACCTTCCGCGGCACCCACACGGGTGTGCTCAAGGGCCGCGGCATGACCGTTCCCCCGACGGGCAAGAAGATCAACATGCCGGTCGCGTTCGTCGACTGGTTCAAGAACGGCAAGATCAAGCGCGAGCGGGGCTACTACGACCTCGCAGGTCTCATGGCGCAGCTCGGCCTCTCACCGAAGCCGTAGCGCCCGATCCGGCACCAAAAGGAGCACCCGTGCGAACGGGTGCTCCTTTCTTTGTGCCGTAGCGGCTTACGACTTTGGCGGGAGCTTCCCCGTCGTCAGACCGCCGATCTGCTTCGCGAACATGATCGCCTTGGGCGACTGGCTCGCGTCGTCCGTCCAGACCGCGTTCGCGTTGCCGTCGACGTCGACCGTGACGCTGATGAAGTCGGCGAGGTCGCGGTTTCCGCCGAAGATGTTGCAGTTCAGGCCCTGGTTGCAGATGTCGCCGCGGTGCATCACCTGTGTGCTCACCTGGCCGATCGACCATCGCGGTGAGCCTGATGAGGCGTTCCGCGACTGCCCGAAGTAGATGTTCCACTGGTCGCTGGGGTCGTTGACGGCCGTCCCGGATGTGCCGATCCAGATGAGATCGACGCGGCCCTGGTCACCCGCCGTGATCGCCGGGAACACCGCGGTCTGGTTCGTCGGATTGACGCGCTGCGCTGCCGACCAGGTGTTCCCGCCGTCCCGCGAGGTCACGAGATACACACCCATGAGCCCGCCGGCAAGCTGCGTCGAGAACGCGGCGTACACGTTGCCGCCGTGATCGACCGCGATGACCGGGAACAGGTTCTGGATGCTCGTGCCGAGTGGACCCGAATAGACGAGACGGTTGTGCCACGTGGCACCGCCGTCGGTCGACTTCCCGACGAGAAGAAGCCGGGTGGTCGCGTTCGTCGCGTCCTGGATCGCCTGCGTCGCCCACGCGATATAGATCGCGCCGCTCACCAGATCGACGGCGCCCTTCGCCTCGACGCCACCCTGGACGCTGGAGTCGGCGGTGTAGCCGAGCTGCTGTAGGTCGGCGTTCACCACGCCGACGGGAAGGAACGTGAGCCCGTCGTCGATCGAGCGCCAGAACTGGAAGAGCGCGCCCGGCGTGCAGGCGCCGGAGTTCTGCGTCTCGTAGATCGTCGCGGGGCCGGTCGGCGCGTTCCAGCCACCCCATGCCAGCCACGGTCGGTCGCTGCAGGGACCGGTGTCCGTCGACGTCCAAGTGTTGCCGCGGTCGGTCGACCGGTACACGCCCGTGTCGACGAGCGAGCGAAGGTCGTCGATGAAGATGTTGGACGCGCCATCGTGGACGACGTCGTCGTCACCGCCGCCGAGCGGGTGCAGGAACGCACCGGGCGCCGGCTGAACGAACGTGGCGCCGGCATCGGTCGAGCGCCAGAAGACGACGCACTCGGCGTTCGAAGCGCCGCATGGAACGCCCGTCGGTGAGGTGATGTAGATGTTTCCGTTCGCCGGATCGACGTCGATCGAGGGCTCGCCGATGTTGCCCTGATCCGCTCCGGCCGGGAACGGAAGCGCGATGGGTGCTGTGAACACGAACTTCGACGCGACGAACGGCGGCGGCGGAGGCACCGCCATCCCGCTCTGGTACGTGAACGTCAGGTTCGCACCCGACCCCGTGTACACGATCGCGTGATTGCCACAGACGA
>VBGS01000007.1 GCA_005889445.1 Chloroflexota bacterium
AGCACCGCGTATTCGCGCAGCCCGTCGACGCCAACGGCGAGGCCGCGCGTCGGGCCGGAGACCGCGACCATGTCGTGGAGGCAGGCGTCGGCGGTCGCGGGCTCGATCCACTTGCGACGTATCGGAAGCCGGTTCTGACGCTCGAGGACCGCGAAGGCCGCGCCAGCGACGTGAGTGAGCGTGCGTGTGCCGGTCTCGAAGAGCACGCGGAGGCGATGGTCGCGCGCTTCGTTGCGGAGGACGAGCGCGACGTCGACCCGGCGGGCACCCGCATCGAGCGAGACCGCGACGTGCGCGGGACAAGCAACGAGCTCGGGCGAGCGAGCGAGGCGGTCGCCGCGAAGGCCCTGTGGAAGACGCAGATCGAACTCGACGATGACCGTCGCGCGGTCGCCGACGACCGCCGCGCGCCGGCGTCCAGCGATCCCCTCTGAGCCGAC
>VBGS01000008.1 GCA_005889445.1 Chloroflexota bacterium
CTCGCCCACCGCGGCGACCGCTCCGCCAGGGGTCGGGGCGAGCGGCGCGATCCCGACGCCGCCGGCGCGCACCAGGGTCGGCGCGCCGTCCACGTCGACGACCGCGTCGCGCTCCCAGGGAAGCGGATCCCACACCATCGGCCGATCCCCCTGCCCCGCCAGGGTGCGCGCGAGGCGATCGGCGAGCTCGCCGCCGCGCTCGCGCACGAACGCGAAGCGCGGGCGCATGTCGAGATCGTGCACCGCGTCGATCGAACAGCCGCAGATCGAGTCGTGTGGATGGTTCTGAAGGAGCGTGCGCCACAAAGCGCGCAGTTCATCGCGCGCGGTGCCGCCGGTGAATGCGTCGAGCGGCTCGCAGCGCTCGATCAGCAGCCGTTCGCAGGCGACGTTCTCCTGCTTGATCCACATGCGCGCCGAGTTCACGCCGCGAAGGATCGGCCGGTAGCGACCGCGCACGATCTCGCCGGTGATGACGCCGCGGCCGACCGTCATCGCCGCGGCGTACTCCTCGAGACTCGCGATCCGCGCGTCGACGCTCGGAAACGCCCGATGCATGGCGGCGACGGCCTCGGGCAGGCGCGGATACGCCTCGACGTGATCGTCGCCGACCATGAAGAGCACCGCGTCCCCGTTCGCGTACGCGGTGACCCGATCCAGCATGCGCGACGTCGCGCGCGCGACCCGGCGACGAAGCGTCACGGGTGGCTCGTCGGAAGGGCCAACGAGCGGCAACCCGTTGGAGTAGTGGTCGACGAGATGCGCTGCGCGCACACGGTCGCCGGACGGCGCCTCCCACTGGAACTCGGCACCGACCTCCTCGCCCTCGTCCCCCATGCCCCGCGCGAACACGTACGTGTCGTAGCCGAACCCGCGGAGGATCTGCGGCAGCTGCGCGGGATGGCCGAACGGATCGGCCACGTATGCGACGCGGGACGCGCGGCCGAGCTCGCCGGCGCTGCGGAGGCCCTCCTGCAGATTGCGAAGGATCGACTCGCCCGAGACCAGCAGCAGATCCGCGAGCACGTGCCAGGGACCAATGAGCAGCCGGTCGGCGCGCACGAGGGCCTCCACGCGCGGGCGGTCCTCGGGCCGCTTCTCGAGATGGTCCTGGATCGCGATCGTCTGACCGTCGAACGTGAACGACCGGAATTCGCCATCGCGCTCGAGCAGATCGAGCAGACGCGAGACCATCACAACGAGCCGCGCCCGGTACACCTCGAACCGCTCGTACCACTCACGATCCCAGTGGGTGTGCGGCACGATGAAGGCGCGCCAGCGAAGACGACGGCGCACGAGCGCGATCGCCGGAGGAGCCGCGAGGCCCGAGACCGTGCCGATCGCCATCCCGCCAAGCACGTCGAACGGGTAATGGACGCCGACCACGACGCGGGCGACCGCGGCGGCGACCCCGAGCAGCAAGAGCGGCCAGCGGTAGCGCGGCGAGACCTGAGCGAACGCGACCGCCGCGCCCATCGCGATCGCGGCATCGCCCGACGGGAACGAGTACGTCGAGGGATGCGCGATGATCGTCTCGGGAGCGGGGAGCAGCTGCGGCGACGCGGCCAGCGCGTCGAACGGGCGCGGCCGGCGCACGACGAGCTTGAGGAGCTCCGCGACCCACCAGGCGTCCACGAGCGCGAGGACGACGGTGCCGGTGGCCGCGATCCCGCGCCGGGTCAGCCCGCGGGAGCGGAGGAGCAGGAATGCGAGGATCCACCAGTAGAACCCGTTCCAGTTCAGGTACGTGAGCGCCACCGCGACGATCGAGGTGACGATGTTGCGCTGGGCCGCGATCGCGAGATAGAGCTGGGTGTCGAAGTTGCCGAGCGCGCTCAGGAATTCGGTCAACGCGAGCGGACGTGTCGCCAGACGAAGAGGGCGACGCCGAGCACGATCACCGCGGCGACGAGGTAATCGAGTCCGCGAAGGTTGTGCTTGAGATCCAGCCAGCTGTCACCCAGGACCATCCCTGCCCAGACCAGCAGCATCACCCAGGGCACGGCGCCCGCGATCGAGAACAGCAGAAAGCGCCAGAGCGGCATGCGCGCGATCCCGGCGGGCACCGAGATGAAAGTGCGCACGATCGGCAGCATCCGCGAGAAGAACACGGTGGCGTCGCCCCAGCGGCGGAACCACTTGTCTGCCGTGTCGAGGTCGTGCCCGCTGATGAGGACATACCGGCCGTACCGCGCGAGGAGAGGCCGACCGCCGAATGCCCCGATCGCATAGGCGACGAGAGACCCAGCGGTATTGCCAGCGACCCCGGCGATGACCGCCGCCCAGTACGTCCACGGCGATCCCGTGAGCGGCTCGATCACGCCGCGCGCGACGCTCCAACCGGCGAATGGCAGGATCAGCTCGGATGGGATCGGGATGGCGGCACTCTCGATGCTCATTGCGATGACGACGCCGATGTAGCCAAAGCGTCCGTAAAGCGATTCGACGAACGGAAGGACGAACTGGTCGAGGGCGTCGATCAAGGGCGTCGCTATCGTAAACACGGAGGGACCCATGCCAGAGGCGACCGCGCTCAGCGCCCCGATGCGCGACGCGCTGAGGAAGCAAGAGCACGCCGATCTCGTCGTCGGGATCCCGAGCTTCCGCAACGCCGCGACCATCGGTCACGTCGCTCGGGTCGCGGCGGAGGGGCTGCGGACCTACTTCCCCGGCAGGCGTGTCGCGATCGTCAACGCGGACGGCGGGTCGCAGGACGGCACCTCGGACCGCGTGCGCGCAGAGGCCGACGGCGTTCCGGCCATCGCCGGGCCGTACCAGGGTCCATCGGGAAAGGGCTCGGCGTTCCGGGCGATCTTCGAGGCGGTGCGTCTGCTCGGCGCCGACGCGTGCGCGGTCGTCGACAGCGATCTCCGCAGCATCACACCGGAATGGATCGAGCGGCTGATCGGGCCGATCGTCCGCGGGCAGGCCGAATACGTGACACCGCTCTACGCGCGGCACAAATTCGACGGGACGATCACGAACACGATCGCCTACCCGCTCACGCGCGCGCTGTACGGGGCGCGCGTCCGGCAGCCGATCGGCGGAGAGTTCGGCTTCGGCGGCGCCCTGGCCACGGTCTTCCTCGAGCAGCCGGTCTGGGAGACCGACGTCGCGCGTTTCGGGATCGACATCTTCATGACGACGACCGCTTTGCTTCGCCAGGTGCGGATCGCGCAGGCATTCCTCGGCGCGAAGATCCACGATCCGAAGGATCCCGGCGCGGACCTCGGGCCGATGTTCACGCAGGTGGTCGGCACGATGCTCTCGCTCGCGCGGCGCCCCGAGGCGGTCGCGATGTGGCGCGGGGCCACTGGATCCCGCGACGTGCCCGTCATCGGCGACGTCGTTCCGGTCGAGCCCGAAGCGGTCGGGGCGAGCGTCCCGATCCTCGTCGAGAAGTTCCGCGCGGGCGCCGACGCGAACCGCGACAGCTGGCGCGAGCTGCTCTCGCCCGAGGTGGCGGACACGGTTTCTGGCGCCGTTGCCTCCGGCGATCCGCATGCCATCAACGGCGAGCTCTGGGCGCGGGCGGTGTACGACATCGTGGCCGCCGCGAGGACACTCGCGGACACCGCGGAGCTCGCGCGCGCTCTGCTTCCCCTCTACTTCGCGCGCGTCGCCGCCCTCATCGACGAGGTGAAGGACCTCGACCACGCGGGGGCGGAGCGGGTCGTCGAATCGCAGGCGCTGTCGTTCGAGCGGGCGAAGGGCCATTTGCTGGAGCGCTGGTCCGTCGGCGAACCGTCTCGGCGTTGACCGTCTCGCTCAAGGAGGACGCGCTCGTCCTCGTCACCGAGAACGACGGAAGCCTGCCGATCGGGACGTCGAGCCCGCTCGGCCTGTACTACCACGACACCCAGTACCTATCCGGGTACTCGCTCAAGGTGAATGGGACTCGGCCGATCCTGCTCTCGGCGAACACCGAACAGAACTACGTCGCGACGTTCCAGATGATGCACGCCGAAGGCGCGGTCATGGGCACGGCGAGGCATGCGGCGGACACGCTGTCGATCCGCCGGACCCGTTTCCTCGCCGACGGCATGCGCGAGCGGGTCGGGGTACTGAACGCGAACGCCCATGCGGTGACGATCACCGTCGAGCTCGAGTTCGAGGCCGCCTTCCGCGACATGTTCGCGGTGCGCGCCTACCGCGATCTCTCGCAGGAGCCGCTCGCCTCGCAGCGCAACGCCCGTGAAGGCGGACTGCTCTTCGAGCGCCTCGGGCGGGACGGCGTCCGCCGCACGACCGAGATCACGCTCCGCCCGGCGCCCGACCAGATCGACGGCAACAAATTCCGCATCACCCGAACGCTCGCCCCGCAGGAGTTCCTGCCGCTCGAGCTCGCGGTGATCCCGCGCGAGGACGGCGCGGGGGCCGCGCCGTCGCCCGATCGGTTCGACGACGCGATCGACGCGCTCAACGCGCGGTACCGCCGTTTCCTTCGCGCGTGCACCCGTTACACGACGAGCTCTGAGACGCTGGACGAAGGGCTCATCCTGCGAAGCGCGCTGGACCTGCGCGCGCTGCTCGAGTTCCATCCGAGCGGGCCGTATCCGACGGCGGGCATCCCGTGGTACGCGGTCCCGTTCGGGCGCGACGGTCTCATCACCGGCTACCAGACGCTGGGGTGGAATCCGGACCTGGCGCGCGGAACGCTTCGGCTCCTCGCGAGCTATCAGGGGCAGAAGGTCGACGAGTTCACCGAAGAGGAGCCCGGGAAGATCTTCCACGAGCTTCGCCGCGGAGAGCTCGCGCGGCTGGGCGAGATCCCGCATCGCCCCTTCTATGGGTCGGTGGACGTCACGCCACTCTTCGCGCTCGTGTTCGCGGAGACCGTGAAGTGGACGGCGGACCGGTCCCTGTGGCGCGAGCTGCTTCCCGCCGCGGAGCGCGCGCTGACCTGGTGCGACGGCCCGTACGGCGATCCGGATCGTGACGGGTATGTCGAGTACGGCATGCGCAGCAACGAGATGCGCAGCCAGGGTTGGAAGGACTCCGCGCAGTCGCTGTCCGACCCGGATGGCAGGTGGTCGAAGCTGCCCGCGGCCCTCGTCGAGGTCCAGGCCTACGTCTACGCCGCGAAAATGGGCATCGCCGATCTCTACGCGGTCGACGGGGACCGCGGGCGAGCCGATCGCCTGCGGGGCGAGGCGCGCGAGCTCCGGGAGCGGTTCGAGCGCGATTTCTGGATGCCCGGAGAGAGCTGCTACGCGCAGGCGCTCGACGGCGACAAGAAGCAGGTGCCCGCGGTGACGAGCAACGCCGGCCACGCGCTCTGGTGCGGGATCGCGAGCCCGGAGCACGCCGCCGCGCTCGTGCGACGGCTGATGTCGCCCGACATGTACACCGGATGGGGCATCCGCACCCTCTCGAGCCGCTATCCGACGTACAACCCGATGAGCTACCACAACGGCTCGGTCTGGCCGCACGACAACTCGCTCATCGCCCACGGGTTCGCCCGATACGGCCACCGCGAAGAGGCCGCCGAGATCGCGAGCGCGCTCATCGAAGCCGGCCGCCGGTTTCCGAACGGACAGCTCCCCGAGCTCTGGTGCGGATTCCAGCGCGATCTGCGGTTCTCGACGCGGCCCGCGGACTACCTGGTGTCCTGCATCCCGCAGGCATGGTCCGCGGGCATGGTGTTCCTCTGCCTGCGCACGCTCCTCGGAATGGAGGCCGATCTCGCCACACAGCAGCTCGTCCTCGATCCCGCCCTTCCGGCGTGGCTCGGACGGATCGACGTCCGCGATCTGCGCGTCTTCGACACCCGCCTGACGTTCCGCGTCAGGCGGACACCCCGCGGCGACCGCATCGTGGGCGGCCGGGGCCGGGTCGCGCGAACGACGGTGGCCGCGACCGCGTGACCCGGCGGCATCCGCGCGTCCTCCTCGTCCACTACACCGCGCCGTCGATCCTCGGCGGGGTCGAGCACGTGATGCGCGCGCACGCGGAAGCCCTTCGCGACGCCGGTGCCGAGGTCACCATCGTCGCCGGACGCGGGCGCGCGCCGCGGGGGGTGCGGCTCGCGCGCGTCGCGGAGGCCGACTCGCGGAGCGCTGCCGTCCTGCGCGACTTCCGAGCGCTCGCGCGGGGCGAGCGCACCAAGGCGCACGACGCGCTTGTCGAGCGGCTCGTCCGCCGCCTGCGGCCCCTCGTGCGGAGAGCGGACCGAGTCGTCGCGCACAACGTGCTCACGATGCACAAGAACCTCGCGCTCACCGAGGCGCTGCTGTGGCTCGCGTCAGAGCGTCCAGGCCTGGTGATCGGCTGGACGCACGACCTCGCCTGGTGCGATCCCCAGTACGCAGCGGAGCGCCACGGCGGCGAGCCGTGGGATCTCATCGCGCGCGCGCATCCGACCGTGCGGTACGTCGCCGTCTCGGAGGAACGGGCGCGTCAGCTCGCCTCGCTCACCGGTCTCGCGCGCGACCGCATCGCCGTCGTGCCGAACGGCGTCGATGTATCCAAAGCGCTCGGTCTCTCGGCGGCGGGGACGCGCCTCGCGGAACGGCTCGATCTCTACCGCGCCGATCCGCTCCTCGTGCTGCCCGCCCGGCTCACGCGTCGCAAGCGGATCGAGGCCGCGATCGCCGCGGCGGTCGCGCTTCGCGGGCGCGGACGAAACGCCACGCTCGTCGTCACCGGACCCCCCGGACCGCACAACGCTTCGAACGAGCGTTACCTCGCCGAGCTGACGGCGCTCGCCACGGGCCAACCGGGCGTGGAGCTGCTGTACGCGCAGGGGATCCACCCGCCGTACCGGGTCATCGCCGACCTCTACGCGCTCGCCGATGTCCTTGTCCTGCCGAGCGCGTCGGAGGGATTCGGGATCCCGCTCCTCGAGGCCGCGCTGCACCGGCTGCCGATCGTGTGCACCGACCTCGAGACGCTCCGGGCGCTCGGCGGCGACGCGCCGACGTACGTTCCGGTCGGGGCGGACGGCGAAACGATCGCGGACGCGATCGATCGCGCGCTCTCCGATCCGCGCATGCGGTTCCGCTCGCGGGCGCGTGCCCTCGCATGGCCGCGGGTGCTCGCGGAGCAGGTGGTCCCGCTCGTGCTTGAAGGTGTGCGGTGAAGGTCCTCGTCGCCGTCGCGGACGCCGAGCGCGACCGCCCCCTCCTGGACATGGCGGCCGCCCTCGCGCGGGACGGTGAGGTGATCCTCGCATCCGTGATCGAGGTCACCGGCGACGCCGCGCTGACCTCGGCGCAGCCCGAGGCTCGCGCCCGTCGGCGCCTCCTCGACACGCTGGCCGCCGACATGGGCGCCACGCACGCGCGATCGCTCGTGACGGTCGCGCGGGTCGGCTGGGACGCGATCCGCGACGCCTGCGCTACCGAGCGGCCCGATCTACTGCTGGTGAGCTGGAACAGACCCGGCTGGGACATCCTCGGCACGACGATCGAGGAGATCCTTCGTGATCCACCGGCTGACGTCGCCGTGGTGAAGGGCACCCCCGGACGAGCCAAACGAATTCTCGTGCCGGTGCGCGGTGGTCGATACGCGCAGCTCGCGGCCCGGCTCGGCACCGATCTCGCGCGCGCGCACGACGGCGCGGTCACGCTTCTGCATGTCACCGAGCGCGGCCGGCGCCGCGCGACCTTGTACGAGCTCCTCGGCGACCTTGCCTACGACGAACGTGCCGAGCGACTGGTCACACGCGCCGGCGATCCGCCCAAGATCATCATCGAGGAGATCGCCGCGCACGACGCCATCGTCTTCGGCGCCACCGGCAGGGAGGGGGCGGAGGACCCACTCGGTCCGGTGGGGCATCAGATCCTCGACGCCGCGCGCAACGCGGTGATCGTGCGCACCCGCGCGCCGATCGCGTCGAGCGTGTTCGTGGAGCGCTCGCGGCTGCCGGAGGACCGCGCCGAGCGCAGCCGGGTCCTGGGGGAGCTCGTCGACAAGTGGTTCGTCGAGAACACCTTCACCTCGAGCGAGTTCGCCGATCTGCGCCGGCTCGTCGACGCGAAGGAGCGCCAGAACGTGCGCATTTCGGTCGGGCTGCCGACCCTCAACGAGGAGGCGACGATCCGTAAGGTCATCCGCGCGATCCGGTCGCGCTTGATGGAGCGCGTGCCACTCGTCGACGAGATCGTCGTCATCGACTCCCGCTCGGAGGATCGAACGCGGGAGCTGGCCGCCGAGGAGGGCGTGCCTGTCTTCATCCACGACGAGATCCTTCCCGAGACCGGCACGTACCGGGGGAAAGGCGAGGCGCTCTGGAAGAGCCTGCACGTGATGACGGGCGACATCGTGACCTGGATCGACACGGACGTGTCGACGCCGCACCCCAAGTTCGTCTATGGGATCGTCGGCGCGCTGCTCATGCGGCCGGACCTGCAGTTCGTGAAGGCGTTCTACCAACGGCCGCTCCGCCTGGGTGACGACCTACAGGCTTCTGGAGGCGGCCGCGTGACCGAGCTCGCCGCGCGGCCGATCCTGAACCTGTTCTTTCCTGAGCTATCCGGGATCGTGCAGCCCCTCTCCGGCGAGCAGGGAGGGCGCCGCGCGCTGCTCGAGCAGCTGCCCTTCTTCAGTGGTTACGGCGTCGAGACCGGGCTGCTGATCGACACGCTGCAGCGCGCGGGCCTCGGCGGGATCGGCCAGGTCGACATGAAGCAGCGGATCCATCGCAACCAATCGCTCTATGCCCTGTCGATGATGAGCTTCGAGGTCCTGCAGGTCGCGCTGAAACGTGTCGGCGAAGCGCACGGCGCCGCGCTCCTGGAGGAGGCCAACTTCACGATGAAGCTCATCGCGCCGGCCGGAGGCGGCAGGCTGCATCTCGAGATGCGCGACATCATCGACATCGAGCGGCCTCCGATCGCGAGCATCGCCGCGTATCAGACGAGGCGGCTCGGGGAGGTCGATACTCCCGCGCGTTGAAGCTCTTGCGAACCGCCGCCGAGGTCCGGGCGTGGCGCGCCCGGTCAGGCCGGGTCGGCTTCGTCCCGACGATGGGTGCGCTTCACGAAGGCCATCTCGCGCTCATGCGCCGCGCCGCCGCCGAGTCCGATACCGCCGCTGCATCGATCTTCGTGAACCCGACACAGTTCGGCGCTGACGAGGATTACCGCGCCTATCCGCGCAACGAGACCGAGGACGTGGCACGCTGCGAGCGGGCAGGCGTGACGATGGTGTTCGCGCCGCCCGTCGAGGAGATCTACCCCGACGGTGACCAGACGCGGGTCGTCCCGGGGCCGATCGCCGAACGGCTCGAGGGCGCGGCGCGGCCGGGGCACTTCACCGGTGTCTGCACGGTCGTGACAAAGCTCTTCGCGACGGTCCGGCCCGAGGCGGCCTACTTCGGACAGAAGGACTTCCAGCAGCTTCGCGTCGTGCAGGTCTTGACCAGAGATCTGCGGTTCGGCATCCGCATCGTCGGCTGTCCGATCGTGCGGGAGCCCGACGGGCTGGCGATGAGCTCGCGCAACGCGTATCTCTCCGCGGACGATCGGCGCCGTGCGCTGGCCCTCTCGCGGGGTCTGTTCGCGGCACGCGACCTCTGGAGCGCCGGCGAGCGCGATCCGGCGGTGCTCCGCGAACGCGTCACCACCGTGGCCGCCGCGCCGGACGCGCTCGAGTACGTCTCGGTCGCCGACCCGTACACGCTCGAGGAGCTGCGCGGGCCGTCCGGCAAAGTGGTCGTGTCGGTCGCCGCACGTCTCGGCAAGGCGCGGCTCATCGACAACGTGCTGCTGGGCATCGATGTCGGCGAGCTCGCCCATTTCTCGCATCACGTCACGAACTCGCTGCTCAACCCGCTGCTCCCGCTGATCCGCGACGCGTTCGCGATGAGCTACGCGGAAAGCGGATTCGCGGTCTCGGCGTTCAGCATCGCGTCGGGTCTCGCGAACGCGCCGTGGGGCATCCTGGCCGATCGCATCGGATCGCGCACCGTCATCGTCGGCGGCCTGCTGCTCATGGGCGCGGTGAGCGTGGCGCTGGCAACGGCCGCGGCGTACTGGCAGCTCCTCGTCTTCCTGGTCCTGATGGGCGTCGTGTCGGGCTCATATCACGGGCCCGCCGCGGCGCTGATCGCGCGCACCTTTGGAGCCCGCGTGCGCGGCACAGCGATGGGGATCCACATCACCGGCGGCCACCTGTCGTTCTTCGCGGCCCCGGCGCTGGCGGGACTCCTGGCGACGACGACCGGCACGTGGCGGACGCCGTATCTCTGGTTCGCGGCGGCGCCGGTCGTGCTCGCCGCGCTCCTCTGGATCGTCGCGCCGCGGACGCAGGAGTCGAGCGCGAGCGGCGACCGCTTCGCCGCGTTCCGCGAGATCGCGAACGTCTTCCGCGACGTCGGACCGATCGTCTCGCTCTCCGTCGCCTTCCAATTCGGCCTCGCCGCGATGCTCGCGTTCCTCGCGCTGTACTTCGTCGACGCGCGCGGCATCTCCCCGGGCCTCGCCGCGGTGCTCTTCGGCGTCCCGCAGCTCGTCGGGGTCATCGGGGCGCCGCTTGGCGGATTTCTTTCGGATCGGTTCGGCCGTCGAACGGTCATGCTCGTCGGCCTCGCGCTGCTCGGGCCCTCCGTCGGTGCGGTCACGATCGTCCCGAACGCGCTGCTGCCCGTCGCGCTCGTGGTCTTCGGCCTGCTCTTCTCGATGCGCACGACGGTGACCGAGACCCTCGTCATGGACACCGCGCCGCCGGGACGGCGTGCCACCGTGCTCGGGGCGTACTACCTCGCGAACGCGCACGTCGGCGGCATTGGAGCGCCGCTCTTCGGATTCCTCGCGGAGGCGGTGGGCATCGCGCCGGCGTTCAACTGGATCGCGCTCGCGTTCGTCGGGCTGTCGGGAGTCACGTTGCTGGTCGGACGCCGCCTCCGCTGATCATCCCGGCGCGAGGGCGCCGACGAGCAGCGTCACCGCCTGATTGAGCGGAGCCCGGACCCCGCGCTTCGCTCCGTGCCGGTACACCGCTCCGTTGATCGCTTCGACCTCGGTGTGCCGGCCCGCCTCGACGTCCTGGAGCATGGACGAGCGGTTGTTGCCGGTCAGCGCGGCCATCGATCGCCACTGCTCGACGGCCTCGTCCTCGGTGAGCGCCACGCCGTGCGCGCTCGCGACCCGCGCCACCTCGCGCGCGAGGACGTCCGCGACGAGCGCGGCCGCTGGATCGGCGAGCAGGTCGGCGTTGGTCTTGCGGGTGAGGGCGGTGAGCGGGTTAACCGCGGCGTTGGTGACGAGCTTGCGCCAGACCGACGGCCACGGATCGTCGACGACCTTCACGTCCATCCCGCCCGCGCGAAGGAGCGAGCCGAGCTCGTCGAGCCAGGTGCGCGCGGTGGGGTTCTCCGGCGGGCCGATCTCGATCCTGCCTGGCCCGGTCGCGCGCAGCGTCCCGCCCTCGAGCTGCGCGCCGACGTAGATGACGCCGACCGCGGCGCGGTCGTGCCCGACGTGGTCGGCGATGATCTCGTAGTTGCCGAGACCGTTCTGGATGGTCAGCGCGACACCGCCCGGTCCGAGGATCTTCGCGGCGACGTTGGCGGCCCACTCGGTCCCGGGCGTCTTGGTCGCCACGACCACCGCCTCGACCGCCGTCTCTCCCTCGCGCAGCGGTGATTTGGTGCGGTCGACCCTGACGAGCTCGGCACGACCCTCGAGTGCCCGCGCGACGACGTGGCCGATCGCGCCCATACCGAGGATCGCCACGCGCACGGCCTAACCGGCCTTTCGCTGGGCCAGGCTCCGCTGCAGCGAGAGCAGCTCGTTCTCCTTCATCGTGAAGCTCTGCTCGTCCGTGGGGAACGATCCGTCGCGGACCTCGTGGTCGTATTCGCGAAGGGCCTCGACGACGGCGCTCCCGATCTCGGCGAAGCGCTTGGCGAACTTCGGCTTGAAGTCGCCGTAGAGGCCGAGCACGTCATGCAGCACGAGCACCTGGCCGTCGCAGTCGACGCCCGCGCCGATGCCGATCGTCGGGATCGAAAGACGCTCGGTCGCGAGCGCGCCGACGGCGGCCGGGACCGACTCGAGGACGATCGCGAAGGCGCCGGCGTCCTCGAGCGCGAGGGAGTCATCGATGAGCTGTCGGGCGGCCCCTGCGGTCTTGGCCTGCACCTTGAATCCGCCGAGCTGCGCCACGCGCTGCGGCGTGAGGCCGACGTGGGCCATGACCGCGATGCCGTTCGCGCTGAGCGCGCGCACCGTCTCGACGACCTCGGCGCCGCCCTCGACCTTCACCGCGTCCATCCCAGCTTCTTTGAGGAAGCGCGCGGCATTCCGAAGGGCGTCTGCCGGTCCCGCCTGGTAGCTCCCGAACGGCATGTCGCCGATGAGCAGCGGCCGCGACGCGCCGCGCGAGACGGCGGCCGCGTGTCGGACCATGTCGTCCATCGTCACGGGAACGGTCGTCGGGTAGCCGAGCACGACCATGCCCAGCGAATCGCCGACGAGGATGCTGTCGATACCCGCCCGCTCGACGAGGCGCGCGAACGCGGCGTCGTAGGCGGTCATCATCGTGATGCGCTTGCCATCGCGTTTCATCGCGATGAGATCGGGGACGGTGACCTTCTTCGTGGGAGCCGGCGCGGGCGCGCCGCCGTGCTGCTCGCTCATCTCGTGACCTCCGTCCAGGCCGGCTTCGTGCCGGTCCCGGCGTCGCCTCGAATCGTACCGCGCCGCGGGTAGCACGCACGATTCATTCCAGCTCACGGATCGAGCGGACCGATAGCGCCGCGAGGCAGAGGACGGCCGCGATCGCCCCACCGATCACGAACGCGCCGTCCGGGCCGATCCGCTCCACGAGCGCGGCGAAGACGAGCGGGCCGAGCGGCAACAGCAGGATCGAGCCAAAGCCGTCGACGCTCGATACCCGTCCGAGCATCTCGCGCGGGACATGCCGCTGCAGCGAGGTGTCCCAGAGGATCTGAAAGCCGACCAGCGAAAGGCCCTGGACGAACGCGAAGAGAAGGATGGCGGGTACCGCGTTTACGAGCCCGAACCCAGCGACGGCCACGCCCGTGAGCGCCGCCCATGCGTACATCGCCATACCGGCGTGGCGGATGCGGACCTGGCCGCTCAGCAGCGTTCCGCCGATCTCGCCCGCTCCGACGACGGTACCGATCGCTCCATAAAGCGCGGCGTCGCCGTGAAGCACGTCACGGACCAGGATCGGGAGAGCCACGATCAAGGGCCCGGCGATCGCGAGGTTGACCAGCGCGAACAGGGCGATGGTGATCCAGAGCCATGGCAGCGAGAACGTGAACGCGATGCCCGCACGGACCTGCCGAAGGAACGGCTCGGGAGGCGGCGGCTCGCGGCGTGGCGGTCGCGCGAGCGACAGCGCGACGAAGCTGACAAAGAACGTCGCCGCGTCGATCGCGAACGCGCTCGGCGCTCCGGCGGTCGCGACGATGATCCCGCCGACCACGGGGCCCGCGACACGCGCCATCTGGAACGACAGTCCGTTGACCGCGTTCCCGGATTGCAGGACGTCCTCCGGGATGAGCTCGGGGATGATGGCGGTCATCGCCGGCTGGAAGAACGCTGCGCTCATCCCAAAGAATGCCGATGCGAGGTAGAGGTGCTCGATACGAAGCGCGCCGCTCAGTCCCAGCGCGGCGACGATCGCCACGATGCATCCGCTGGCGAGATCGCTTGCGAGGATGATCCGCCGACGCGGTATGCGATCGACGATGACGCCCCCGACCAGGAGGAACACGAGCATCGTCGCGGTGGTGATCGCCGCGCCGATCCCGAGCTGGAGAGGCGTGCCCCCGAGCGCGAGGATCTGGAACGGCTGGGCGACCGAGTACATGAAGTTGCCGAATCGCGAGACGGTCTGCCCTGTCCACAGGAGCCGGAAGTCACGATGCCGAAGGGGACGAAGGATCGCTGGAGAACGCACGGCTTCAGCCGGCGATCGCGAGCTCGTCGATCACGTCGGGAAGCATCTCGAGGTCGCGGAGAACGCGCGTCGGCGAAGAGTCGAGCGGCTCGCTGTGACGGTCGATGAAGACCGTACGGAAGCCCAGCGCGGACGCGGGGCGGATGTCGTGGTACTGGCTCGCGCCGACGTGGATCGTTCGCTCGGTCGAGGCACCACTTCGCTCCAGGAACGTTCGCCAGTGTCCGACCGCCGGCTTGTAGCCGCCGGCATCCTGGGCGGTGACCGCCAGATCCGGGCTGATCCCAAGACGCTCGATCGAGCGCTCCAGGAGATCGCGATCCACGTTCGAAAGGATCGCGATCTTCCGGCCGCGCTCGCGCAGCGCGCCCAGGGCCGCCGGGACCTCCGGAAACGGCGACCAGTCCGCCAGCGACGTCGGCAGCGGCGATGGCTCGTCCTCACCGATCCCAGCGTCGAGTGAACGCAGGACGCGGCGGCCGACGCGATCGAGCACTTCCTTATAGAGGTGGTAGCCCTCGCCCTCGAACTGGGCCTCCATCGCGATGTACCACTCGGCCAGCGCCTGGCGATCCGTCGCCGGCGGAAGGTACGGCAGCAGCGCATCGGTGATCCCGCGCTCCCAATCGATCAGGGTGCCGTAGCAATCGAAGGTCACCCACTCCACCGGCATCGCGGTCGATCAGCGCAGGCGCGGAAGGATCGACGTGGCGAAGTACGCGCTCTGCTCGAATCCCGAAAGCGCCGCGCTCGTCGGCGTCGGGGTCGCGCGGTGACCCTCGGCGTTCGACAGCGCACCGATCCGCTTCAGCGCCGGCGAGGGATCGATGCCCGCCGTGCGCGCGGCCACATACACGTCGCCGAGCGACATGAGCCAATCGCGATAGTCGACGCGCTGATCCTCGATCGAGGCGCCAGCGAGCGCGCGGTCCAGCCACTGCGGCCGGCCGCCTTTTTCGAGCAGCCGAGCGCAGTGGCCGACGTACTCACCGAGTAGTCGGCGCACCTCGTGCTGGTGGATCACGGCACGAACGAGGGCGCAGCGCCGCGCGTCGGCACGAACGTAGCCGTCGCAGATCTCATCGAGCAGCGCGAAGACCTCCTCTTCGGGTCCGGGACCCACCCCCGCGGCGGCCGCGGCCGCGGGCGGGAGGCGCGCCATGAGCGTCGAGAGGTTCCCCTCCTTCGGATTGAACTTGGCGGTGAACGCGCGTTCGCGCGCCGCCTGCCAGCGGCTGATCGGCCCGTCGAATGCCGCGATCCGCGCTTCGAGGCTGCCGATGTCTTCGGTCATCGAGCGAGCCGCTGGGCGAGCTTCTCCACGAGGCGACGCGCGACCTCGCTCTTCGCGAGGAGCGGGAGCTGCTCTACGCCATCGGCGCTGACGAACGCCACGCGGTCATTGTCAGAACCGAACGCCGAGCCCGGATCGGCCACATCGTTGGCGACGACGAGATCGAGCTTCTTCTCGCGCAGCATCCGCCCGGCTTCCGCGCTCGCGTCGCCGGTCTCGGCCTTGAAGCCGATGACGATGGTCCCCGGCCGCCGCGCGGTCACGATGGACCGCAGAACGTCGGCGTTCTCGGTCATGCGGAGCGTCATC
>VBGS01000187.1 GCA_005889445.1 Chloroflexota bacterium
ATCCGCGAGCTTCTGTCCCGGCCGCGCGCGCCGCGGCGGTGACACCACTAATGGTCGACTTGACTCCCCGCCCCATGGCGGGTGTACAACAAGAACAAGCTCCGCGGGGCCCACGGAGCGGCACCAGACCGATGGACGCCAAACGGAGGTCACATGGTCAGGCTGCACAAGCGACTGGGAGTCTTTCAAGTCGATCGATGACGCCCCCGGCGGAAGGGGGCACTGTCGAGAGATGCGCTCCCGGCGGTTGAGGGAATGAGGATCACCCTGAGTTGGTGACCTCCCCACACCGAGGCCGGATGTGAGGCCAGTAGCCGGGTAGCGCAAGGGCACCCAGTTCACTTGCTCATGCACAGCGACTCCCGGACGCGGGAGTCGCTGTCTTTATGTGTCTTTGTTGGTGGAAGCCGGCCGATCCGGTTGCGTACGCTCGGACCGGTGGAGAGCGGGGGTGAGCTCGCCTGGTTCCGCGCCGAGCTCCTCCGTTCGATCCTCAAACCACGAGCCTTCGCGAGAGAGCTCGTCAGGGAGCACTGGGGGCTCGAAGGCGTCATCGCGGCACTGCTCGCCGGGATCGGATTCTCGATCGGCCTCGATGCAGTGGTCATCCTCGCGAAGGGCATTTCACCGGTGGGGTTCCTTGGGCGGATCCTCGTCGAAGGCTTTCTCCTGGGTATCCGCCTCGACATCACCGCCGCGGTGCTCGCCGTCATCCTCTTCGGCGCGCTTCGCCTGCTCCGCCGCGACGTGACCATCGATCAGTCATTCACGGCCGTGGCGTTCGCGCTGACGCCGCTCATCGTTACGCCGATCGCCGCGATCCCGGCACTCCTTGACGCAGGTCTTCTCCTCGTCTCCGGCCTCATGCTCGGCGCGATCGTGTTGCGGGTCCTCGTCGGTCTCGGTCTGAACCTGCGCTCGATCCTTCCGCTCCCGTTCGCGGCGGTCGCCCTCCTCGTCCTCCTCGTGAGCGGATCGCTTGTGCTGAACGATCAGGTCTCGCGGCTGCGCATGACCGCATACACGATGGCGCCTTCGCTCGCGCCGCGGCTGACGGCGGCACCCGCGCAGGGCAAGCGATACGACGTCGAAGGAACGGGGTCGCTCGTCGTGCCGGCCGACTGGACGTTCTCGGTGCGCGGGATCGCGGGCGAAGTCGCGCACTTCGAGACCGCGACCGCGACCCTCAACGTCGTCCGCGGGCGCGTCGAGCCGCTGAATACGCTGGACCGTTTCGCCGACGATCTCGCCCGAGGCGAGCGCCTCGGGTTCAATGCCGGGCGCGACGAGCGGACGATCGTGCGCATCGGCGATGCGCTCGCCATCGCCGATCGCGCGGATGGGACGTACGAGAGACGACACATCGCCCTATCGCAGTTCGCCATCGAGCAGGGGGCTAGTGGCTTTGCTCTTCAGTTCCGGTTCTTCGATCCGCCCGACCCCGACGCGGCGTTCGCCCAGGCAGCCTCGATCGCGGTGACGGTCAGCGCGCGCTAATTCTCTGAAACGGGAATCTCGCGGACGGCGCCCTCGTCGATCCGGTACGCGTAGAGCTCGGGAGGATCCGAGCGGAGGGAGACCAAGACGTAGGCGGCGAGCGGCCACTGCGCCTCTGCCCGGTCGGTGGGCGAGGGGTAGGCCTGCGAGCGCGGGTGGCTGTGGTAGATCGCGACGAGCTCCCGATCAAAGTCGTCGGAGGCGCGGAACGCGTCCACGACCTGGCGCGTGTCGATGAGGTAGCGCGTCTCCGGCGTCGTGTGGACGTTCCGGCAGCGCATCACCCGGCGCACCGTTTCGTCCTCGCCGAGAAGGAGACCGCAGCACTCCTGGGGAGCCGCGTCGCGCGCGTGCGCGACGATCTCCTGGCGGAGCTTTTCCGGCAGGACGACGCGGGCGCGCTCGGTCAGCGTCCGCCGGCCATGGCCGGGATGACCATGACCTCGCTCCCATCCGCGACGCTCGCGCCGGCGCCGCCGCGCGTTCGCGCGTCCTCGTCGCCGATGTACACGTTCACATATGCGCGCAGGACACCCCCGTCATCCAAAAGACGCGAGGCGAATCCGGGATGGCGACGGTCAATGTCCGCGATGACCTCACCGACGGTCTTCCCGGAGGCGGTGAGCTTGGTCTCTCCGCCCGTCGCGTCGCGCAACGCGCCTGGCAGGCGAACGGTCACGGCCACAGTCTTACTCCCAAAGGGGAGTGCTCAGATAACGCTCTCCCCCATCAGCGATCAACACGACGATATGGCCGATCTCTTCCCGCGCGACCGCCAGCCCCGCGGCGACCGCCGCACCACCGGAGACGCCGCTGAAGATGCCCTCCTCGCGGGCGAGCCGTCGCGTCATCGCGATTGCGTCGTCCGTGCTCACGACGCGATGCTCGTCGGCGACCGAGGGGTCCCAGATCGGCGGGCGGATCGCCGTGGGCATGTGCTTCCAGCCTTCGATCCCGTGCAGCGCCGCGTCGGGCTGCACCGCGACGATGCGGACGCCCTTCGGGCGGAGCGCGGCCGACACGCCGACGATCGTTCCGGATGTGCCCACGCCGGCGACGAAGTGTGTGACCGTCCCGCGGGTGTCCCGCCAGATCTCGGGGCCGGTGCCGAGCTCATGCGAGCGCGGGTTCGCTGGGTTGGCGTACTGGTCGACGTACGCGTAGCGCTCGGGGTCAGCAGCGGCGCGCCGCTGCGCCTCGCGGATCGCGCCGTCCGTCCCGTCAAGCGGATCCGTGAGCACGAGCGTCGCCCCGAACGCGCGCGCGATCCGTTTGCGCTCGACCGA
>VBGS01000197.1 GCA_005889445.1 Chloroflexota bacterium
TGAGCGCCTTCGGTCGCCAACCGTCATCGGGTATGGCGAGGGAGTGCTCGGGCGGAAGCTCGATCCAGACGCGCTGGTCGCGCCGCAGCTCCGCGGCGGGATGGGCCCGCGCGCGGAGCTCCGTGCCCGCGACGTCGACGATGCAGTCGAGATGATCGCCGAGGAACGCGGCGACGCGCAGCGTCGCCGGGAATTCGTTGACCAGGCCCGCGGGGGCCGTCCGGACGACGATCCGCTCTGGCCGAACCACGAGAAGTCCCTTGGCGCCCGGCGCGAGCGCCTCCGACACCGAGCAGCGCACCACGCCGCCGAGGACACGGATGCCGCCTTCGGTCACGTCGCCCGGAACGAAGGTGGCGTCCCCGACGAAGTCCGCGACGAAGCCGGAGGAGGGCGACGCGTAGAGGTCGCGCGGCCGGCCCTCCTGGGCGATCCGGCCGTTCTGCATGACCGCGACCCGGTGCGAAAGGAACAGCGCCTCGTCCTGATCGTGCGTCACGTACACGGTCGTGATGCGCAGCCGCCGCTGCAGCTCGCGGAGCTCGATGCGCATCCGCTGTCGGAGCTTCGCGTCGAGGTTCGAGAGCGGCTCGTCGAGGAGGAGCAGCTTCGGTTTGCGGACGAGGGCCCGCGCGAGAGCGAGCCGCTGCTGCTGGCCCCCCGAGAGCTGCGGCGCGGGCCGCGACTCGAGGCCGTCGAGACCGACGAGCGCGAGCGCTTCGGAGACCGCGCGCTCCTTCTCGGTGCGGGATGGCTTCGCGTCGGCGACCTCGAGAGGGAAGGCGACGTTCTGGAACACGGTCATGTGCGGCCAGATCGCGTAGCTCTGGAACACCATCCCGATGTCGCGCGCGTGGGTGGGCACGAAGCTGCCGGCGCCCGACAGGACGCGTCCGTCCAGCGCGATCGTGCCGCCCTCCGGGCGCTCGAGACCGGCGAGGCAGCGCAGCGTCGTCGTCTTTCCGCAACCGGACGGACCGAGGAGCGTATAGAAGCGGCCGTCCTCGACGGTGAACGACACGTCTTCGACCGCGCGGACGCCGCCGCGCCCGCTCGCGTACGTCTTGCGGAGCGCGGTGACCTCGAGCATCAGCTCTCGCGCACGGCGCGGCCGCCCAGGCGCTGCAATGCGGCGACGAGGATGACGAGCACGAACACCATCATCACCGAGAGCGCCGCGATCGCGGTGTAGTTGCCGTTCTCGCGCAGGTCGAAGATGCGGATCGCGAGGACGACGCTGTTGCTCGAGTACAGGAGGATGCCGGCCGAGAGCTCGCGCAGCGAGACGATGAAGACGTAGATCCATGCGGCGAGGAGCGCGGGCCGGAGCAGCGGGGCGGTCACTCGACGGAACGTCGGCCACCAGCGGGCGCCGGCCGCCGCCGACGCCTCCTCGAGCTCGCGATGGATCTGCCCGAGCCCGCCGGTGAGCGAGCGGATCCCGTAGGGCAGGTAACGCGTCACGTACGCGATGAGCAGGATCCAGATCGTCCCGTAGATCGGGATCGGCAGGGTGAAGTACACCCACATGAGGCTGACGCCCATCACGATGCCGGGGATCGCGATCGGCACGAACGCGAGGAAGTCGAGCAGCCCCCGGCCCGGGAGCCGGGTCCGCACCGTGATCCACGCGATCACGGCGGTGACGATGACGACGATCGTCGCGGACGACACGCCGAGCATCAGGCTGTTTACGACCGCGGTGCGGGTGAGCTGATCCTCGGTGATGAAGCGGTAGTTCGCGAGCGTGAGGGACGCGAGGGTCTCGGGCGAGGGGAGCGAGTAGACGGGGACCAGGCTCGTGTACGCGAGCACGAGGAAGGGCAGGCCGATCGCGACGAGACCGTAGGCCGCGAGACCCGCGAGCGCCAGATAGCGCAGACGCCCGAGCTCCACGCGGCGAGGCCGATAGGCCTTCCCGGTGATGGTCGCGTACCGCTCCGCGTGCCGCGTGACCCGGCGGTGGAGCACCAGGCCGATCACGCAGATGGCCAGAAGCACCGCCGCGTATGCGGCCATGAGCCCGAAGTTCGGCGGGTACTGCTTGAGCGCCGTGTACACGCGAGATGAGTACACGAAGATCCGCCCGGGGAGGCCGATGATCGCCGGGACCTCGAAGCCCTCGAGCGACCGGACGAAGAGGATGAGCAGCACCGATGCGCTGACCGGCAGGAGCAGCGGCAGCGTGACCCGGCGGAGCGTCTGCCACGGGTTCGCGCGCGACGCGGACGCCGCCTCCTCCAGGCTCGGATCCATCGTGCGGAACGCGGCGCTCATGAGGACGAAGGCCAGGGGCGCGGTGTGGAGCCCTTCGATCCAGATCATCCCGGGAAGCGTGTAGGCCGAGAGCGTCGGACCGCTCGCGGCGCGAAGCATGACGTTGATCCAGCCGATCTCCGGGCTGAGGAGGAACAGCCACGCGATCGTGTGGATGATGCCGGGGACGATGAGCGGAACGAGCGCGATCCCGTACCAGAGGCTCCGCAGCGGGACGTCGGTCCGCTCGACCGCCCAGGCGACCGCGGTGCCCACGACGAACGCCACGAGCGCCGCGCCGGCCGCGTACACGACGGAGTTGAAGAGCAGCTCGACCGACGTGTCGTCCGTGAGCACGCGCTCGACCCACTGCGTCGTGAAGCGGAAATCCAGGATGCTCCCGCCACGCGAGACCGCGCCGAGGAGAAGCATCGCGAGCGGTACGACC
>VBGS01000009.1 GCA_005889445.1 Chloroflexota bacterium
TCAGGGGCTGATTCGCAACGAGTGCGTGAACGACGGGACGGCCGCCTCCGGACACGAGATCCGCTCGGTCGACCTGCTCGAGGACTACCTGCGGGTGCCCGGGGTCGAGCTCAAGCGCTACGAACCGCAGCCCGGCCGCGCGAGCCTGGTGCTCCGCGTCGAAGGCACCGACCCGAAGGCTCGATCGCTTCACTACATGGGACACACCGACGTCGTTCCGGTCACTCCCTCGGGCTGGCAGCGCGATCCCTTCGCCGGCGAGCTCGTCGACGGCGTGGTCTGGGGGCGCGGCGCCATCGACATGCTCGACGTGACCGCGTCGATGGCCGTCGCGGTGAAGCGGCTTCTCGCGAGCGGCTTCCGTCCGAAGGGCACACTCATCTATTCGGCGGTCGCCGACGAAGAGGCGCTTGGCACGTTCGGCGCGCAGTGGCTCACCGAGAACGAGTGGGACGCCGTACGGGCCGACTTCCTCGTGACCGAGTTCGGCGGGACGCGCCTGCCGGTCGCGGGAGCGCCGAAGCTTCCGATCATGACCGCGGAGAAGGGTTCGCAGTGGACGCGCCTCCGCGTGAAGGGGACGCCCGGTCATGGCTCGATGCCGTACCAGGCGGACAACGCCCTCATCAAAGCCGGCGAGATCATCGCGCGGATCGGGAAGTACAAGGCGCCGCTCCGGCTGCACGATCTCTGGAAGCGGTTCGTCGAGGGTTTGGAGCTCCCGGCCGCCGCCCGGCTCGCGCTGACCAACGCAAAAACCTTCGACGTCGCCCTCGATCGCGCTCCCGATGGGACGGTGCCGATGTTCTACTCGGCGACCCGCACCACGTTTTCGCCGAACATGGCGCGTGCCGGCGTCAAGCTGAACGTCATCCCCGACAGCGCCGAGATCGACATCGACATCCGCACGATCGTGGGCGACGACGGCGATGGCGTCAGGCGGATGCTTCGCGATGCGATCGGCGAGACACTCTGGAAGGACGTTGAGATCGTGGCCGAGGGCAGCAATCCCGCGACCGAGTCGCCGCTGCGTTCTCCGCTCTGGGACACGCTCACCTCAGTCAGCCAGAAGCTCGTGCCGGGAGCGGAGACGATCCCGTTCCTGATCGTGGGCGCGACGGACGCACGTTTCTTCCGGCGGAAGGGTGTGACCGCGTACGGGTACGGTCTGCTGAGCGGCCGCATCCCGTTCCGCGAGTTCGCCAAGCTCTTCCATGGGAACAACGAGCGGATCGATCAGGAGTCGCTGCGGCTGTCCACCGAGCTCTGGGAACAGACCGCTCGCGCGTTCCTGTCGTGACGGGCGGCGCGGTCTTCAGCCGCGATCGCCGCTACCGCTACCGGCTCTGGCGTCGCTGGGACCGCGCGCGGCCGCTCGTCGCGTTCGTCATGCTCAATCCGTCGACCGCGGACGGACGCCGCGACGATCCCACGATCCGCCGCTGCGTCGCGTTCGCGCGATCGTGGGGATTCGGGGGCGCCGAGATCGTCAACCTCTTCGCCTACCGCGCGACCGATCCGCGCGCGCTCCTTCGCGTCCACGATCCGGTCGGTCGGCGCAACGGCCGGTATCTCCGGTCGGCGGTGTTCCGCGCGGCGCTCGTCGTGGCGGCGTGGGGCGCGAACACGCTCGTCGGGCACGAGCGCGCCGCGGCGCTCGCGGCGCTCAGTCCGCGGAGACCACGCTGTCTTGGGGTGACCCGAGACGGACATCCGCGGCATCCGCTGTACCTGCGGTCCGACGTGCGGCCACAGCCCTTTCGACTCCTGCGACGATCCGCCGCGTGAGCGCGTCCATCGCCGCGTAGCCCGCGCCGATGCCCGTCGGCGGATTCCCGGCCGGGAGCATGAGCGCGGGCAGCACCGGCGACCAGCGCCAGATCCCGAGCGACGTGCCGTAAAGCTCGAGCGCCGTGGTCATTGCGAAGCTCACGGCGTAGAGGAGCGGATGACGCCCGCGCACGATGAAGCGGATGAAGATCGCCCAGGTGACGAAGCCGAGCAGATCGGGAAGCGCGCGCCCGAAGAGGCCGTAGACCATCCATCCGGTCGCCCCGATCGTGACGGCGAACACCGCCGCCCGCGCGTGACGCTGCAGGACCGGCAGGGACGCGGCGCGGAGCGCGCAGAGATAGAAGAGGCCGTGACCGGCGGGAACGTAGAGCGGCAGATTGCCGAGGCGATAGATGTACGCGCCCCACACAAGGGAGCCGACGCACTCCAGGACCGTCGCGAGCACCACGAGGACGAGGACCTGGATGCGGAGCGCGCGCGGTTGCAGCACCAGCGCGATCGCGAGGAACAGCCACGCGAGCACCGAGAGCGCGGTCTGCTGCGGGCCGGTGCTCGACCGGTCGAAAGGCAGCGCGATCGCGACGAACGATATGAATGCGACCAGCAGCGCAAGCGAGCCGCGCGTCGTGAGGGTCACGACCGCGCGGTCACTCGATCTTGATCGTCTTGATCTTGTCCCCGATCTTGATGCCATTCACGACGTCCATGCCGTCGGTGACCAGACCGAAGTTCGTGTACTGGCGGTCGAGGAAGGTGGAGTCTTTCTTCACGACGAACCATTGCGAGCCATTGTTGATCGCGGGATCCGACCCCCGAGCGATGCCCACAGCGCCGAGCTTGAACGAGAGGTCGTTGTACTCGGACGGCACCTTCTCTCCCCCGGTCCCGTTCCCGGACGGATCGCCGCCCTGCACGACCCAATCCTCGACCCGATGGAAGAGCTTGTCGTCGTAGAAGCCGCTGCGTGACTTGTCCGCGAAACGCGCGACGGTCTGTGGAGCCTTGTCGGGACGGAGCGTGAACGCGAACGACCCGCCCTTCTGCAGCTCGACAGTCGCCTTGGTTGGCGCGGCGCTCGGTGAGGGGCTCGGGCTCGGAGACTTCGTGGCGGTACCTCCCGGGCTCGCCGCGGGCGATCCGCACGCCGCGACCATGGCGGCCGCGCCGGCAGCGCGCAAGAGCGAGCGACGATTCATCGCGAACGACGATATCGTGAGCGTCCCATGCCGACGTTTCAGGCCCCGCGCGGCATGCGCGACCTGCTTCCCGAGGAAGCCGCCGGGTTCGACGCCTTGCAGGCGGTCGTGCAAGCGCGCGCGACCCGCTACGGGTTCGCGCGGATCGACACGCCCATCGTCGAGGATCGTCGCGTCTTCGTGAAGACCGCCGGCGAGGCGAGCGACATCGTCGGCTACGAGATGTACGACGTGTCGCATGGCGGCGAGGGCGGCCTCGCGCTGCGTCCCGAAGGCACCGCCGCGGTGACCCGGGCAGTCCTCGAGCACGGTCTTCACCGGACGCCGCTGCCGCTGCGGTACTTCTACTGGGAGCCGATGTTCCGCGGCCAGCGGACGCAGCTGCTGCGCTTCCGTCAGTTCTGGCAGTGGGGCCTCGAGTGCTACGGCGCGGCCGAGCCCGGCGCGGATCTCGAGATCATCGAGTTCACCGCCGGAATGCTCGCCGAGGTGGGCCTAGTAGAGCACGAGCTCGTGGTCAACACGCTCGGCGACGCGAAGTGCCAGCCCAAGATCCGAGAGGCGTTGACGAAGTATTTCAGCGAGCACCGCGACGCGCTCTCTGCGGAGTCGCAGCGCCGCGTCGACGCGAATGTGCTCCGCGTTCTCGATTCGAAGGACCCGCGCGACCAGGAGGTCGCAAAGAACGCGCCGAAGCCCGTCGATGTCGTGTGCGAGGAGGATCGCGCGCACTTTGCCGCCGTGACCGACGGCCTGGAGCGGCTCGGCGTCGCGTACCGGGTCGAGCCGACGCTGGTGCGCGGGCTCGACTACTACAAGCGCACGGTCTGCGAGTTCTGGCTCACGAATCCGGAGTACACGAAGGCCGGGCACATCGCGGTCGCCGCGGGTGGCCGCTACGACGACCTCATGGAGACCATGGGCGGGCCCGCGCTCCCGGGCGTGGGCATCGCCGGAGGCGTCGATGTCCTTTATTACGCCCTGAAGCAGCAGGGAGCGCGGGTCGGCGGCGAGACGACCGCCGACGTGTACGTGCTCTCCGCCGAGAAGGGCGATGCTGCCGATCGGCTCCAGATCGCGATCCCGCTCCGCGCGGCGGGGTTCACCGTGGCCATCGAGTATTCCGACCGCTCCCTCGATAGGCAGCTCGAGAGCGCGGTGAAGCACGGGGCGAAGGTGGCGGTCATCCGCGGGACCGAAGACGCGCGCGGCGGGAACGTCGTCGTTCGCGATCTCGTCGCCAAGACGCAGCGGGTCACGCGCCTCTCCGCCGTCGTCACCGAGGTCGGACGTCACGTGAACCGACGCCGGGCCGGCGAGGAACCCTTCCTCCGAGACGATCGGGATTAGAAGGTGCTGAGGACGAAGACCTGCGGCGAGGCGCGCGCCTCGGACGCGGGGCACGAGATCACCCTGGCGGGCTGGGTCCACCGGCGGCGCGACCATGGCGAGCTGACCTTCATCGACCTGCGCGACCGCTACGGGATCACGCAGGTGGTCGCGCACGCCAAGGAGAACGCCGCCGCCCACGCCGCGCTCAAAGACGCTCGGAGCGAGTGGGTCCTCCAGGTCAGCGGCACGGTCCGCGCCCGACCGGAAGGGACGCGGAACTCCAAGCTTGCGACGGGCGACGTCGAGGTCGTGGCCGGTCGCGTGACCGTCCTGAACGAGTCGAAGACTCCTCCTTTCTACGTGAACGAAGAGACCGAGGTCGAGGAGACCCTTCGCTGGAAGTACCGGTACATCGACCTGCGCCGCGAGCGCTCGAAGGAGCTCATGCGTCTGCGGCACGAGGTCACGAACTTCATGCGGAGCTATTTCGTGGAGCGCGGGTTCTGGGAGATCGAGACGACGATGCTCATCCGATCGGACCCCACCGGCGCGCGCGACTTCGTCGTGCCGTCGCGCTACTACCCCGGGAAGGTCTGGGCGCTGCCACAGTCGCCGCAGCAGCTGAAGCAGATCCTGATGGTCGGGGGCATCGACAAGTACGTGCAGATCGCGCGGTGCTTCCGAGACGAGGACCCGCGCGCGGATCGGATCTACGAGCTGACCCAGCTGGACGTCGAGATGACCTTCGTCGAGCCGGAAGATGTGATGGAGATCGTGGAAGGTTGCTACACGGCGGTGTTTGACAAGTTCGCGAAGAAGCCGCTGCACCGGAGACCCTTGCCACGGATGACGTACGACGAGGCCATGAAGCGGTTTGGCACCGATCGGCCCGACACGCGCTTCGGCCTCGAGCTCGTCGACCTGACGGATGTCTTCCGCGGCACGTCCTTCGGCGTCTTCCGCGACTCTATCGCCGAGGGTGGCTCGATCCGCGCGCTGGTCGTCCCGGGAAAGGCCGACGCGACACGCAAGGACATCGATGGGTGGACGGCCGTCGCGAAGACGCGCGGCGCCAAGGGTCTCGTGTCGTTCGCGTTCGCCGGGTCCGAGGTGCGCTCGCCCATCGCGAAGTTCCTGAGTGCCGAGGAACTCGGCCGGCTCCGAAGTGTGTCAGGCGCGAAGGACGGCGATCTCGTTCTCGCGGTCGCCGCCGAGTACCGCGTGGCGAGCCGGTCGATCGGCGAAGTGCGGCGGCAGCTCGGCGCGGAGCTGCGCCTCGTCGACGGGTCGACGCATCACGCGATGTGGATCCACCGCTTCCCGATGTTCGAACGCGAGCTCGATGGTCGATGGAGTCGACGGCAACGAGCTCGGCGGCGGGAGCATCCGCATCTACAACCGTGTGATGCAGGAGCGCGCGTTCGAGATCCTCGGCATCTCCAAGGAGGAGGGCGCGGTCCGCTTCAGCGCGCTCCTCGACGCATTGGAGTACGGCGCGCCGCCGGAGGGCGGCATCGCCACCGGCGTGGACCGGACCGTGATGATCCTGGCCGGCCTATCGAACGCCCGCGAGACGATCGCGTTCCCCAAGACGCAGACGGGGTACGACCCGTTGCTCGACGCGCCGGCCCCGATAGATCCAAAGCAGCTCGAGGATCTCGGCCTGCGCGTCGTCGCGAAGCCGGACCGGCCGTCGACCTAGCGGTGTAAGCGGGTCGCGTCGGTCGGCTCGGGCGGCAGCTCATGGCGCCGCCGCCGCGGTCGTGGCAGCCGTCGACCACTCTCGAAGATGCGCTCCGCGACGAGCGCCAGCGCGAGGACGACGAACACCACAACACCGCCGAGCAAGGGGAGCATGCGAACTAGACTTTACGTCGTGGACCGGGTGTACCTCGACCACGCCGCCACCACCCCGGTCGACCCCGCCGTCGCCGAGGCGATGGCGCGCACCCTGCGAGACGTCTCCGGGAACCCCTCGAGCATCTACGCGGAGGGGCGCGCGGCGCGAGCGGCCGTCGACCGGGCGCGCGAGCAGGTCGCCGCCGCGATCGGTGCGCACCCGACGGAGATCGTCTTCACCAGCGGTGGGACCGAGGCCGACAACCTCGCGTTGCGCGGCGTGCTGAAGGCGCGTCGCGGCGAGCGCCACGCTCTAGTGACGACAGCCATCGAGCACCACGCGGTGATCGACACCGCACACGATCTGGAGCGGCACGAGGCGGTGCGGCTGCGGGTCGTCGGCGTCGATGCGAACGGCGTCGTCTCCGTGGACGCGATCGGCGAGGCGATCGACGCGGACACCGCGCTCGTCTCGGTGATGCACGCGAACAATGAGATCGGCACGCTCGAGCCGGTCGCCGCGATCGGCGCGGTGTGCCGCGAGCGCGGCGTGAGCTTCCACAGCGACGCGGTGCAGAGCGTTGGAGCGCTCGACGTCGACGTTCGAAAGATCCCCGTCGACCTGCTGTCGGTGAACGCGCACAAGTTCTACGGGCCGAAGGGCGTCGGTGCCCTGTACGTCCGCAGCGGCACCCGGATCGCCACGATCCAGACCGGGGGTGGGCAGGAGAAAGGGCGGCGCACCGGCACCGAGAACGTCCCCGGGATCGTGGGCCTCGGCCTGGCCCTGGAGATCGCGGGACAGCGTCGGGCCACCGAGTCGCCGCGCCAGGCGCGACTTCGTGATCGGATCATCGCCGGCGTTCGCGAGCGCATCCGGGACGCGGTCCTCACGGGCCACCCAAGCGAGCGGCTTCCGAACAACGCTTCCTTCTGCATCCCGGGTACCCAAGGTGAGGACCTGATCGTCGCGCTCGACCTCGAGGGGTTCGCGGTTTCGAGCGGATCCGCGTGCACCTCGGGGGAGACCGAGCCGTCGCACGTGCTCCTCGCGCTCGGGCTGGACCGCGAGATCGCGAAGGGCTCGCTTCGGGTCACGGTCGGACGTTCCACGACCGAGGCCGACGTGGATGGGTTCGTCGCGGCGCTCGCGCGCGTGGTCACGCGTCTGCGAGACGCCGCGGCGGTGCCTGCGTGAGCGGCGATCGCGTCTTCGTCGCGATGAGCGGCGGCGTGGATTCGTCGGTCGCTGCGGCGATCCTCAAGGAGCGTGGCGAGGAGGTCGTGGGCGTATGGATGCGCCTTGTTCCGGCGTCGGCCGATGTTGACGCGCCGCGCTGCTGTGGCACGGACGAGGCGGGGGAGGACGCGCGACAAGCGGCCGCGGTCCTGGGGATCCCGTTCTACGCGCTTGACTACGCCGATCTCTTCGGGGAGCGCGTCGTGGACCGGTTCGTCGATTCGTACGCGGCTGGCGAGACGCCCAACCCGTGCGTGGCGTGCAACGAGCATCTGAAGTTCGACGCGCTGCTCCGGGATGTGGTCCGCAAGTTCGGCGGCACACGCCTCGCGACCGGTCACTACGCGCGTGTGCGCACCGACGCCGACGGCGGACATCACCTGCTCCGCGCGCGCCACGAGGCGAAGGATCAGTCCTATGCGCTCTACATGCTCGGCCAGCGCGAGCTGTCGCGGACCGTCTTCCCGATCGGCGAGCTACGCGACAAGGCGGAGACCCGCGCAATCGCCGCGCGCCTCGGACTGCCGACCGCGAGCAAGGCCGAGAGCATGGATGTCTGCTTCGCGCCGGGGGACTATCGCGACCTCGTCAGGCGTCGCGCCCCCGAAGCGTTCGTGCGCGGACCGATCGAGGACCTCGACGGCACCACCATCGGGACTCACGCGGGGATCGGCGCGCTGACCGTTGGACAGCGCTCAGGCGTGGGCGTCGCGACCGGAGAGCGCCTCTACGTCCTGCGGCTCGAGCCCGACCGCCGCGCGGCGATCGTCGGCACGCGCGAGCAGGTGACCCGGACGACGTACGAGCTCGCGGACGTCAGCTTCGTCGCGGGCAGGCCGCCTGCGGACGAGTTCGAGACCTCCGCGGTCCTTCGGTACCGCGGCATCCCGCTTGCGGCGAGTGCGCGCGTGCACGGCAGCGACGCGACCCTGGAGCTTGCCGCCCCCGCGCTCGTCGCGCCTGGTCAGGCGGCGGTCTTCTACGAAGGCGATGAGGTCATCGGGGGCGGCGTCGTAAGGCGTTCGTCCCGCTAGCGATGCGCGCGCTCATCCGCATCGCCGCGATCGCGGTGGCCGGCTCGGCGCTCTACTTCGCGGGCATCGTCAACAGCATCGTCCTCGAGCACCCCGGCCACCCGGGCGCGCCGGCCGTCGTGCTCGCGATCGCCGCGGCGATCGTCGTCCTCATCGCCGCGCTCCGCGGGACCGGGCTGGGCGACGCGGCGACGGCGAGCCGTCGGGTCTGGGTCTTCCGCGGGATGTGGGCGTTCGTCTGCGTGATGGCGCTCGTGAGCTTTGCCTGGCTCTTCGGGATGCCGCGTAAACACTCCTACGACTGGACGCCATACCACAACGACGCCATCGCGCTGAACGAATGCGCGGCACGCCTGCTGATCGCCGGACGGAATCCCTATACGGATCTCGACCTCTTCGCCTGCTACGGAAGTCTCGGCATCGGAGCCGACCGGACGACGCCGCTACGACGCGGGCTCTTCGCGAACGATGTGATCTATCCCAGCGATCAGGACATGGACATCGTCTGGGACCTGCGATCACGCGGCGAAGGGGCGAACGAGGAGTTCGTGTGGCGTCCCTCGTATCCGGCGCTGTCGTTCGCGCTGCTCGTTCCGTTCGTCGGCGCCGGGATCGACACGAATTACCTGTACGTGCTGTGCCTGCTCGTCGCCATGGCCCTCGTTGTGTGGCGGGCGCCGTCCGGGCTGCGTCCCTTCATGCTCACCGGGTTGCTCGGCGCCGCGTCGCTCGCCGCATTCACGGTCGGCGGCAGCTCGGACCTCCTCTACGCGCTGCCGCTCGTCATCGCATGGATCTGGCGGGACCGCCGGTGGGCCGCGATCCCCTTTGGTCTCGCGGTCGCGACGAAGCAGATCGCCTGGTTCTTCGCGCCGTACTACCTGATCGCCGTCGCGACCGAGCGCGGCTGGCGCGCGGCGCTGCGCGATCTCGGGATCGCCGGCGCGATCTTCGCCGTGACGAACGCGCCGTTCGTCGTGGCCGACCCGCGGGCATGGGTCCTGGGGGTGCTGACGCCGCTGCTCGAGCCGATGTTCCCGCGGGGTGCGGGCGCGGTCTTCCTCTCGACGAGCGGCGCGATCCCGCTGCTGCCCTCCGTCGTGTACGCGGGCGCGGAGCTGGCAGCCTTCGCGGTGTGCCTGGCGGTCGCGTGGCGCACCCGGCGCACGAGCCCCGAGCTCGGAGCTGTGCTCGCGGTCGTACCCCTGTACTTCGCGTGGCGGAGTCTCTTCTCCTATTTCTTCCTCCTGCCGCTCTTCGCCTTCGCGGCGGCGGCGCGGATGCCGCTGGGCGACCTCCTCGTCGACCGAGCACACCGGCTCGGCGCCCTGACGATCTTCGCCACGCCGTCACGCTCGGCCTGAGTGCCGCCGGCGATCGTCATCCTCGGCCTGGTCGCGGTCGGCGTGCCGGCCGGGGCCCGCGCGGCGTTCGGTCGACCTCGGGCGCTCGGGCGGGCGATGCTGCTCGCGGCGGCGGCAGCCGCGAGCGCGCAGGCGCTCGGTGAGCTGACGGGATCGTCTCTCGGCGTTCTTGGCGACGCGCAGCTGCTCTTCGCGGCGATCGGCGCGGCCGCGGCCGCCGCCGTCGTTACGGTCGCGGAAGGCCCCTCGAAGCGCTAACGTCTAGTGCCACAAAGGGAGTAAGCGAATGGGATTCATCATCGGTGTGTTGGTCGGCGCCGTCGGGGCGCTTCTGTACGCGCCGAGGACCGGCGACATGACCCGCGACGAGCTGAAGCAGCGCAGCGACGAGCTGAAGCGGCGCGCCGACGATCTCCAGCGCATCGCCCAGCGGCTGGCTGACGAGGCCGGCGTGAAGGGCCGCGAGCTCATCGACGAGGCAAAGCGCCAATGGGACGCGAGCGGGGGTCGAGCATCGCCGCGTGACACCACCTCCGGTGGAGGCTCCGACAAGCAGTCCTGACGCATACAATTTCGATCAGCGGGGAACGCGGGGAGCCGAGGCCGGCGCCCCGCGTTTTCGTTTAGGAGGGTTGAGACGGACTCAGCGAGCGTGCGAGAGCGGTTCATCAAGTTCTTCGAGGAGAAGGGCCATACGCGCATGCCCAGCTGGCCGCTCATCCTCAAGGACGATCCGAGCGTCCTGTTCACGAGCGCCGGGATGCAGCCACTCGTGCCGTATTTCCTCGGAACCAAACAGCCCCCCGCCAAGCGGATCGTCGCGGTGCAGAAGGTCTTCCGGGCGACGGACATCGACGAGGTCGGCAACGACGGATACCACCAGACCTTCTTCGAGATGCTTGGCAACTTCAGCGTCGGCGACTACTGGAAGAAGGAAGCGATCGCGTGGGGCTGGGAGCTTCTGACCACCGTCTTCGGGCTCGATCCGAACAAGCTGGTCGCGACCGTCCACGTGAGCGACGACGAGGCGTTCGAGATCTGGACGAACGTCCTGAAGCTCCTGCCCCCCGAGAAGATCTACCGCCTCGGCGACGAGGACAACTTCTGGGCGCCCGGTCCGACGGGCCTCTGCGGTCCGGACAGCGAGGTCTTCCTCGACAAGGGGCCGCAGCCTGGGATCGCCGAGCATGACTGCAAGCCGAGCGAACACTGCGGACGCTTCGTCGAGATCTGGAACTTCGTGTTCCAGCAGTACGACCGCAAGGCGGACGGGACGCTCGTTCCGCTCACGAAGAAGAACATCGACACCGGCAGCGGTCTCGAGCGGCTCGTCCAAGTGATCCAGGGTGTGCCGGGCGACGTGTACCGCACCGACCTCTTCCAGCCCTACGTGAAGAAGGTCGAATCGCTGTCGGGCAAGCGCTACGGGAGCGATGCGCAGACCGACCGCTCGATCCGGATCGTCGTCGAGCACGCGCGCGCCGCCGCGTTCCTCATCGCCGATGGTATCCAGCCGTCGAACGAATGGCGCGGCTACGTCCTGCGGCGGCTCATCCGCCGGGCGGCGCTCCACGCGCGCCGGCTCGGTCTGCGGACCGGGATCCTCGCGACGCTGGGCACCGAGGTCGTCAAGCACATGCAGCAGCCGTATCCCGAGCTCACGCGCGCTCGCGACCGGATACCCGAGATCCTCGGCGAAGAGGAAGCGAAGTTCGAGCGGACCCTGCAGAACGGGCTCGAGCAGCTCACCGGCGCGATCGACGCGGCGAAGGGCGCCGGCTACGCGTGGATCGACGGAGACACCGTCTTTCGGCTGTTCGACACCTTTGGCTTTCCGCTCGAGATGACCCGCGAGATCGCCGCGAGTGCCGGTCTGGAGATCGACGAGGCGGGTTTCCGCCGCCTCCTCGAGGCGCAGCGGAGTCGCTCGCGGGCGACGGCCAAGTTCACCCAGGACGCGATGCGCTTCGGCCAGTTCTACTCGAACCTGAAGGAGCGCGAAGGCCTGCGGAGCGAATTCACCGGGTACGAGGAGCTCGAGACCGAGGCGCGGATCGTCTCCCTGGTGATCGCTGGAACGCGCGTCGAGGAGGCGCGCGAGGGCGACGACGTCGAGATCGTGCTGGACCGCACTCCTTTCTATCCCGAAGGAGGCGGCCAGGTCGGGGATCGCGGGGACATCACCAGCGACGAGGGTCGCGCGATGGTCGCGGACACCCAGACCGCGGCGCCCGGCGTGATCGTCACGAGCGCGAAGGTCGTCGACGGTGTCCTGCGCACCGGCGCGCCGGCTCATGCGCGCGTGGATGCGGAGCTGCGCCACGACACGATGCGCAACCACACCGCGACGCACCTGTTGCATGCGACGCTGCGCCGGATGTTCGGTGAGGACGTCCATCAAGCGGGATCGCTCGTCCATGCGCCGAATCTCCGGTTCGACTTCACGTTCAACCGGGCGCTCACCCCTGAGGAGCTGCAGCGCGTCGAGGACGCGGTGAACGAGGCGATCCTCGACAACGCGGACGTGCGCGCGCGGGTCATGCCGCTGCAGGAAGCGCTCGCGTCGGGCGCGATGCACCTCTTCGACGAGAAATACACCGAGCAGGTGCGCGTGGTCGAAGCCGGCCCGTCTCGCGAGCTGTGCGGCGGCACCCACTGCCACTGCACCGGTGATATCGGCCTGTTCCTGATCACGAAAGAGGAGTCGATCGGCGCGGGCGTTCGGCGGATCGAGGCGGTCACCGGGCTCGGCGCGATCCGCGAGGTGCGCGACCTGCGGGAGCGCTCCGGCCGGGTGGCGGCGGCCCTGCGGGTCCCGGTCGCCAGGCTGCCTGAGGCGGTGATCCAGCTCCAGGAGTCACGCGAACGGCTCGAGAAGGAGCTCGTCGCGATGCAACGGAGCGGCGTCGACGCGATGGCGTCGACCCTCGTCACCACAGCCGAGACGATCGGCACCGCGAAGGTCATCGCGAAGAACATCGGGGATGCGGATCTCGATCACCTGCGCAAGCTCGCCGACCGGCTCAAGGAAGGCATCGGGAGCGGCGTCGTGATCCTCGGCGGAGCGCGGGGCGATCGTGCCAACCTTTTCATGGCTGTGACCAAGGATCTCGCGCAGCTCGTGAGCGCCGACGCCGTGATCAAGTCGGTCGAGTCGATCATCGACGGCCGAGGCGGCGGACGCGCGGAGAGCGCCTCGGCGGGCGGTAAGGCGCCTGCTCGCGTGTCCGAGGCGGTGGACGCGGCACGCGCGGCGGTGCGCGAGCGTTTCGACGGGAGACGTGGCTAGAGACCGGACGCACCAGACCTCTGCCGGTCCGCGCGTGACGGGCGTGGAGCTGGCGGCCGGCGTCGCCCGGGCGGTCGTGGCGCGCTCCGAAGGCGGCCGGCTCCGCGTCCTCGGGCGGGGCGAAAGCGCCGTCGCGCCGGACGCCATCGCCGGCGGATTGGTGGTCGACCGGCCGGCGGTGACCGGCGCGCTCGCCGCGGCGCTGGCGGCGGCCGAGCGGGGAAGTCCCGCGGAGCGAGCCGTCGTCGCGATCGACGGTGACGACGTGCGGACCTACCACGTGGTGACGCCGTTCGACCGCGAGGCTTCGGCGACGCCGATCACGAAGCCCGAGATCGATCGCGCCATCCACGAGGCGCTCGGCGACGCGGCGCGCCACGCGCAGACCCAGATCGAGGACGACCCGGCGCTGCGCGGCGTCGCGACCGCTCGCCTGGCGGAGGACGTCTCAGGTCTCATCCTCGATGGGCGCGGCCTCGAGTCGGTCGTCGGCTATCACGGCAGATCGCTCGAGGTGCACACCGATGTCGCGGTCGCGCCCCTGGTGCTCTCCGGAGCCGCGCTTGCCACGATCGCCTCGTCGCGGCGGCGCGCGACCGCGATCTCCGGGATCTACGCGCTGGCGCGGCTCGTCGCTGACTCCGGCGTCGCCGACGCGGGAATCGTCCGGCTCGGCGCCGACGTCACCGCGCTGGCCATCGTGCGTGAGCGCCGCGTGGTCGCAACACGGGTATTCGGGCTCGGTCGCGACGCGTTCGCGGTGCGCGAGGCGACCCGGGACGAGGACGCGCGGGTCTGGGCGGAATGCATTTCCTCGCCGATCGTGGCCAGGGACGGTCCGCCGCCCGACCGCTGGCTCTTCGTCGGTATCCCCGAGACCCTTCTCGCGCTCCCGAACGCGCTCGGCGACATCGTGACGCGCGCTCGGGGCACCGCTCCGCGGATCGGTCCGCTGACGCCAGCGCTCACCAGCCGGGTGTTCGCGGACGTACCGCTGCACGGCGAGGATCTGGTCGCCGTCGGCGCGGCGGCGATCGCGGCGGAGGCGAAGCAATGACGATGACGGCGGCGCCGCCCAGCCGCGCGGTCGTCGATCTCGGCGCCGATGCGACCGTGCTCGACGCGGCGGCGCGCCTTGCGGCGACGCAGCCTGGGCAGGACGTCGTGCTCGTGGTCCCCGCCGGCGCGCCTCTCGTGCGGAACGCGCTCTTTCTCGAGGTCCTCCGGCGGCGCACCGGCGATCGCCGGCTCACGCTCGTCTCCGCCGATGCCCGCGCGCGCTCGCTCGCCGCGTCCGTCCACCTGCGCGCGTTCGCCAGCCTCGCGGCGCTGGAGCGTCACGAGCTGGACTCGACCGAGCGGCTGGGCGAGGCTCGCCGCGCAGCGCTCGCGACGATCGCATCCGTCGGCGCGCGCCGCGGCGTTTCGTTCGGCCGGAGCCTCGCCGTGCTTGTGAGCCTGCTCCTTGCCGCGGGGATCCTGACCGGTGTCGTCGCTCCCTCAGCGACCGTCGTCGTCGCGCCCGCGGCGTCCGCGATCGGGCCCTTCGAGTACGACCTGCGAGCTGGCCCCGGAGGGGAGATCAACGACGCGCTCACGCTCGGCCCCGCGACCCTCACCAAGAAGGTCGCCGCGCCCGCGACCGGATCGGAGACCGTGGACATCAAGGCGACCGGCGCCGAGAAGTTCACGAATCTGACGACGAGCGACATCAAGATCCCGAAAGGCACGATCGTGCAGACGCCCGACGGGATCCGTTTCGAGACGATCGAAGAGAAGACGCTCGGACGGAGCTTCCTTCAGCCGATCTTCGTGACGACAGCGACGATCTTCATCGCGGCGATCGACCCCGGGCCGAAGGGGAACGTCCCCGCCGACCGCATCACGCGAAGCCCGACCCCGGACTACGCGGTGACCAATCCCTCGCCGACCACGAACGGCGAGAGCCGGAAGATCGCGGTCGTGACGCAAGCCGATTACGACACCGCCGCGGCGTCGGCGAACACCGCGCTCCGGGTGGAGGCCGACGCGACCCTGCTGAAGAAGTGGCAACAGGATGCGCCCAAGAATCGGACGGTCTACGGGACGTGGGTGCAGCAGACCGCGATCACCGCGGCGGCGGACGTGGTCGGGAAGAAGCTGGATGCCGGCGTGACGACGTTCGATCTCACCGTGACCGGCAACGCCCTTGGGTACAGCGTCCTCGCGGTGGAGCCGCAACAGACCGCGCTGAAGAAGCTCGCCGAAGCGGCGGCCGCGGGGAATCAGATCGACACCGGGGGCAGGGCGAAGGTCAACATCATCATTCCGGCGACGGTCGACGACAAAGGCGTGCACTGGCGCGTTCAGGCATCGTCGATCCAGTACGCACGGACGGCGCCCCTCGCGTCGGCCCTCGCGGGCAAGAGCGTGGCGGAGGCGACGAGGATCGCGAAGGATCGGGGCTTCCAGGTCAGCCAGATCGTCCTGTCACCTACATGGTTACCACTCATGCCGCTACTGGACTCTCGGATCACGGTCACGATCGGAGATCCGACCGCCGTCGCCAACGGCCCGTAGTGCGATATCTTGCGCTCGACGTCGCCGCGATCGAGAAGGTCGCGCGCGAAGAGGAGGTCGGGATGCTCGTCATCGGACTCCCGCTGACGCTCGCCGGCGATGAAGGGCACCAGGCCGAACGCGTGCGTCGCTTCGCGGAGGCGGCGCGCGCGCTGGGGCTGCCGGTCGAGCTCTATGACGAACGCCATACCTCACACGAGGCTCGTCTCCGCGGCGCCAAGGACCTGGACGCGGGCGCGGCCACGGTCCTCCTCGAAGACTTTCTGGCACAGCGCACGCGCTGATGCGCGAGCGGGATCTCGTCCGGGCACCACGGTCCCGATCCGCGGCGGGGCCGCTCGTCTTCATCCTCATCGTCGTCCTCCTACTTGTCGGCGCCGTCGTCGCGGGCCGGCCGCTCGCCGAAGACGCGATCGTCGCCCAGGTCGCCGACCACGACACGCTCCTCAAACAATCCTTCGTCCGTGCGATCGTGGCGAGCCGCGTCAGCGACGAGCCGGATCTCGCCAAGGATCCACGGGCGGACTCACGCCCGTTCGTGATCGCGCGCGGTGAGACCGCCGGAACGATCGGCCGGCACCTCGAGGCGCAGGGGTTCGTCCGCAGCGCGCTC
>VBGS01000198.1 GCA_005889445.1 Chloroflexota bacterium
GAGGGTCCGCCAGCGATGGCGGGCCGAGATCGGGTGGCACCACGAGCCCTCGTCCCGAAATAGGACGAGGGTTTTTGTTTGGAGGCCGCAGTGTCGGTGGCGACGAGGAGCACCATGACGCGCGAGCTGGTGCCGGTCGTGCGCGAGCGCCTCGCCGATCTCGAGACCCCGGTGTCGGCGTTCGCGAAGCTGCGCGCGCTGGGCGGCGCCTTCCTCCTCGAGAGCGTCGAAGGCGGAGAGCGCATGGGACGCTACTCGTTCATCGGCGTGATGCCGCGCGCCACCATTTCGTTTCGGAGCGGGGTCGCGACGATCGTCGAGGACGGCCGAGAACGGAGCCTCGCCTACGACGATCCGCTTGCCCTTCTCCGCGCGGAGCTCGCCGGCTATCGGCGCGCGGGCGGCTCCGATCTCCCTCGGTTCTCGGGCGGCGCCGTCGGGTTCGTCGCGTACGAGGCGGCGCGCCGATTCGAGCGCCTTCCAGCGGCGCCACGCGAAGTGCTCGGACTCCCCGAGGCCGCGTTCGCGATCTACGACACGGTCGTGTGTTTCGATCATGTCCGACATTCCTTCCTGGTGCTCGCCCACGACGTCGTCGGTGAGGCGCCGTCGGCCGCCGAACGCATCGATCGTGTCTTCGCGGCGCTCGACAAGCCGGTCGTCCTGCCGCGGGCCGATCGCGGCACGCGAACGATCGCCGCGAACGGGACCCCCGACGAGTACCGAGCGCGCGTCGCTCGTGCGCGCGAGCTCATCGCCGAGGGCGACTGCATACAGATCGTCGTCGCGCAGCGGTTCGACGTGACGCCCGCGCCCGAGCCGCTCGCCCTCTACCGCGCGCTGCGGCACGTGAACCCGTCTCCGTACATGTTCCTGATCGACGACCTCGCCGGCGCGACCCTCGTCGGCGCGTCTCCCGAGCCGTTCGTCCGGGTGGAGGACGGTCGCGTCGTCATGCATCCGATCGCTGGCACCCGACCGCGCGGGCGCGACGAGCGCGAGGACGCGGAAAATGAACGTGAGCTCCGCGGCTCCGAGAAGGAGCGCGCCGAGCACGTGATGCTCGTCGACCTCGCGCGGAACGACATCGGACGCGTCTCGCGCGCGGGAACGGTGAAGGTCCGCGAGCTCATGCGCGTGGATCGCTTCTCGCATGTCATGCACCTGACCTCCGTGGTCGACGGCGAGCTCGCGCCGGGCCTGGATGCGCTCGACGCGTTCCGCGCATGCTTTCCCGCGGGGACGGTCTCGGGCGCGCCGAAGATCCGCGCGATGGAACGGATCGCGGAGCTCGAGACCGACCGGCGTGGGCCGTACGCGGGGGCGGTGGGATACATCGGGTTTGACGGTCGTCTCGACACGTGCATCACGATCCGTACGGCCGTGATCGCTGACGGGGTGTGCCGCATCGAGGCGGGAGCCGGCATCGTCGCTGACTCCGATCCAGCCGCGGAGGAAGCGGAGACCCGCGCGAAGGCGCGCGCGCTGCTCCGCGCCATCGAGATGGTTGACACGATCGAGGTGTCGGGATGACGCGGGTCCTGATCGTCGACAATTACGACTCGTTCACGTACAACCTCGCGCAGGCGTTCGGCGCGCTCGGCGCCCAGGTCAGCGTCCTACGGGCCGACGATCCTGATCTCACCGGAGCGATCGACGCGCGGCCGGATCGTCTGGTGATCTCGCCTGGACCTGGACGCCCCGAGGTCGCGGGACGATCGCCGGAGCTCGTCCGCAGCGCGCCCGAACGTGGCATCGTGACGCTGGGGGTGTGTCTCGGGCTCCAGTGCGCCGCGGTCGCGTTCGGCGCGAAGGTGATCCGCGCCCCGGAACCACGGCACGGCAAGACCTCGCTCGTGCGTCACGATGGGAGGGGGATCTTCGGCGGCGTCCCTGACCCGACCCTGGCGACGCGCTACCACTCGCTGATGGTCGACCCGGCGACGCTGCCGCCGGAGCTCGTTGTCTCGGCGCGAAGCGACGACGGCGTCGTGATGGGTCTGCGCCACCGGTCGCTGCCGCTCGAGGCGGTCCAGTTCCATCCAGAGTCGGTCATGACCGCGGACGGCATGCGCATGCTGGAGAACTTCTGTGGACGCGCGTGAGGCGCTCGGGATCGTCGCGGCGGGGCGAACCCTGACCCGCGAGGAGGCGCATGCCGCGATGACGTCGGTCATGGCGGGCGAGGCCACGCCCGCGCAGCTCGGGGCGCTGCTCGCCGCGCTGCACATCCGCGGCGAAACGGTCGACGAGATCGCAGGGTGCGCGGCCGCGCTCCGCGACGTCGTCGTGCGTGTCACCGTCAGTGCCGACGCGATGGCCGCGTCGCGAAGCACGGCAATCGGGCGGCGACGAGCGCGTGCGGCAGCGCCGACGTCCTGGAGGCGCTGGGGGTGCGCATCGATCTCGGCCCCGAGGCGGTTGCGCGTTGCGTCGCCGATGCCGGTATCGGGTTCATGTTCGCGCCGCGCTTTCATCCCGCCATGCGCCATGCCGGGCCCGTGCGGCGCGAGATCGGGATCCGCACGGTGTTCAACGTGCTCGGTCCGCTCGCGAATCCCGCCGGGGTGCGGCGGATCCTCCTCGGCGTGCCGTCGCCCGCGCTCGGCGAGAAGATCGCGAAGGTCCTTGGTGAGCTGGGGACCGAGCACGCGCTCGTCGTTCATGGCGAGGACGGGCTCGACGAGATCAGCCCGAGCACGCAGACCCGCACGTGGGAGCTCCGCGATGGCGACGTCCGTGAAGGGGGCATCGATCCCGGCGAGCTCGGGCTGCGGGCTGCGCCGCGGGCCGAGATCACCGGCGGGGATCCGACGCGGAACGCGGCGATGGCGCGCCGCGTCCTCGATGGAGCGAGCGATGGCACGCGCACCGCGATCGTTCTGAACGCGGGCGCGGCGGCGTACGTCGGTGGCCTCGCGCGCGACGTACGCGAAGGCGTGCGGCTCGCCGCCGAGGCCATCGATAGCGGACGGGCTCGCGAGACGCTGGCGCGATTCGTCTCGGCGAGCCAGCGACTCGACGCGGCGGAGGCCGCACCGGTATGAGCGACTTCCTCGAGCAGGTCATCGCGGAGCGGCGTGCTGACATGCAGCAAGCGCGCTCGCGTCCGTCACGACTGGATCTCATGGCGAGCGCGCGACGCCGCCCGCGCGTGTCGATGATGCGTGGAGAGGACCGGCCCACCTTGCTCGAAAGAGGCGCGACCGCGTGGGACCCGCTCACTTGGATGCTCCACGTCAAGCGCGGCGAAAGCCGCATGGCCGTGATCGCCGAGGTCAAGCGTCGCTCACCGGCGCTCGGCGTTCTCAGCGAGCGCGTGGAGCCCGCGGAGCAAGCGCGCGCCTACGCGGCCGCTGGCGCGAGCGCGATCTCGGTCCTGACCGAACCACGGCACTGGGGCGGTTCGATCGAGGACTTGATCGCCGTCTCCGAGGCGGTCGACGTTCCGGTCCTCTGCAAGGACGTGATCGTCGACGAGTATCAGATCGACGAGGCCTACGCAGCGGGCGCCGATGCGGTGCTTCTCATCGCCGAGGCGCTCGATGACGCTACGCTCCGCCGCTTTCTCGCCCATGCGCGAACGCTCGGCCTCGGCGCCCTCGTCGAGGCGCACGAGCCGGCCGCGTTCGGCCGTGCGGTCGCTTCCGGTGCGGCGATCGTCGGAGTGAACGCGCGCAACCTGAGGCGGCCGACCGAGATCGACATCGGGCGCGCTCGTCAGCTCCATGGCTTCGCGCGTTCGGATCAGTTCCTTGTGGCCGAATCCGGGATCGCGTCGGCGGACGACGCGCGTCTCCTGCCCTCTCGCGTGGATGCCGTGCTCGTTGGCACCGCGCTCATGCGCGCAGACGACCCGGCGCCGTTGATCCGAGCCGTCGCCGCGATCCGGCGTACGGTCCACGCATGAAGACCGAGGTGCGTCCCGGGCGGTACGGCGAGTTCGGCGGCCAGTACCTCCCTGAGACGCTGATGCCCGCGGTCGGGGAGCTCGAGCGGGCATGGCTCGAGGCCCGCGCCGATGCCGCGTTCCAGCGAGAGCTCGACCGCGTTCTGCGCGACTGGGTGGGTCGGCCCACGCCGCTCACCGACGCACCGCGCCTCGCGAAGGCCGTCGGCCTCGAGCGCGTTCTCCTCAAGCGCGAAGACCTCGCGCACACCGGGGCGCACAAGATCAACAGCGCCGTCGGGCAGGCGCTGCTCGCGAAACGGATGGGGAAGCAGCGGATCGTCGCCGAGACCGGGGCCGGGCAGCACGGCGTCGCGAGCGCCGCAGCGTGCGCGCTCCTCGGACTCGAGTGCGTCGTCTACATGGGCCGCGTCGACGTCGAGCGCCAGCAGGCCAACGTCTTCCGCATGAAGCTCCTCGGCGCCGAGGTCCGTGAGGTCGACGCCGGCAGCCGGACCCTGAAGGATGCGGTGAACGAAGCGATCCGCGACTGGGTCACGAACGTGCGCACGACGTACTACCTGCTCGGGTCGGCCATCGGCCCGCACCCCTACCCCGCGATGGTGCGCGATTTCCAGGCGGTCATCGGACGCGAGGCGAAGGATCAGTCGCAGCGCCTCCTCGGCCGTCTCCCTGACGTCGTCGTCGCCTGCGTCGGCGGAGGGTCGAACGCGATCGGCATCTTCAGCGCATTTCTTGACGACCCGGCGCACGCTGGTGCTCCAGGACGAGCACGGTCAGATCCGCGAGACGCACTCGGTCTCGGCCGGGCTCGACTATCCCGGCGTCGGCCCCGAGCACGCATCGCTCGCGCGAAGCGGCAGGGTCCGGTACGTCGCGCGCACCGATCGCGAAGCGCTCGACGCGTTCGCGCTGCTGTCGCGAAATGAGGGGATCATCCCGGCGCTCGAGCCAGCCCACGCGATCGCCGAGCTGCCGAACCTCGCGCGCGTCCGTGCGGCGCAGACCGTCCTCGTATGCCTGTCCGGCCGCGGCGACAAGGACCTCGAGATCGTCATGCGCGAAGGCGTCATCCGATGAGCGTCGCGGAGCTCACCGGCGCCGTGAGGATCGAGCGGGCCTTCGCCGGCCCCAGGGCCGAGAAACGCCTGGCGATCGCGGTGTACCTCACCGTCGGCTATCCGGAGCCAAGCGCGACGGGTGTGCTGGCGCGCGCCGCGCTGGACGGGGGCGCTGACGTGATCGAGCTCGGCGTGCCGTTCAGCGATCCGCTCGCGGACGGTGCCACGGTCCAGCGCGCCAGCGAGGTCGCGCTCCGAAACGGAACGACCCTCGAGCGGTGCGTCGCGGAGGGCGCGGCGCTCGTCCGTGAGCGCGACGCCGCGGTCCTCCTCATGGGGTACACGAATCCGTTCCTGCGCTATCCCGGGGGACTGATCGGCTTCGCCGCGCAGGCGTCGCACGCCGGGCTGGCGGGCATCATCGTTCCCGATCTTCCCGCCGAGGAGTCCGCCGAGTTCGACGACGCGCTCGACCCCGCCGGCCTCGCGCGGATCGATCTCTATGCGCCGACGACTCCGGACGAACGCCTCGCCCGGCTCGCGCCGCGTTCGCGTGGCTTCGTCTACTGCGTCTCGCTCACGGGCGTGACCGGGGCACGCCGGTCGCTCGGGGCGGACGTCGCCGACCTGGTCCGCCGCGTGCGCGCGCGGACCGCGCTGCCGATCGTCGTCGGGTTCGGCATCAGCGGGCCCGAGCAGGTCGCGGCGCTGCGCGGCGTCGCCGACGGGATCGCCGTCGGGAGCGCGGCCCTCGATGTCGTGGCCAATGCGCCGTCGGCCGATCGCGCCGCGGCCCTCCGGACGTTCGTCGCGTCGCTCGCGAAGGCGGGGCGCGGCTGATGCCGGTCCGTGGTGTCCGAGGAGCGACGACCGTCGCCCGAAACGACGAAGCGGCGATCTACAAGGCCACGCTCGAGCTGCTCGAGACGATGGTGAAGCTCAACGGCATCCGGCCGGACGACGTCGGCTACGTTCTCTTCACCGTTACGGAAGACGTCGACGCGGCGTTCCCGGCGGACGCGGCGCGTGCGGGCCTGGGCTGGACCGCGGTGCCGCTGATCTGTGGGCGCGAGATCCCCGTCCCGGGCGCGCTCGGCAAATGTGTCCGCGTCCTTGTCGTGTGGAACACCCCGAAGACCCAGGCGGAGATCCGGCACGCGTTCCTCCACGGCGCTCGCGTGCTTCGTCGAGCCTGGGCGATCGACCTGCCCGGCGACGTCCCGCTCGGAGGCCCCTGAGTGCTGGTCGTCATGAAACGCGAGGCGACAAGGGAGCAGATCGACGCCGTGGTCGAGCGCATCAAGGAGTTCGGGATCGAGCCGGTGCCGCTGCCCGGTGCCGAGCGGACCGCGATCGGTACGTTCGGGACGACGTCGCGCGCCGCGGCCGAGGCTGTCGAGTCGCTGCCCGGGGTCGCGGAGGTCGTCCCGGTCAGCCGACCGTTCAAGCTCGCGTCGCGAGAGGTCATCGCCACCGACACGGTCGTCCGCGTCGGCAGCGCCGGGATCGGCGCCGGCCAACCGCTGGCGGTGATCGCCGGCCCCTGCGCGGTCGAGTCGCGGGACGTCACCATCGAGACGGCGCGGGCGGTTCGCGCCGCGGGCGGCACCGCGCTGCGCGGCGGTGCGTTCAAGCCGCGGACGTCGCCGTACTCGTTCCGCGGCATGGGCGAGCAGGGGCTGGAGATCCTCGCCGAGGCTCGGGCCGAGACCGGGCTTCCCATCGTCACCGAGGTCCTCTCGCCTTCGGACGTCGATGCGGTCGCCCGCGTCGCCGACTGCCTCCAGATCGGCGCGCGCAACATGCAGAACTACTCGCTCCTCGACGCGGTGGGCGAGCAGACCAAGCCGGTCCTGCTCAAGCGCGGCATGTCCGCGACCATCGAGGAGCTCCTCCTCTCGGCGGAGTACGTCCTCGCGCGAGGGAACCGCAATGTGATCCTCTGCGAGCGGGGAATCCGCACGTTCGAGCGCTACACCCGCAACACATTCGACGTGAACGCGATCCCGCTGCTCAAGCGGCTGACGCACCTCCCGGTGCTCGCCGACCCGTCGCACGGAACGGGGAAGTGGTACCTCGTCGCGCCGGTCGCGCTTGCCGCCGTCGCGGCCGGTGCCGATGGGCTGATCGTCGAGGTGCATCCCTCGCCCGACCACGCGCTCTCGGACGGCTTCCAGTCGCTCACCTTCGAGCACCTCCGCGCGCTGCTGTCGGTCGTCCCCGAGGTCGCCCGCGCCGTCGGACGGTACGACCGCGTGACGGCCTCGTGAAGATCGGGATCGCCGGCCTCGGCCTCATCGGAGGGTCGCTCGCCCTCGCGCTGCGCGATCGGCACGAGATCGCGGGGTACGACGCCGATCAGGGTGCCCGTGCCGATGCGGTGCGGTCGGGCCTGCGCATGGTCGCGTCGCTCGACGAGCTGCTCCCCGCGGACGCCGTGCTCGTCGCGACGCCGATCCCGGAGACCGTTCCGACGCTCGAGCGGCTCGCCGCTCGAAGCGATGGAGCGCTGCTCCTCGACACCGCATCGCTGAAGCGCGCGGTCCGCGAGTACGCCGCGCGCGCACCGGCGGGTGCGCGCATCGTCGGCGGTCATCCGATGGCGGGCTCGACGTCGTCGGGATTTTCG
>VBGS01000199.1 GCA_005889445.1 Chloroflexota bacterium
CACACCTACATGGCCAAGGGCGTGATCGACCCGTACAGTCCGCAGTCCCTCGCACCCGTCGGCCTTCAGCGCGAGGGCGCCGAGCTCGCGAACATCCCACAGCTCGCCCAGGCGGACCTGGTGGTCGCGATCGGCTACGACCTCGTCGAGTGGGCGCCCTCGCTTTGGAATCCCAAGCGCGACAAGGTGGTCATCCACGTCGACAGCACCGCGGCCGAGCTCGACGGCCACTACCAGCCTTCCATCGAGGTCGTCGGTGAGCTGGGGGAGTCGCTGACCGCGCTCGCCGAGCTCGTCGAGGAGCGCACCGATCGACAGCCGATCAAGAGAGTGGCGATGGAGCTCGCGCGCGACGCGGCCGCTCCGCTTCCCCCGCAGAACGTCGTCGCGGCGCTCCGCGAGGCGCTGGGACCGGAGGACATCGTCGTCAGCGACGTCGGCGCCCACAAGGTGTGGCTCTCGCGGCTCTATTCCACTCCGGTGCCGAACACCGTGGTCGTCTCGAACGGGCTCGCCTCGATGGGCATCGCGCTGCCCGGTGCGATCGCCGCGAAGCTCCTCTTCCCCGAGCGGAAAGTGGTCGCGTTCGCGGGCGATGGGGGCTTTCTCATGAACGTGCAGGAGCTCGAGACGGCGAAGCGGCTCGGGACCGCGATCGTCTGCGTGGTCCTGGTCGACGATCGTCTCGGGATCATCGAGGCGAACGAACGCCGAGTCTACGGTCGCGCGTTCGCCACAGAGTTCGGGAACCCCGGGTTCGTCGAGCTCGCCCGCGCCTTCGGCATCGCGGGCTTCGCGGTCCCAACGGCGCGGGAGCTGTTCCCGACGCTGCGCCGCGCGCTCGACCTCGGCGAACCGGCGCTCGTCGCGGTCCCGTGGGACCATCGGGCGAACGAGCGGATCGCCGACAAGCTGAGCTGAGGGGAGCGTCACCAAATGCCGGCTCGCGTCACGATCATCGATGTCGCCAGGGCCGCTCGGGTGCATCCCTCGACGGTGTCCCGGGTGCTGAACGGGAGCGGGGAGCTGAATCTCCTTCCGGCGACTCGCCAGCGTGTGATCGCGGCGGCCGCGCGGCTTGGTTACCGCCCATCGGCCCTCGCCCGCAGCCTTCGCTTACAGCGGACGTTCACTCTCGGGATGCTCGTGCCGAACATCGACAACCCGCTCTTCCCGCCGATCATCAAAGGGGTCGAGGAGACGGCGCGCTCGCGCGGCTACAACCTCGTGCTCTGCAACACCGAGGACTCGTCGGAGCGGGAGGACGAGTACCTGCGAGTGCTCCGCGAGCGACAGGTCGACGGCATCGTCATCGCCTCGAGCTTCATGTCCGACGCGACCATCGCTGAGCTGCGACGCGATCATTTCCCCTTCGTGCTGGTCAACCGCGGGTCCCGAGGCCCTGACGACCTGGTGGTGCTCGTGGACAACGACATGGGAACAGCGGAAGCCATCGGGCATCTCGTGGATCTCGGTCATACCCGGATCGGGATCGTCGCCGGGCCACAGACGACGATGACCGGACAGCAGCGACTCGCCGCCGCCAAGGCCGCCCTACGCGAACGCGGCGTTCGCATCGAGGGCTCGCAGGTCAGCGTCGCGGAGGCGTTCTCGGAGGAAGCCGGATATCGCGCCGCGAGACGGCTGATCCACGGCGGCGTGCCGCCGACGGCGGTCTTCTGCGCGAACGACCTGGTGGCGCTCGGGACGCTCCGCGCCGCGCGCGAAGCGGGCCTGGAATGCCCCGATCAGATCTCCCTCGTCGGGTTCAACGACATCTCGTTCGCGGACCTCTTCGCCCCCGCGCTGACCACGGTCCACGTCCCGCAGCGCGAGATGGGCGAGCTGGCGGCGGGTCTGATCCTCGCGCAGATCGAGCAGCAGCCGATCCCGACACGTCGCGTCGTGCTCGACGTGCACTTGGTGATCCGCGGCTCGACCGCCGCGCCGGCACGCGCCTCGGAGCGGATCGCCTAGGAGAGGCGCGCGGTCCCGCGAGTCGGAACGAGGACCCGGCCGGGCCGCGCCCCGGTGTGCTCGCCGTCCTTCAGGACCGGCTCGCCGTTCACCAGGACGTGCACCATCCCGGTGGCGTAGCGGTGCGGCTCGGCGTAGGTCGCGCGGGTCTCGATGGTGCGCGGATCGAACGCCACGACATCCGCGAAGTAGCCGCGGGCGACGCGGCCGCGGCGACCGAGTCGAAGCGTCCGCGCAGGGAGGTCGGTGAGGCGATGGATCGCGTCCTCGAGCGGAACGATCTTCTCGTCGCGGACGTAGTGGCCCAGGAGCCGCGCGAACGTGCCATACGCGCGAGGATGCGGATGCGAACGCAGGAACACGCCCTCCGGCGCGGGCGCCGCTTCGTCCGAGCCGAAGCTCATCCACGGCAATGCGACCTGCCTACGCAGGTTCTCCTCGGATGCGACGAAATAGCACGCGCCGACCCGGCTCTCGTCCTCGACCACGAGATCGATCGCCGTCTCCTCCGGCGACGTCCTACGCGCGACCGCGACCTCGAGAAGCGTGCGGCCAGTGAGCGCCTTGAGCCGCTCGTTCTTGAATGAGACGAGCAGAACGCCCGGCCCGCCTCCGGCCGCGAGAAAGAGGTTCTCCCAGTCCTTGCCCGGCAGGCGCATCTCGTCCGCGACCCGCGCGCGGACTTCGGGATCGCGCAGTCTGGCGATCCACGCGTTGAAGCCGCCCACCTGCACCCAGGGCGGCATCGCGGCGTTCAGACCCGTCGCCCCTGCCGTATAGGTGTACATATCCGCGGTGATGTCCAGGCCGTCCGAGCGCGCGTTCTCGACACGGTCGATGACCGCCGGCAGCTTCTCCCAGTTCGCTCGACCGGCTTGTTTCAGGTGATAGATCTCCGCCCGCAGACGCGCCCGACCGGCGATCTCGATGAGCTCGTCGACCGCCTCGAGCAGTCGGTCTCCCTCGTTCCTCAGGTGTGAGATGTACATCCCGCCAAAATCCGCGGCGACGGTACAGAGCTCGACGAGCTCGTCCGTCTTCGCAAAGGTGCCGGGCGTGTA
>VBGS01000208.1 GCA_005889445.1 Chloroflexota bacterium
TACGGCGAGGACCCGACCGTGAACAAGCTCGAAAGGCGCGCCGCGGACGCGGTCGGCAAGGAGGCGGGTGTCTACGTCGCGAGCGGAATGCTGGGGAACCTCTGCGGCGTCCTGTCCCAGACGGAGCGAGGCGACGAGGTGATCCTTGGCGACCTCGCGCACATCTACCAGAACGAGATGGGCGCATCCTTCGTCGTCGGCTCGATCGTGCCGCGTCTGGTCCCGAACCGCGATGGGTGCCCGACGCTCGAGGACATCGAGGCGGCGATCCGCCCGCAGGGCATGTTCCCGCGAACATCCCTGCTCTGCCTCGAGAACTCGCACAACAACTGCGGCGGCACGGTCCTGACCGTCGCAGAGACCCGCGCCGCGAGCGACCTCGCCCATCGCCGTGGCATGCGCGTCCACCTCGACGGAGCTCGCATCTTCAACGCGGCCGTCGCGCTCGGGGTCGACGCGCGTGAGCTCTGCGAACCGGTGGATACGGTCCAGTTCTGTTTTTCCAAAGGCCTCTCGGCGCCGGTGGGCTCGATCCTCTGCGGAAGCGCCGAGACGGTGACGAAGGCGCGACGGGTCCGCAAGCTGCTCGGCGGAGCGATGCGACAGGCCGGCGTGATCGCCGCGGCCGCGCTCGTCGGCCTCGAGGAAATGCGCGACCGTCTCGCCGACGATCATCGGAGCGCGAAGGCGCTCGCCGACGGCCTCGCACGCATTCGCGGTGTCCGCATCGATGCCGCGAAGGTCGTCACGAACATCGTGTCGTTCGAGGTGGAGCCCCAGTGGATGGAGCCTGGTTCGTTCGCGAAGGCCTGTGCTGAACGCGGCCTGCGGATCTCGCGATACCTGGGCAATTCGCCTCGGCTGCGCGCGGTTACGCATTACGGCATCGAACGGAACGACATCGATGAGGCGCTCGCGATCGTCGAGGCGGTGCTGTCACGCGCTCGCACACCCGTCGCCGCCGCCGACTAGCCCCGCGCACTAGTGCATTCAGCGCAGTACCCGTAGACGTATCCGACTGGTACCAACGGGTGAGGCAACGGGGGGATTTCGCGGGTGCTCGCTCGTTAAACTGCCGAATCGATGAGGACGGCTTTCACCCTGCGTTCGCGTGCTCGACGCCTGTTTCGCTTCCTCCGCAAGGAGGGCGGACAGTCGATGGTCGAGCTCGCCCTGCTCCTCCCGGTGCTCGTCTTCGGGCTCATCGGAGGGGCTGACATGGCGCGCGCCTACGCGCTGCAGCTCGCGGTGCAGAACGGCGCCCGGGCCGGCGCCGAGGCGTACGCGATCGACTACTCGAAGAACGCGGGGCAGGCTGTGGCCCGCGCCCGCCAGGAGATGGGGCAAACGCCGGGTATGACCTCGGGCGCGCCGGCGGTCAGCATCCGGGCGGGATTCCAAGCCGACGGGGTGACGGCATGCACGGTGTCCCCGCCCACGGTCGATGACCCGTGCTTCGTCACCGTCCAGATCACGTACACGTTCCACACCCTGATTCCCTGGCCGCTCATCCCCAACACCGCGAACTTCGACCGGAGCACGACGATGAGGCTCTTCTACTAATGGGCATGCTCAGCGCATTCTTCCGCGAGCGCGACTACGACCACGGGCAGTCGCTCGTCGAGTTCGCGCTCCTCCTGCCGCTCATGCTGTTGATCATCACCGGACTCGTCGACGTCGGCCGCGCGGTCTGGCAGGAGAACACCCTCGCCTACGCCGCCCGCGAGGGCACCCGGTACGCGATCGTGCACGGCACCTACGGTGTTCCAGCCGCCGACACGACCGACCCGGCCGACCCGGTGATCTACACGCAGATCCCGAACGTCGTCAAGGCGGCCGCGATCGGCGTCTACAACATCACCGTCACCGTCACCTATCCGGATACGTACCCGACCAACCCGGACAGGCACTGCGCCGACCGTAACTGCCGCGTCGCGGTCGACGCCTCGTCGCCGTTCGTCCCCCTCCCGTCGCAGTACCTCTTGGGAGGCGCGTTCCAGATCACGCTCCGTGGAGGTTCGCAGTTGGCGATCCAGCGATGAACGTCATCCGTCGCTTCTGGCGCGATGAGGACGAAGGCCAGGCGGTCGTGCTGTTCGCGATCGTGATGCTCGCACTCCTCTTCATCGTCGGTCTGGCGATCGACGCGGGACAGCTCTACTCGAACAAGCGCACCGAGCAGGAGGCCGCGGACTCGGCGGCCTTCGCAGGGGCGGTGGTCCTGTACCAGAACGGCACCCCGGCCCAGGTCAGGCAGGCCGCGTTTGACGACGCTCTGAAGAACGGGTACTTCGACATCCCCGCTCTGTGCACGCACAACGTGGACTGCACGACGCAGCTCGACGTCTCCTACCCGCCGATCACCGGCAGCTTCATCGGACGCATGGATCACATCGAGGTGGTCATCCAGCGCCAGGTCCAGACGTCGCTCGTGCCCGCGGAGGCCGCCTTCAACCCGGTCCGCGCCCGCGGCGTCGCCGGCGCGGAGAACGTGAACAGCGGCTACGCGATCATGTCGCTCGACCGCGGAAGCACCACGGGCGCGTTCAACACGAGCCCCAACGGC
>VBGS01000209.1 GCA_005889445.1 Chloroflexota bacterium
CGAGACCGTTCGCGATGCCGTGCAGCTGCATGTAGTTGGGCATCACCACCACGACCTCGTCCCCGGAGCCGACGAGCGTGGACAGGGCGATGAAATTCGCTTCGCTCGTCCCGGTGGTGATGACGACATTCGCGGCCTCGGTCCCCGGGTGGAAGCCGGCGACGAGCGCGCGGGTCTCCTCGCGCCCAGTGCCCTCGGCGTAGCCCAAGGGGGTGCCCATGAGCTCCTTCTGATCGCGCGTGATCTCCTCGAGCGTCAGCGCCTCGACCCCCGACTCGGAGAGGTCGTAGCGGACACGGTGCTCCCACTGCGACTGCATCCGCTCCATGTCGAAGCGCGGGAGCTTCACCGCCGAGACGATACCGGGCGCGGCCGAGCGCTATCGTTTAGAGGGAATACGCGATCGCAGGGCCGCATCGGGCGATGCGGCCCCTTTGCGCGTCTTGGAGAAATCGGTGGCACGACTCGCGAAGCTCTTTGGCCGGGCCCAGGCCCCGGCGCGCGTCGACCGGATCGTCGTCGGGCTCGGCAATCCGGGAGACGGCTACGCGAACACGCGACACAACGCGGGCTTTCAGGTGGCCTCGCGTCTGGCGAAGCGCGCGCGGGCCGAGTTCGCCATCAAGGCGGCGGAGTCGCGGATCGCCGAAGCCCGGGTCGGCGACGTCCGCGTCGCCATCGCGCGTCCCCAGACGTTCATGAACGATTCGGGCCGCGCGGTGCGCAAGCTGCTCGACCGTTACCGCCTGGACCCGTCCGCGCTGCTCGTGGTCTTCGACGAGATCGACCTGCCCCTCGGCAAGATCCGGATCCGCGACCGCGGCGGCCCCGGGACCCACAACGGGATGCGCTCGATCGTGGCCGAGGTGGGCGAGGGCTTCCCGCGGGTGCGTGTCGGCGTCGCGCCGGCGGACCCGAGCGCGGAGATCGGAGAGCTCGCGGAGTACGTGCTCGAGCCGTTCGACGCCGACGAGCGGCCCGTCGCGGACGCGCAGATGGCTCGCGCGGCCGAGGCCGTCGAGGTCGCGCTACGCGACGGGATCGACAGGGCGATGGAGAAGTTCAATGGCTAGCGCGACGGCGGTGGCGCGGGCCCGGCTGGGGGGACTTCTCGACCTGGCCGAACGCAGCCCCGTCTACCGCGAGCTCGCCTCCAGGCTCGAACGGAGCGAGACGGTCACCGTCATGGACGCGACCGCCGGGGCGCGGGCGTTTGGATGGTCCGCACTCGTCGCGACCGGCGGACGGACCGTCGCGCTGGTCGCGCCGAGCGAGGACCGCGCCCGTCGCTGGCGTGCCGAGCTCGCGGGCTGGCTCGGTGAGGATCGCGTGCTCGCCTTCCCCGAGCGCGAGCCGATGCCGTTCGAGATCAGCGCGCCGTCGGGCGGCGCGGTGCATCAGCGCCTCCTGACGCTGTGGCGGCTCACCCGCGCCAGCGCGCCCGTCGCCGTCGTCACGAGCCTGCGCGCGCTGCTCCAGCACACCATCCCGCCCGACGAGCTGGCGCGTCGCGGGCGGACCCTGCGCGCCGGCGATCGCCTCGCGTGGCAGGAGACCGCGACATGGCTCTTTGACCTCGGATACGAGCCGGTGACCGAGGTGAGCGAGCCGGGCACCTTCTCTCGTCGCGGCGGGATCATCGACATCTACCCCGCGTCGGCCGAGGAGCCCGCGCGCGTCGAGCTGTTCGGCGACGAGATCGAGACGCTCCGCGCGTTCGATCCGGTGACGCAGCGTTCGCAGTCCGATCTTGCCGAGCTCGTCGTGCTCCCCGCGCGCGAGTTCGGGATGGAGCGTGCGGCCGAGCTCGCCGAGCGTCTGGCAGCGGCCGGTTGGGACCGGCACGCGCGCGACGACGAGGCCGCCACGGACCTGTCTGGTTACGCGCGGCTGGTCGATGCCCTTCGCGAAGGCGGATACGCGCCCGGTGCCGACGCGTTCGCGTCCGCGCTCGGCGCCGATGCGTCGCTGCTCGAGCACCTCGGCGATCGCGCCACAGTCGTCTTCGAGGACACCGTGGATCTCGAGCTCTCGCACGATTCGCTCGAGGCGCAGGCCGAGGAGCGCCGCGACGAGCTCGCCGGGCAGGGCCTCACGGTCGCCGTCTTCCCGACGCCGTACGTTCCGCGATCCCGGATCGACGGGGTCGCCGCGCAGCACGGCGCGGTGCGCGTGCGGCCTGCCGCGGACGCGCTCCGCCTCGGATGGACGGGCGTGACGAGCTACGCCGGCCGGCTCGACCAGTTCCTGCGCGAGGTCGCCGCCGGCGCCACGGACACCCGGCTCGTGGCCACCCCCCAGGCGGCTCGACTCGCGGAGCTCCTCGCCGACCGTGACGTCACGACCGTCGCGCGTGACGCGGTCGACGACGTTCCCGCGACCGGGTCGCTCGTGGTCGCGCGCGTGCCGCTCGCGGAGGGCTTCGCGCTCCCCGAGCTCGGCGTGCGCGTGTTCACGGACGCCGAGGTCTTCGGCTTTCGCAAGCCGCGT
>VBGS01000210.1 GCA_005889445.1 Chloroflexota bacterium
CGATCGAGCTGTCGTGGCTTCTCGCTGCCTCGGGATCCGGCGCGCTCGCAGGCGCGCTCCTCACCGCATCGCTTGGCGGCTGGAGGCGTCGGGGCGCGCTCCTCGTTGCCGCCGCGGGCGCGCATGGAGCGCTCCTCACGGTCTTTGGGGCGCAGCGGACCGTCCTCGGGGCGCTCATCTTTGTCGGGCTCACGAGCCTCGCGGTCATGGTGTTCATGGGCATGGCAAGCACACTCATGCAGACGCGAACACCAGACGCGCTACGCGGCCGGGTGATGAGCGTTCAGACCATGGTCTTCATCGGGTTCATGCCGCTCGGCCAGATGCTCCTCGGCTCGATCGGCACGGTGGGCGGGATGAACGCCGCGTTCGAGGCCGGAGGGATCGTCGTGGTGCTGATCGCGGCATACGCGGCGATCCGCGTCAGTGCCCTTCGCGACGCGGTCGCCAGCACTCGGCCGCGCGCGGTCGCCTCCTAAGCGGTCCGAGTCCTCGGCGGCGGGCGACGGCGGTCGCGCTCGCCGCCCTTGCGCCCGACCATCCGCGAAAGGCCCAGGCGCGAGGCGTAGCAGTGGGCGCACAGCATGGCGTTCTATGAACGCGGCCATAAGTTGCGTATCGAGGGTTTGTCATCAGGTTGACAAGAAGGGGCGGCCTGATATCGTCTAGAACATACGTTCTATAACCTCCGGAGGCCAGCCGGACGGCCAAAAGAACAAAACAGGGAGCACGTGTGGGAGCACCGCTGGCCGAGGCGATCGCGCGCATCGAAGGACGCTTTGGCGTCCACGCGGTCGCTCGCGGACCCGCCACCGAACGACATCGCGATGACCTCGTCATCGCGACCGGGACCTCACTTGATCGGGTGATCTCGGGCGGGCTCGCCGCGGGCGAGCCGCTCGCGTTCGTGGGCCCGCCGAGCGTGGGCAAGCTCACGCTCGCGCTCCGCGCGGTCACCGCAGCCCAGTCACAGGGCGGAATGGTCGCCTGGATCGATCCGACGGCGTCGTTCGATCCGCTCGCGGCCGAGCGGAACGGCGTCGACCTCGAGCGGCTCATCGTCGTCCGCGCGCGCGGCGCCCACGTCGCGGTCGCGACGGCCGCGGCGCTGCGCAGCGAAGGCTTTCGTCTTGTGACGGTCGACGCCGGCGAGCCGTCGCTTGGAGGGATCTCTATCGACGATCTCGCCCCAGCGCTCGCGACGGTCCGTGGATCGCCGGCGGCGCTCCTTGTCGTGTGCGGTGCGCGCGGGTCGCGCGTGATCCTTCCGACGTATGTCTTCGAACGCGTCGCCTGGGAGCGTCAATTCGAGCGGACCGTCGCGTGGTCATTCGCGGTCGGCCGTGCGCACACGAGCGATCGCGCGCTCTTCTCTCTCCGTGCCGACGGAACGTTCGTCGATCTCGGGACGCGCGCTGATCTCGCCGCGGTCGCGGTATGAGAGATCCAGTCACTCTCGTGGTCGTCGCGCGCGAAGCGGCGTCGCTGCATACGCAGCTCCTCGCGACCCTCCACACCGCGTTGCCACGGATCGGGGTGCTCGACCCCGGGATCTTCGCATGCGACCTCGCGGGGACCGAGGAGCTTCTGGGCGCGCCGTCGCGCGTCGCGCGTCGTGTGCTGACGCGCTGCGCGCGTCTTGGGACTCGCGCGTCGGCGGGCATCGCCCCCACGCCCTTCGTCGCGCGCGTCGTCGCCGAGCGCACGCCGCCCGGCGAGGTCCGAGCCGTCGAGGACGGGCGTACCTATCTCGCGCCGCTGTCGCTCGACGTGCTCCCTATCGACGTGAAAGTCCGAGACGAGCTTCGACTCCTCGGACTTCGGACGGTCGGCGAGTTCGCCGAGCTGCCTCGCGGGGCCGTCTTCGATCGCTTCGGGAGCGCGGTCGCGCGTGCGCACGCGCTCGCCCGCGGCGAGTACGGCGACGTGATCCGCGCGTGCGTCCCACCACGGCGGATCCGCGCGCGGCGTGCATGGGACGACGCGATCGGCTCGCACGAACAGCTTGTCTTCGCGCTGCGCATCGTGGTCGACGAGATCGCGCGTGCTCTCGCTCGGGATGGCCTCGCCGCGCTGCGACTCGTCCTGCGCCTCGACCGCGAAGACGGCGGGCCGCTGCGCATCGACCGCACCGTGCTTCCGCCGACTCGCGAGAGCGCCGCGCTCCTGCGCTCACTGCGCTGGGCGCTCGAGGAACGGGCGGATCTTGGACTCGTCATCGGCTGCACGCTCGAGGTACCCGAAGTGGAGCCGGCGCGCGGGCGCCAGGTCGGGCTGTTCGCGCCCGATGGAGCCCGCCGCGAGGAGGCGATCGCCACCGCGCGATTCCTGCGCGAGAAGCTCGGTGCCGGCGTGGTGCTTCAGACGCGGGTCAGAGATTCCGAGGCGCGGCTTCCGGAGCGCGCGAGCGAATGGGTGGAGGTGATCGCATGAGGCTGTTCAGCGAGCCACTGCCGGCACGTCTGGTCTGGGACGAGGGCGAGCTCATCGCGCTCGTGGTCGCGGGTCATCGGCACACGGTCGTCGAGGAGATGCGCAAGTGGCGCGTCGAGGCGGATTGGTGGAAGGACGGCGTGGCGCGCGATTACCTGACTCTGCGGACCGCCGACGGACTGGTCTGCGATGTGTATGGAGACAGGCGCTCGGGTGCCTGGTGGCTTCAGCGGGTCATTGACTAGCCGAATGGCCTAGGACCTCCTGCTCAATTGAAAGCGGCGGCCGGTCAAGCAAACCTTCCCGCCTCATGCGTCGGCTCATGTCGGTCATTGCGCTCGTCGCGGCGGTCACGGTTCCGCAGGTCGCTTTCGCGGGAAGCGTCGCCGTGACGTACGCCGTCGGTCACCTGCCGTTCGGCGTCGTCGTCGACCCCGCCGATGGGCATGTCTACGTCTCGAACAACGGCGGGACGACGATCTCGGTCGTCGATCCAGCGGCGGGGACCGTGCGGAGCGTCGACGTTGGGATGCAGCCCGGACCGATGGCCCTCGACTCGGTCGGCCGTCGGCTGTACGTCTCCAACTTCGGCGACATGACGGTCACGGTCTTGAATCTGACCACGCTGACGCAGGTCACGACGAGCTATGACGGTGGCGGACTCGGCGTCGCGGTCGATCCCGCCGCGAACATGTTCTTCGCCGCACGCGGGACCGAGTTCGTTTCCATCGACACGCGGACTTTCGGCGTCCGTGACTTCGTGAGCCCGAGCGCCGCACAGGGATGGTTCGGCGTCGCGGTCGATCCGGGGCTGCACCGCGTCTACGTGACGAACATCGCCACCGCAGCCCCCACGCTCGAGGT